>JANXPZ010000090.1 GCA_025357055.1 Candidatus Eiseniibacteriota bacterium | reverse complement strand
CGGAAGAGCGAGGGAGCGCCAGGGATTGGCGCGACCGAGCGCTCGCCCGGAGCGCCTTCCGCCACCGCCGCCCGCCGCCCGGTCAGGGCACCGCGCGCCGAATCCTGCCGAATCCCTTGTCATTCTCCCGTGCCACCGCGCTATCATGCCCGCACAACTTCTCCGTGATCCCGCTTCCCGGAACGAACGACACCTCAGAGGTCGCCGATGGCTGCCATCCGCCTCATCGTCAACGGTCGCACGCACGCAGTCGACGTGGAGCCTGAGACTCCGCTGCTCTGGGTGCTGCGCGAGACCCTCGGCCTCACCGGGACGAAGTTCGGCTGCGGCGCCGGCGTGTGCGGCTCCTGCACCGTGCTGCTCGACGGCGAGCCCGCGCGCTCCTGCCAGATCACCGCCCTGCAGGCCGGGGACGTGAGCATCACCACGATCGAAGGTCTTTCGCCCGACCGAAGTCACCCGCTGCAGACGGCCTGGCTCGCGGAGCAGGTGCCGCAGTGCGGCTACTGCCAGTCCGGGCAGATCATGGCCGCGGCCGCGTTGCTGGCGAAGAACCCCGCCCCCAGCGACACCGACATCGACCAGGCGCTCTCCGCCAACCTGTGCCGCTGCGGGACCTATCCGCGCATCCGCCGCGCCATCCATCTCGCGGCGAAGGGAGGCGCCCGATGAGCGCGAACCGTCGCGATTTCCTGAAGAGCGGCGCACTCGCCGGCGCCGGCCTCGTCATCGCCTTCCAGGCGCCCGGGACCGCACGGGCGACGGGCCTCGTGGAGAAGGACACGTTCGCGCCCAACGCCTACCTGCGCATCGCCCCCGACGGCGCCGTCACCGTGATGATCGCGCGCTCCGAACTCGGCCAGGGCACGAGCACCGCGCTCGCCATGCTCGTCGCCGAGGAACTCGAGGCCGACTGGCGGGAGGTCCGCATCGAGCAGGCCGACCCCGGCCCCGCGTACGGCGACATGAGCACCGGTGGCAGCAACAGCATCCGTTCGCTGTGGAAGCCGATGCGCCAGGCCGGCGCACAGGCGCGCGAACTGCTCGTCGGCGCCGCCGCGAACCAGTGGAAGGTGGACCGCGCCACCTGCCGCGCCGCGAACGGCGAGGTCGTGCACGAAGGGAGCGGCCGGCGGCTCGGCTACGGCGCGCTCGCTGCCGGCGCCGCGAAGCTGCCTCTTCCGGCCGATCCCGCGCTCAAGGACCGCAGCCAGCACCACCTCATCGGCACCACGCCCGCGCGCTTCGACGCTCCCGCCAAGGTGGACGGCAGCGCCCGCTTCGGCGCCGACGTGCGCGTGCCCGGCATGCTCCACGCCTCGGTCGCGCAGTGTCCCGTGTTCGGCGGCAAGCTCGCGAACTTCGATCCCACCGCCGCGCTGAAGGTGCCCGGCGTGGTGCGCGTCGAGCGCATCGGTGACGGCGTGGCCGTGCTCGCAAAGGGCACCTGGGCCGCCTTCCGCGGCCGCGAGGCGCTGCGCGTCACCTGGGACGAGGGGCCGCTCGCCACGCTCGACAGCGCCGTCATCCGCGCGAAGTTCGCCGAACTGGCGAAGCGGCCTGGCCAGACGACGCGCAAGCAGGGCGGCGGCGGCGCCGCGCTCGCCGCCGCCGCTCGCACCATCGAGGCCATCTACGAAGTGCCCTACCTCGCGCACACGCCCATGGAGCCCATGAACTGCACCGCGCACGTGCGCCGCGACGCATGCGAGGTCTGGGTGCCCACGCAGAGCGGCAGCGGCGCGCACCAGGCCGCCGCGAAGGCCGCCGGGCTCGAGCCCGGCGCCGTCACCGTGCACATGACCCTCATCGGCGGCGGTTTCGGCGCCCGCCACCGGCAGGACTACGTCGTGCAGGCCGTCCTGCTGTCGAAGGCGGCCGGTGTTCCCGTCCAGGTCGTCTGGACGCGCGAGGACGACGTGCAGCACGACGTCTACCGGCCGGCCACCTACAACGTGCTGCGCGCCGGGTTCGACGCCGCGGGCGCGCCGGTCGCCTGGACCCACCGCATCGTCGCGCCCGGCATCGCCACGCAGATGGGATACGTGAAACAGGACGAGCCCGACTGGAGCTCTTTCGACGGCGCGGCCAACCTGCCCTACGCCATCCCCAACATCGAGGTCGAACTCATCACGCACGACCCCGGCATCCCGCTCGGCTGGTGGCGCTCGGTCGCCTCCTCGCAGAACGCCTACGTCACCGAGTGCTTCCTCGACGAAGTGGCCGCCGCCGCCGGCCGCGACCCGTTCGAGCTGCGGCGCGAGCTGCTCAAGGACAAACCGCGCCATCGCGCCGTGCTCGAGCTGGCCGCGCAGCAGGCCGGATGGGGCACGGCGCTGCCGGCAGGCCGGGCGCGCGGCATCGCCGTGCACGAGAGCTTCGGCTCGTTCGTCGCGCAGGTGGCGGAAGTGGAGGTCACGGGCCAGGGCACCGTCCGCGTGAGGCGCGTGGTGTGCGCCGTGGATTGCGGCACGGTCGTGCATCCCGACCTGGTCCGCTCGCAGATGGAGGGCGGCATCATCTACGGCCTGAGCGCCGCGCTGAAGAGCGAGATCACCATCGAGAAGGGCCGCGTCGTGCAGAGCGGCTTCAGCGACTACCCGATGCTTGCGCTCGACGAGTGTCCCGCGATCGAAGTCCACCTGGCGCCGAGCGGCGACCCGGTCGGCGGCATCGGCGAGCCCGGCCTGCCGCCCATCGCGCCCGCGGTGGCGAACGCCGTCTTCGCGGCGACGGGGAAGCCGGTGCGGCGGCTGCCGATCGGGGCCGCATGAGGACACCCGCGGAAACGGCCGCGAGCGGGACCACGCACCGCCGGCGGGTCGTCCCTGCCCCAGGGCTTCGCCCCCGGCCCAGCCGCGAACGGGAGCCATGATCCGTCTCCTCTCGTCGCTGCGACTCCGCCTGCTCGGCCTGGTGCTGTTCGTGGCCATCCCGGCCCTCGGGCTCGTGCTCTTCCAGGATCACGTGCAGCGGAGGCTGGCCGAGGCGGGCAGCCTGGCGGAGGCCCGGCGCCTCACCGACGGGGCCTGCAACGACATCGACATCGCGGTCCGCGATTCGCGCATGCTCCTCGACCTGCTCGCGCGGCTGCCCGAGATGCGGCGGGGGGACGCTGCCGCCTGCGAGGCGCTCTTCAGGGACCTGCTGAGCGGAAGAGATCACGACAAGGACGAAGGCGGGACCGATCCAGCCGCCGCGCCGGCCCGGCACGCCCGCTCCTCCCTCTACGCCAACCTCGGTCTCGCAGACCTCCGCGGTCAGGTGGTGGCGAGCGGAGTGCTGCTGCCCGCACCGGTGAACGTGGGAGACCGGCTGTACTTCCGGCGCGCGCTCGCGTCGCGCGCGTTCTCCGTCGGCGAGTACCAGATGGGTCGCATCACGAAGAAGTCGAGCCTGAACGTGGCCCGTCCGGTGTTCGGCCCCGACGGCAGACCCCGCGCCGTGGCCTTCGCCGCGATCGACCTGGGCTGGCTGAACACGGCGCCGGCAGGGGACTCGCTGTCTCCGGGAGCCGTATTCGCCGTGATCGATCACCGCGGCACCGTGCTGGCCCGACGGCCCGATCCCGGGCGCTGGGTGGGTCGGGACCTCCACGACTCTCCGGTCATCCGCGCGGTGCTGAGCCGCCGGGCGGGCGTCATCGAGGCCACGGGCGTCGACGGGGTGTTGCGGCTGTGGACCTTCCGGCCGGTCGAGGGGACGCGCGACGCGGCCGCCTACGCCATGCTCGGCATGGACCGCAGGATGGTCTTCGCCAGCGCAGACCGCATCATGCGACGCTCCCTCCTGCTGCTCGCGCTCGCGTCGCTGGCGGCGCTGCTCGCAGCCTGGCTCGGCGCCCGCGTCTTCGTCCTGCGTCCGGTGGACGCGCTGGTCTCGGCGGCGCGACGCCTGCGCGCGGGCGACATGGCCGTCCGCACGTCCATGACGGATCCCGGCGAGCTGGGCGACCTGGGCCGCTCCTTCGACCAGATGGCGGACAGCCTCCAGGACCGCCAGCGCGAGCTCGAGCGCGCCACGGCGGCGGTGCGCGAGAGTTACGAGACCCTGCAGGCCGTGATCACCGCCTCCCCGGTCGCCATCGTGGCCCTGGATCGCGAACGGCGGCCCATCCTCTGGACGCCTGCCGCCGAGCGGCTGTTCGGCTGGAGCGCGGAGGAGGTCATCGGCCAGGCCCGGCCACCCTACATCCTCCCGGAGGACCGGGAGGGGGCCCACGACCTGCTCGGGCGAGCACTGGCCGGCGAGCACCTCACGGACTTCGAAGTGCGCCGCGTGCGGCGGGACGGCAAGCCACTGGAGTTGAGACTCTCGACCGCGTTGATCCAGGGACCTGACGGCACAGCCCAGGGGATCGTGGGTGTGTACCTGGACCTGACGGCGCACCGCCAGCTCGAGCGCCAGTTCCACCACGCGCAGAAGATGGAGGCGATCGGGCGACTCGCAGGCGGCGTGGCGCACGACTTCAACAATCTGCTCACCGTGATCCAGGGCTTCAGCGAGATGGCGCTGAAGAGCTCCGGCCTGGACACGGCCGTGCGCCGTGACCTCGAGGAGGTGCACAAGGCGGCACTGCGCGCCTCGGATCTCACCGGACAACTCCTGGCCTTCAGCCGGCGGCAGCCCGTGCAGCCGCGGGTCCTGGATCTCAACACGCTGGTCGCCGACATGGCCAAGATGCTTCAGCGCCTGATCGGCGAGAACATCGAACTCGAGACCCGCATGGGCACCAGGCTCGCGAGCATCCGGGTGGACCCGGGCCAGATCGAGCAGGTGATCGCGAACCTGGTCGTGAACGCCCGTGACGCGATGCCCGGAGGCGGAAGGCTGGCGATCGAGACCGCCAACCACTCCTGCGCGGACGGATCCGGCGCGCCCTGCCGCCCGTCGTGCCCGGGTCCCAGCGTGGTACTGGCGGTGAGCGACACCGGCACGGGTATGGATCCCGAGACTCTGCGACGCCTGTTCGAGCCCTTCTTCACGACCAAGGCGCGCGGCAAGGGCACCGGGCTCGGCCTCTCGACGGTCTACGGCATCGTCCAGCAGTGCGGCGGCGACATCGAGGTGGCCTCGGAACCCGGCCGGGGCACGACGTTCCGCGTCTACCTGCCGCAGGCCGCATCCGCCGCCGCCACGGGTCAGGGGTCGGGCACCGCGCCTGCGAGCCCGCGAGGCTCCGAGACCGTGCTGCTCGTCGAGGACGAGGAAATGGTGCGGACCCTCGTGCGCACGACCCTGGAGCGGCTGGGCTACGGGGTGCTGGAGGCCCGGAATGGCGAGGAGGCGCTCGAGCGGGCGGAGCAGAGCAGCGGAGCGATCGATCTGCTGCTGACCGACGTGGTGATGCCCGGCATGGGCGGTCCCGAGGTGGCCTGCCGCCTGAGCGCGACCTACCCCGGACTCCGGGTGCTCTACCTGTCCGGTCACGCGGCGATCGAGAGCGAGCACCCGGCGGGCGCACCGCTCGCACCGCTCCTGCAGAAGCCCTTCGCGCTGGACGCGCTCGCCCGCAAGGTGCGTGAGGTCATCGACGGCGAAGTGTGAGGGGGCCCGGCGGCGCACCCGGGACCGACGTTCGAGGCGTTTCCTCCGTTTGCGATGCGCTCGCGGGCGGCCTGCCGACGCCCCGGGCCGCCCCTGCGCAGGCTGCCCCTCCCGGCGGGGTGAGGGCGCGTCACTTCCGTCGCTTCTGCTACCCTCCCGTTCGCCATGCGCTTCGCCCCGTTCGTCCTCGCCACGCTCTGCGTGCTCGTGCTCTTCCTCGGCCTCGACCGGGTCGGAGTCCTCGATGAGCGCGAGGCGCGTGACGCGCAGGTCGCCCGCGAACTGATCCAGCGCCGCGAGGTGCTGACGCCGTTCTACGGCGCGCAACCGCTCTACGAGAAACCCACGCCCGCCTACGCGCTCGAAGCGCTGGCGTACTGGGGCGAACCGGCTTCACCGGTGGGCTCCCGCCGGTTGCGCGCGGGCCTCGCGGTGCTGCTCGTCCTCATCACGGGAGTGGCGGGCGCCCGTCACTTCGGCCCGCGGGCAGGGATCTTCGCGGCGGGCGTGCTCGCCACCTCGGTCGTGCTGCCCCTGGCGGCGCGCAACGACGGCACGCAACTGCTCGGCTCGCTCTTCGCCTGGATCGGCTGCGCTGGCCTCGCCGACGTGGTCTTCGGTCGCGCGCGCGGCCGCGACCTGCGGCTGGTGGTCACCTACGGGGCGCTGGCGGCGGCGCTGGTGTGCGCGGGGCCGCTCACGGCGCTGTGGCCGCTCGCGGGGCTCGCGCTCTACCTGGCGCTGGCGCGCGACCGCGAGGACTGGCGCCGCGCGCGCCCCCTCGCGGGCCTCGCGCTCATGCTGTGCGTCGCCCTGCCGTGGTACGGGGCGATGGCCTGGCGCCACGGCGCCGACTTCCTCGCCCGCGCGCCGTTCTTCCCCTACGCGGTCGGGCCGCCGATGCCCTGGCTCGCGGGCGCGGTGTTCGCGATCCCGTTCCTGGTGGCCGGCTGCTTCCCGTGGAGCGCCCTGCTCCCCGACGCGATGGTGCACGCCGCGACCTGGTGGCGCGGGCGCCTGCCGCTGCTGCGCGTCGGGTCGGCCGGACCGGAGTTGCCGTCGGCCGCGGCGGTCGAGCGCGAGCGGCGCGAGGAGGGCGCGGCGCACTTCTTCATCGCCTGCCTGCTCGCCGCACTCGCGCCGATCCTCTTCTATCCGTCCCGCCCGATCACGGCGGCGTTGCCGGCGGTGCCGGCCGTCGCGCTCCTGTGCGGGCGCCTGCTCGACCACCTGTTCGAGGACCCGAAGCGGCTGGCACTGACCCTCACGCGCGCGGCACTGACCCTGGCGGTGGCGGGGAGCGTGGCGGCGTTCACCTTCGTCACGCTGGCGACGCGGGTGAGCGCCGCAGCCCCGGAACTGCGCCTGCTCGGGGCGGCGCTGCTGCTCACCTGCTGGGCGCCGTTCCTCGCGGACCTGATGCGCCGGCGCCGGCTGGCGGCCCTGCTGATGGGCCTGCCGGTCGCAGCGGGGATGCCGATCGTGTCGCTCCAGGTCCTGCCCGCGATGGAGGGCTGGCTCAACACGCGCGCCGCGGCGCAGGCGCTGGAAGTGGCCGCGCCGCCGCGCGCGGCGCTCGTGGTGACGGGCACGCCGCCACCGTCGCTGCGCTTCTACGCCCGGCACGAGCTGGTGGTCGCGACGCCCGGGCCGGACGCGCTGCGCGACCACCGCGCAACGGACGGGATGACGTACCTCGCCTTCCCGCCCGCGCGGGAGCGCGAGGTCGCGCGCGGCGCACAGACGCCGCTCGAGATCCTCGCGCGCACGCCGACACTGGTGCTGGCACGGGTGAGGGTGGAGTAAGCGGGGCCGGGCCCGCCGCTTCAGACGCGGTGGCGGACCGGCGCGGCGGCCGGCGGGCCTGCCACCGCTTCCTTTTCCAGATCCACCCTGGCCGTGGCCTTCTGCCGCTCGAGCTGGAGCACCTCGAAGTCCGGATCGACCACCACCCGCTCGGGCTCGAAGCCGCAGCGCACGACGATCTCGCCGCTCTCCTTCGGGCCCAGAACGACGGTCGCGCGCGCATCGCGCCAGGGTTCCTGCTGCTTCCCGGCGTCGGCGAAGCGCACCCCGCGGACGACCGCGATCTGCACGGGCATGCGGCCGGTACCGGCGTTGCGCACCCGGGCACGGACCTCCCACACGTCGCCCCGCTTCACCGCGCGCGCGGCGCTCACCCGGTACTCGGGCACCACGACCTCCCAGTACCACTGCTGCACGAAGGCGTCATAGGCGGTCGAATCGGGCGCGTAGCGCCTCATGTGCGCGAGGTAGTCCTGGAGCACGGCGTGATCCCGGCTGTCGCGCCACGCCGCGATGAAATCGCGGGATCCCCGCAACATCGACTCCCGGCCCACGAGCCGCATCATCATCCACGCGACCCATCCGCCCTTGTCGTAGACGATGCGACCATCGCCGGCACGCGACTCGTCGATGCGGGTGAGCGGGCGCTCGGAGTCGGCCTGGCGCGTGTTCGCGTACTGGTCCTCGATCTGGCGCAGGAAGGCCAGTTGCTGCTCACGGCCCTTCAGCTGTCCGACGAGCAGTGCCGTCGAGAAATGCGACATACCCTCGGACAGCACCACCGCGCCGGGGCGGTCGGCCGGGACGAGGATGTTGCCCCACCACTGGTGCGCCGCCTCGTGCGCCGTGACCCAGAACGCGGCGTCGGCCTTCGGCTCGCTCTTCGTCAGGAAGCCGATCCCCTCGGAGAACGTGATGTTGGTCGGCGAGCCCTGCGCGTAGTTGCGCAGTGCGGGGAATTCGCTCAGCCGGAGGTCCCGCCACGGGTAGGGCCCGAACCACTCCGAGTACCAGCGCCGCGAGCCGGAGAGCGCCTGCATCATGCCCTCGAGGTTGTAGGTGTGCGCCGGGTGATGGTAGATCGTCGCTCCCTCGCCGCGCTTCTCGGCCCAGCGGCCGGCGACCACGTTGAACAGGTGCACAGGATGGTCCGTGACGTAGGTGAAGGTGCGGCGGCCATTCGACGTGGTCTCGCTCTCGAGCACGCCCGTGGCGTTCGCCCGGAACCCCTCGGGCACGGTCACCCGGATGCGTGTGTCGAACCACGTCTCCGCCAGCGGCAGCATGGCCGGCAGCGTGTCGCGCCAGACGTCGTCGGGGTAGCGGCGGGGCTCGGGCCGGTCCTTCGCCTCCGGGCCGATCTCCCCGCTGAACCCGAGCTGGGGCACGAGCGTGGGCCCGGCGAACCCGGTGAACACGGCACTCGAGGGCACGATGAACTCCATGGTCCCCGCACCGTTGCGGCTGATGCCCGTCGGGCAGCCCCCGCGGTAGCGGAAGCCCAGGCGCACGCGCCCGCCCGGCGCCAGCGGCCGGGGCAGGGTGAAGACGTAGAGTCGCGAACGGTCCTCGGGCTGGTACGGCACGCCGTCCATCGTCCAGGAGAGCGAGTCCCAGGCGAAGCCGCCCGTCAGCGGGATCTGTTCGAGCGCCCGCCCGTTCAGGTTCACGAGGTCGTAGTGACCGGCCACCCGGAACTCACGATGCGGCGGGTCGAGCATGACGTCGAGATCCACCGCAGCCATCGCGGGCAGCGGCGCGTTCGTCCAGGTCGCCGCGTTCTGCCGCCAGTAGTCCTTCGCCAACTTCTTCATCCGGCGGCCCTCCCAGCCCTGCTCCACCTGGAACCAGAGCACGGCCCAGACCACCAGCGGCACGACCAGCAGCGGCACGAGGCCCAGCGCCCCGCGTGCGAGCGCCGCGGGCCGCAGCCGGTGCATGGCGCGCGTGGCGTCGGCCTCGAGCCGCGGGAAGAGCCGCACGGTGAGCACGACGAAGAAGGCGGCGAGGCCGAGCACCATCACGCGGTTGAGGATCAGCGGCAGCCGGTCCAGCTCGAACACGCTCATGTCGCTCCAGCGCGTCGCGCTCCACAGATCCCAGTTGAACGCCCAGTTCATCCTGCCGCGCAGCTGGAGGAAACCGGTCAGGGTCAGCGCCCCGAGGCCCAGGGCGTAGGTGGCGTAGCGGCTGCCGGTGAGCGCGAAGAGTGCCATCGCGAACGCGGTCCAGACCAGGAACGTGGGCGTGAGCAGCAGGCCCCAGCAGAGCACGAACGGTTCGATGCGGAACGGCACCTTCCCCTGCACCGCCAGGAGGATGGCGTCGCCGGCGAGCGCCGTCAGGAGGACCGCCAGCGCCACCACGGTGTTGGCCAGCGCCTTGCCCAGCAGCAGCGAGCCGGTGCGCAGCGGGGTGGCGTAGAAGATCGCGCCGAAGCCGGTGCCGCGCTCGCGCTCCAGCGATTCCACCGTGTAGAAGAGCAGCAGCAGGCAGACCAGCAGCGTGAGCGTGTTCATCGCCTCCGCGGCGAGCCCGCCCGGTGTCTGGAGCAGGCTCGTGTCGAAGGCCCCGACGCTGACCACGCTGCTCAGGGTCTGGGCCAGGATCATCGGCACGAACAGGTAGAGGCCGGGGTGCGTGCGCAGCTCGCGAAGTTCCACCCGCGCGACCTGCCAGGCACCGGCGAGGAAGCCGGTGGCTCCCGAACGCATCCCGAGCGATGCGAGCGGCGCCGCCTCGGACCGTGGCGTTCCGGCCTCGGGCATGACCGCCATGACGGGGGCGACGCGGCCGCGGCGGACCGCTCTCGTACCGCGCAGCGTGGCGGTGAACCGCCACTGCGTGAGCAGAACGGCACCCAGGCCGAGGAACACCACCACCGCGCGGTTCATCCAGAACAACCCGTCGGTGCCGACTCCGGCGCTGTTGTAGAAGTCCACGCCGCGGTCCACGTTGAGCCAGGTCTCGTTGAGCCAGCGGATGCCGGTAGGGTCCAGCACCATGAGCAGGCCGTTGACAGCGGGACTGAGCCACGACGGCGACCAGTTCCACATCAGGGCGACGCCGAGGACGATGGTCGCCACCGGGAACGCGAACACCAGGATCGGCCTGCGCGTGAGCGTGCCCAGCGCGAAGCTCGTGCCCGCCATGCACAGCAGGGAAGGCAGCGCGAAGAGCAGCAGTGGACGCACGTAGTTCGGCCAGGCGAACGGGCCGATGACCTCCGCGTTCTCCCCGTGGGGCACACCGTGGTTGAACAAGATCATGAGCGCGAGGTTCCCCGCGAGCACGACGAGGAAACCGGCCAGAGTGGCGGCGTACTTGCCCCACACGTACTCGGCCGGCGTCAGCGGCGTGGCGTGGAGCAACTCGCCGACCTTCAATTCCTCGTCGCGGATCACACTCATGCCGGCGGCCACGGCGACGAAGAACGCGTAGATGATGCCCACCAGCATCGCGACGAGCTGCGCGATCGCGAACTCCGAGGTGATGAATGCCTTCGTCCCGCCCACCGCGGTGTTCCCCGAACCGATCGTGGCATTGCCCGTGGACATCCCGTAGGCGAGCAGGCCGACGATCACGAAGAGGACCCACGGCAGCGGCCGCCGCAGGCTGTGGCGGAACTCCTGGCGGAAGACCTCGAAGAGACGCCGCGCGTTCACGACGCCCGCCCCGTGCGGGCGGGCTCAGGGGCGCCGGCCGCGGGGGCGCCGTTCGCGCCGCCGGACGCCCGCATCATGACGAGATAGGCGTCCTCGAGCGTCGGCGTCGCCGGCTCGAAGCCCGGCGGCGGTGCGCCCGAAGCGTCGTGCACGCGGACGCGGTGGCGGCCCTCGACCAGGATCGCCTGCGTCACCGCGCGCGCGCGGCGCAGGGCCGGAAGCTCGGCGGGGGTCACCGTGCCCTCGAAGATCGCGCCGTCCAGCGCGGCGCGGGCCTCCCGCGGCGTGGTGTGCGCGATCAGGCGGCCGTCGCGGATCACGGTGAAGCGCGGGCAGAGCACGGCGACGTCCTCGACGATGTGAGTCGAGAGGATGACGGTGCGGCCCTCGGCCAGCTCGGCGAGCAGGTGGTAGAAGCGCAGGCGCTCCTCCGGATCGAGCCCGGCCGTGGGCTCGTCCACGATCAGCAGCCGCGGGTCCCCGGCGATCGCCTGCGCGATGCCCAGGCGCTGCCGCATGCCGCCCGAGTAGGCCTTCACCTTGCGGCGGGCCGCGTACGAAAGATTCACGCGCTCCAGCAGTTCCCCGGCGAGCTTCTGCTGTCCCACGGGCGCGGAGACGCCCTTCAGCCGGAGCAGGTGCACCAGCATCTGCTCGCCGGTGAGGTGGGGATAGAACCCGAAGTCCTGCGGCAGGTAGCCGAGCCGCGCCCGCAGCCGCTCGGGGCGGGCGAGGACGTCCTCGCCGTCGAGCGTCACCCGGCCCGAGGTCGGCTCGAGCAGTCCGGCGAGGATCCGCATGAGCGTGGACTTGCCCGCCCCGTTGGGACCGAGCAGGCCGAACATGCCGAGCGGCACGTCGAGATCGATGCCCTGCAACGCCGCGACCGGACCGGGATAGACCTTCACCAGCGACTGGATGGACAGCATGGGTCACCTCGCGAGCGGGAGCCAGCGGCCCGGTTCGGGCCGGGGGGGGACAGGAGGACTACGGCCGGGCGGGTGCCAGGGTTGCCACCTCCGGGAAGAACGCTCGTCGGCGCGCGCCGACCGACCACGAACGCGCCCGGGCCGGGATGCCGGAACGGGCACGGCCCGCCGCGGCATCCGTCCCCGCCGGCTACCGCCGCTTCAGCGCCACGACCACGGCCAGCACCGCGGCGAGCGCTACGATCAGCGTGACGATCGTCCACGTCTCGAAGCCCGCGAGCCCGCGCTCCGAAGCCAGGGCGAGCGCCAGCCCCGCGACGGCCACGCCCGCCGCCAGCGCGATGAGCGCCCGCGGCGGAGTGCCCGAACCACCCGAGCGGGAGACGGCGATCTCCGTGGCCTGGCGCACCTCGAAGCCGCTCAGGCCGGGGTTCTGCTGCCGGAACTGTTCGATGGTCTCCGCGAGACGCTGACTCAGCGCCTCGGCGCGCGGTGAAGGCGCCGTGGGGACGACCGGTATGAAGACGGACATGTTCCCCCCGAGGGGTTGGAGCGTCTGCGAGACTCCCTACTTCGCTGCCGCGGAATCGCTCACGGCCGCGCCGGAGAGGCTGTCGGCCGGCGCCGCGACCGTCGTGCCCGCGGCGTCGAGCACGCCGTGCGGCGGCTCGCTCGCGGTCCACGAGTGCGGGATGGCGAAGACCACGAGCGTGACGAGCGCGGCGAGCACGACCCACGCCTTCTCGAGCTTCGAGCGGCCCAGCGCCAGCGAGGCGGCGATCCAGACGACCAGGGCGATGAGCGTCTTGTTGTCGGTGATGTCGTTGCCCACGGGGAAGCCGGTCCACCAGGGACCGAAGGCGTAGTGCGTGACGAACACGCCGATCGCCATGCCCCCGACGACGAGCGTCGCCAGCGTCCAGCCGACGAGTCCCTTGAAGCGCGGCGCGGGGCTGAAGATCTCGAGACCCGCTCGCGTCGAGAAGAGCATCGCCAGCATGATGATGAAGATGTGCGGGATGAGCACCCATGGCGGGACCTCTCCGCGGAAGCGGATGGCCGCGGGGCGCTCGGACGGAAGGACGATCGTCTCGGCGCCACGCGCGAGCCGGACCCGGTACCAGAGCTTGCCGGCCGGCGGCCGGTGGGGCAGCGCGGCCACGAGCGCGGTCCCTTCGCGGCGCATCTCCACGGCCGTCCACGCGTCGTTCGAGTTGTACTCCTTCCACTCGGTGACGCCGGTGACGTCCGCGGGCAGCGCTCCCAGCGCGATGCGATGGTCGCCCGAGCCGACGTGCGTGCGGTCGAGCACGTAATGGATGGGTGAGCCTCCCAGCGACGCCGTCCCGGAAAGCTCGTGGGTCGGCCCGGTCATGCGCTGCCAGCGCCCCGAAGCCAGGGTGATCAGGAGGGCGATGATCCACAGCCAGACGGAACGTCTCATGGCGATCTTCCTCTGGGTGTCTTCCTGCGGTTCGGAATCGGCCGGACGGGACTCGGATGAGCCCTGGCCGCGCATGATAGACGATGCGGCGGCGGCCGTCGCCATCCGCGTGGGGCCCGAAACACGCCGGCGCTGGCGAACCTCCACCCCCGCTGTCCATCGGGGCCCCGCCGCATCTAGACTGCCACTCGTGCGAATCATGTTCTGGTTCCGGAAGGACTTGCGGCTCGCGGACAACACGGGTCTGCATGAGGCCGCGAGCGACTCGGCGAGTGACGTGGTCCCCTTCCACACGACCGAGTCCGCCCCGGCGCGGCGCGCGACATCGGACGCGATTGCGGGTTCCGACGCCGTCGCGCCGGCGCAGGCCCGCTTCACGCATGACTCACTGGCCGACCTCGCGGGCGCGGTCGAGCGCGCGGGCTCGCGGCTGGCCCTCGATCACGCGCCGGCGCTCGAGGCGGTGCCCCGCGCTGCGCGGCTCGCTCGCGCCGACGCGGTCTACTGGAACGATGAACACGAGCCGGCGCTCGAGCGGCGCGACGATGAGGTCGAGCACGCCCTGCGCGCGGCGGGCGTGGCGGTGCGGCGCTTCCACGATCGGCTTCTGGTGCCTCCCGGGGCGGTGCTCACGAAGGCGGGCACGCCGTTCGTGGTGTACACGGCCTTCCGCCGGGCCTGCGAGGCGCTGCCGTTCGGCTCCCCCCTGCCTGCCGTGACGCACCTCGCGCCGCACGACCTTCCCGCGCGGCTGCTCGAGCCGCCCGGGCCCGGCGTGGCGCTCGAGCAGTGGCCGGGCGGAGTCGCGGCCGCGCACAGGCGACTCGCACGCTTCATCCGGCACGGCCTGGCGCGCTACGCCGCCGGGCGCGACTTCCTCGCCGATGATGCCATCTCGCGTCTTTCTGCGGACTTGCGCTCGGGCACGCTGTCGCCGCGCACGGTGGCGGCCGCGGTGCTGGGCGAGGTCCGCGCCGCGCCGCGTGACCGCGCGCTGGCGGCATCGGCGGAGAAGTTCATCGCCGAGTTGCGCTGGCGCGACTTCTACGCGCACGTGCTGCACCACTTCCCGCACTGCGAGCTCGGCTCGTTCCGGCGCAAGTACGACCGCATCCTCTGGTCGGGCGATCCGGCGCACTTCGACGTCTGGCGATCGGGCCGTACGGGCTACCCGGTCGTGGACGCCGCCATGCGCGAGTTGGCCGCGACCGGTTTCATGCAGAACCGGGCGCGCATGATCGTGGCGTCGTTCCTGACCAGGGATCTCTTGCTCGACTGGCGGCTGGGCGAGCGGCACTTCATGCGTCACCTGGTGGATGGGGACCTGGCCAGCAACAACGGCGGCTGGCAGTGGGCGGCAGGGACGGGCACGGACGCGCAGCCCTACTTCCGCATCTTCAACCCGGTCCTGCAGGGCCAGCGTTTCGATCCGGAAGGATCCTACGTCCGGCGCTGGGTACCCGAGCTGGAGCGCATGCCGGCGCGTTGGATCCACAGGCCCTGGGAAGCACCGGGCCGGGCTCTGGAAGAGGCGGGCGTCGGAATCGGCTCCGGATACCCCGAGCGGATCGTCGAGCACGAGGAGCAGAGGGATTTGGCCCTGGCGATGTACCGTATCCAATAGGAGTTAGCCCGGTCGATCCACGAGACGCCAGCTGAGATCGTCCCGGCTCAGGCGGCCCGGGAGCCCGAGCCTCCCGCGGCGGCCCGCGGCACTCTGGAACGGGTGTCTGTGACGATGTGCGTCGGTTCCCGCGCGGGCCGGGCGTCCTCCCGCCGGGCCGGACGATCACGCAGTGCGCGCCAGGTCCCGACCAGCGCCAGGAGGACCGCGGCCGAGCCGAACCACGGGGGCTCGGCGAAGAGTCCTGAGGTACCCGAGACCAATCGCGCGGAATCGGAAGCCCGAGTCGGGCGAGCCCGGGTCACCGAGAAGGCGCTGAACACGAGGAGCGCGAGCAGGACTCCGGCGAGTGCCATGAGCCAGGCCGCGACCCGCACGAACGCATCGGTGCGACGGCCGCCGTAGCGGCAGGTCCACGCGATCAACCAGCCCAGACCGGGGGCGGCCGACAGCGACCAGACGCCGAAGACCGCGGCCATCGCGGACCAGACCGTCGCTCCGAGCGCGATCGCGAAGAGGCCGTAGAGCGCGGCCAGGAAGTGCTCTGGAACGCTCGGGGCCACATCAGCGGAGGAGGTGCTCATCGAGGGGTTTTCGACCGCCGGGCAGAGCGACTGAAGGGTCCCGAAGGAGGCCCACAATGCATCACGATATTTCGTGACTCACGACATGTCGTGATGTATGATGCGCCCGGAAAGAGGACCATCATGAGCAACCAAGTCGCTATCCTGCAGTCACTTCAGCCCGTATTGTCCACCCTGGTCGAGGCCGGTCTCGCGTCCTGCGACGGGGTGCTGGCGCAAGCCTGGCTCGCGGGCCCCGGCGACCTCTGCGACTCGTGCCCGATGCGGTCCGAATGCCCTGGCCAGAGCAGCTGCCTCCACCTCGTGGCGAGCGCCGGAGTCGAAGGCGAAGTGGTGGACCTGTCCCGCCGCAATCCGATCGGCATCGGCTCGCTCGGCCTGATCCCGGTGTCCCACGCCCCGCTGGTCGCGCGCACGGGCCTCGACGCCCTGGGCGTGGCCGAGCCGGCCTGGTTCACCCGAAACAAAGTGCATGCGCTTGCCGCCCTGCCGCTCGAGCACGGCGAGCGCTGCATCGGGGTGCTGGCGGTCTTCTCCCGCGGCAAGCTGCCCGAGGAGCAGCTGCGGCTGCTGACGGCCTCGGCCAGGCTGGGCGCCGAGGCCCTCGGGAACGTCGCAGCCTTCCGGACCCTGGCAGCGGATCGCAACCGGCTCGCCGCCAGGAACGCCCGGCTCCGTTCGGGCCTCGGGCTGCCACCTGAGCCCGAACCGGCTCCGCCCTCGCCGCCGATCGCTCCACCCCCGGCTCCGGTGGCCGCTCCGCCGCCGCCCATGCCTCCCCCGTCCCCCGCCCAGCTCCCCGGGACCGGCGCCATGCTCCATCTGGACGCGGCCATCCCCGTGCCGTTGCGCAGCTTCGCCGAGGTCCAGCGCGAGGGCATCGTGCGCACACTCGAGCGCACAGGCTGGCGGGTGAGCGGCCCGAAGGGAGCGGCAGCCGTGCTGGGGCTCAAGCCCACTACCCTCGAATCCAAGATGAAGAAGCTCGGCATCCGCCGTCCGCCGCGCTGAAGCGCTGCCGATGCAGGTTTCAATTGCGCTATTAGGAGGAGCTACCGGCGGCCCAACAGAGGCCACTGGATTGCCGCGCGTCTTAGCGAGAAACCAACGGAAACCCGTTACTAACCGGAGCATAATATAGTTGACGTATTCCGATGCGAGTGGTAGCTTCGCGGGCATGACGACCACGACCCGTGATGCTCGCTCGCTTCCTGCCCTGGCGCAGGAAGATCTGCGCCGGAAGGCGGTCAACGCCGTGATCGCGGGTATGACCCAGACCGAAGCCGCGCGGCTGTTCGGCGTCTCGCGGGTCGCCGTGAGTGGCTGGGTGAAGCGCTGGCGCGCCGGTGGCGCCCGTGCGCTCAAGGCGCAGCCGCAGGGCCGCCCGCGTGGATCGCGCCTGGCGCCGCACCAAGCGGCGACGATCGTGCGCCTGATCCTCGGGCGGTGTCCCGACCAACTGCGGTTGCCGTTTGCGCTGTGGACGCGCGAGGCCGTGCAGGAGTTGCTGGCGCGACGGTGCGGGCTCGAAGTCTCGGTGTGGACCGTCGGGCGCTATCTGAAGCAGTGGAACCTGACGCCGCAGAAGCCGCTGCGGCGCGCCTACGAGCAGGACCCGGTGGCGGTGCAGCGGTGGATCGAGCAGGAGTACCCGGCGATCCACGCCCGGGCCCAGCGCGAAGGCGCCGAGATCCACTGGGGTGACGAGATGGGCCTGCGCTCGGATCATCAGGTGGGGCGCTCCTACGGACGCCGCGGCCAGACGCCGGTGATCCCCGGCACCGGCCAGCGCTTCCGCTGCAACGTCATCTCGTCACTCACCAATCGCGGCGACCTGGCATTCATGGTCTTCCGCGAGGGCTTCAACGCGCCGGTGTTCATCCGTTTCCTCCAGCGCCTGCTCCGCCACCGGAACCGCCCGTTGTTCCTGATCGTCGATCAGCACCCGGTGCACAAGGCGAAGGTGGTGCATAAATGGATCGCCGGGCACGGGCAGCGTCTGACTCTGTTCTACCTGCCCGGCTACAGCCCCCAGCTCAACCAGGACGAACTGCTCAACCAGGACGTCAAGAGCAACGCGCTTGGCCGGCGGCGGCCATCGAACCAGCGCGAGATGATCGCCGACGCGCGTGGCTACCTGCGCAGCACCCAGAAGCAACCGTCGATCGTCCGCAGCTACTTCCGCGAAAAGCACGTCCGCTATGCGGCTTGAGAACTGTCAACTACAAACCGCTCCCGGTAGTACGAAGGCAAGATTCGGGCCGCCGCCCGATCCGCCCACACCATCCGACCGTCCAATCGTGATAGTGCATGAACCTGAAACGCGTTACACCGCATCGCGGAGGGCGGTCGCCGCGCGCTCCAACTTGCTACCAACCTGACACGCTGTCGGGCACTCGGCCACAACTGGCAGCTTTTGGTGGCGCGAGCGAGCACGACCGATCTCAGGTCAGATCTCCTTGGAGCGCAGCCGCAGCGCATTCCCGATCACGGAGACCGAGCTGAAGCTCATCGCGGCCGCTGCGATCATCGGGCTCAACAGCCAGCCGAAGATCGGGTACAGCACGCCGGCGGCGAGCGGTATGCCGA
>JANXPZ010000191.1 GCA_025357055.1 Candidatus Eiseniibacteriota bacterium | reverse complement strand
GCCGGCGCATGGAGCGCAGCGCCGCGCGGATGACCAGCCGGCTGCCGACCAGCAGGGTCGTCGCGAGTACGACGAAGAGGACCAGCGTGGCGCGCGACAACTCGCCCCGGGTGAAGTAGGAAGCCACCGCCGCGAAGGCGGTGACGATGACCATGCCCTGGACCAGCGCCGACAGCTCCCGGGAGAGCCTCGCCGTGCGCGCCGAGCGATAGATCCGGAAGGTGCGCAGGACGATCAGCGCGAAGGGCGTGAGCACCGCGCCGAACCAGAGGTAGAACGAGAGCGGCGGCACGCCGAGCGGCGCCGGGATCCCCAGCGCGTGGAAGCGAAGCCAGTAGGAGCCGAGCCACGCGAGCGCGATGATCGCGCCGTCGAGCACGAAGACCGCGCTGGCGAGGACCTGGCGGTGGGGGGCGCGCATGGGGGAAAACTACCTCAGAGCCGCGGGCGCCGGAAGCGCGCGGGCCCCGCCGTCAACGCACGGCCTCGGCGTAGATCCCGAGCAGGTCGCGGACCATCCGCTCGGTCGAGAACACATCCCGCGCCCGAAGGCACCCGGCCTCGCCCAGGCGGCGGCCTTCCGCGGGATCGTCCAGCAGGCGGTTGATCGCCCCGGCGAGGGCCACGGGATCCCCAGGCGGCACGACCAGACCTGTCTCTCCATGTCGGTTCACGAATGAAGTCCCCGTTCCCAGCTCGGTGCAGATCACGGGCGTCCCGCTGGCCATGGCCTCGATCATCGAGAGGCCGAAGGCCTCGGCCGCATGGATGGACGGAAGCACGAAGACGTCGGCCGCATGGTAGTGGGCCAGTACCGCATCGTCGTCGACCGAACCGGCGAAATGCACGCGCTCGCCGAGTCCCAGGCTGGAATGGAGCGCGCGCAACTCCGCCTCTTCGCCCCCACCTCCCACGAGCACCAGGCGGCCCCGCACATGGCGCATGGCCTCGAGCAGCACCCGCAGCCCCTTGTAGTAGCGGAAGCGGCCGACGAAGAGGATGAGGGGCGTGCCGTAGCGCTCGCGCAAGCGCCCGGCCTCTGGATTCTGTCGCTCGATCCCCTCGAAGCGCCCCTGATCGATGCCGTGCGGAAGCACGCGGCACCGTTCGCGGTGGCGCCGCAGGATCGGGGAGCGTTCGATGTACTGCGGTGAAGTGGGCATGATGAAGCGGGCCCTCGAGAGGACCGCGTGGATGAGCGGCGCGACCAGCGGGAGCACGGCGGCCTGGCGGATGATGTCGCTGTGGTAGGTCACGACGAGCGGGCGGTCCCGCCGCGTGAGCAGCCAGCTCAACTCGCCCGGCGGGTAGGGGAAGTGCAGGTGGTAGAGGTCCGCGTCGAGCCCGGCCAGGCGGAATGGCATGGATGGGCAGAGCGGAGTCGAGGAGATGCGCGTCCACTCGGAGCAACGGATGACGCGCACGCCGTCGAGGACCTCGTCGGTGGTCCGGCGCAGACCGTGCGCCGAGCAGAGCACCGTGACCTCGATCCCGGAGGCCGCCGCGCCACGGGCCATCCGGGAGAGCGTCGTCTCGATCCCCCCGAAAACCGGCGGGTAGTAGTCCTTGTAGATGTGGACGACCTTCATGGCCGCACCGTCCGTCGGGCCTCGTGCAGCACCTCGAGCAGGCCGCGTGCCGTCTGCCCGTACGTGAGGTCGGCGGCCCTCACGCGGCCGGCGACGATCATCCGCTGCCGCGCTCCCGCGTCGCGGGCGAGGTCGTCGACCGCGTCCGCCCAGCGGTCCGTCCGGTCCGGCTCCACGAAGCTGGCTGCTCCCCCGCCGATCTCGCGGAGCACGGGAAGATCCGATGCGACCGCCGGGAGGCCTTGAGCGAAGGCCTCGGCCAGCGGGGAACCGAAGCCTTCGTAGCGACTCGGGAAGAGGAGAAGGGTGGCGTGCTGATAGAGCCACACGAGTTCGCGCTGGGAGACGCGCCCCAGATGATGCGCCTGCGCGCCCGCCCGGCGGGCGAGCACGGCAAGGTCCGGATGGCGCGCATCCACCGGACCCGCGCCGACGAGCGCGAGGGGGGGAGATGCGCCGAAGCGCGCCCAGGCGCTGGCGAGCACGACGTGGTTCTTGTGCGGACGGTTGTCGCCCACGACGAGGGCGAAGGGCCCATCCGGGACCGCAGACGGCCGCTCCGGCGCCAGGCTTCCCAGGCGGGGTTGCACGCCGGGCCGGACCGTGCGTACGCGCGCCGGGGCCGCCGGCAGGAGCGCCACGATCTCCGCTCGGCTGAAGTCGCTCACGGTGACCAGGAGCCGTGCCCGGCAGGCGCGCTGGAGTGACAGCCGGAAGAGCGCCCTGCGTACGGGGTCGAGTTCGTCCCGGAAGCGCAGCGGGCGGACGTCGTGCACCGTGAGCACACAGGGGCATCCGGGCATCAGCGGCAGGAGGTGGAACGGACTGAAATAGACATCGGGAGTCAGCCGCCGCAGCCAGACGCCCACCTGGACGAGAGCCCGCGGTCCCAGGGGCGGATACGGCCTTTCCACCCAGGTCACACGCGCGTGGGCCCGCACGCCCGCGAGATCGAAACGCGCGTGGGCCTGGCGGGGATCCCACAACACGACGTAGCGCTCGTCGCCCGGCAGGGCGAGGAGCGCCTCGAGCAGGGCAAAGGCATAGGTGCCGATCCCGACGAAGTGATCGCAGGCGAAGCGGAGATCATAGGCGACGATCACGGCCGGCCCAGCGTCTCGATCGCGATCTCGTAGCGCCGTGCCACGGCCGCGGATCCCACGTCCCCGAGTCTGACGCGAGCCTTCCGCCAGGCCCGGCGCAGCTTCCAGCCACGGAGCAGGAGCGCGCGCACGCGCTGCTCGGGGACCCCGGGATGGAACTTGGCGAAGTAGCGCAGGAGCGCCGGACCGCCGTCGGCGGCGACGAGGCCGGTCTCGCGCGAGCCCGTGCCGACGTCGTGCACCCACTCCACCTCCGGCACGGCCAGCACGCTCCACCCGGCATCGTGCAGGCGCCGGCAGTAGTCCACGTCCTCGCAGTACATGAAATAGCCCTCGTCGAGGGGGCCCACGGCACGCGCGGCCTCGGCCCGCAGGAGCCAGGCGCAACCCGACACCCAGTCCACCGCCGCGGTGGAGCCGGGCAACCGCGCCCAGCGACCCGGCCAGCCAAGATGATCGAGGAGCCACGAGTGTACCCATTCGCGGCCCGGAGTCGGGAAGAGGCCGACCGAGCGCTCCGGGCGCCCGTCGGCCCTGACCACGCGTGGCGCGGCGAGTCCCGCACGAGGGTGGCACGCGAGTTCATCGACCAGCCGGTCGAACCCGCCGGGCGGCACCTGGACGTCCGGGTTGACCACCGCCACCCATGGCGCATCCACGGCACCGAGCCCCGCATTGACGCCCGCGGCGAACCCGCGGTTCGAGGACATGCGGATCACGCGGCCGGGACCCAGCATCGCTTCTGCAAGATCGGCGCTGCCGTCGGTGCTGGCATTGTCCACGACGCGCAATTCGAGCACACGGTCCGGTGCAGCGGCACGCAGCGACTCGAGGCAACGCCCGATCACGGCGGCGGACTCGTATGCGACGACGATGGCCGCGACCGGGCCGTCGCGGCGCTCCCGCAAGGCCTCGGGCGGAGCGCCCGACCGGAAGAGGGCGTCCGGCACCCTAGTCCCCCCGGTGCGCAGGCGCGGCGACTTCGTCGGCCGTCGCGCCATCGGGGCCGGCCGGTCGCTCCGCAAGCCTCGCGGCCGCCAGCGCGAGCCCGCTCACCACCCAGACGAATGTCCTCAGATAGTAATCGTAGAAGAGGTTCGCCACGTCGATGGCCACGACCGCCCCCAGCAACCCGACGAGGATGGCGTGCAACTCGGGTCGCTGCCGCCGCAGCGACGGATCCCGCAGCGCCCGCCAGGGGCGCCAGAGGACGACACCCAGGATCGCGAGAAAGGCGAAGCCCCCCAGCAACCCGCTCTCGGCGAAATAGGAGAGCGGAGCGCTGTGCGACATCATGTTCGGGTAGTAGGCATTGACCTCGGGGCCATAGAAGGCGCCGAAGTTCCCCAGGCCGACACCCGTCAGAGGATAGCGCGCCAGCAGATTGAGGCCGTAGAGGAACACGTCGTGGTGGACCCGGGCCGAGCCGTCGCTCCCGCTGAAAGTCTCCGTCAGGCGCTGCACGAGGAGCAGGGGACTGATGCCCATCACCGAAGACAGCAGACCCACGAGCACGAGTCCCGACCCGCCCACCAGCCAGAAGCGCCCCCGTCGCAGCACCCCGGCCTCGAGGGCCAGCACCGTCCCGCAGCCGGCGAGCAACCCCAGCAGGCCGGAACGCGAGAGGGTGAGGAACGTGCACAGCAGCCCGAGGCAGAACAGCAGGGCCTCGAAACGTACTTGCCCCCTCCGTCCACCGGCGCACCGCGCATGGTACAGCCAGAGCGCAAGCGTCATCGCGCCCGTGGCAGCCAGGTAGCCGGCCAGGATATTGGGGTCGCTGAAGAACGCGTTGACTCGGAAGAACCAGGTGAAGCTCAACTCGGCCGGCGCGCCGATGCTGTAGTACATATCGGGGTTCCCGTACTTCTGGAGGAATCCCAGACTGGTGTCGAACCCCATGAGCAGGCCGGTCATCTGCAGGATGCCGTAAAGGATGCTGATCAGTGCGGCCCCCTCCCACCAGGCCAGCGCCCGCCCAAGATCCCGCTCACTTCTCACCCCGCCGACGACCAGCCAGCACGTCAGGCCGGCCAGCACCAGCACCGCCGCCTTTGCGAGCACCTGGCCGATCATGGGCGCGTTCAGGACGGACAACACGCCGGCAAGGATCCAGGCGGCGAACAGCGCGAGGAGGCCGCGCTCCCCAAGCGGTCGCGGTTCCTCCGCCCAGCGCAATGCGAGGACCAGTACTGCAAGGGCGAACACCAAGTACTCCGGGAAGAAGGTGAAGAACCCGGCATAGATGTTGATCTTCGCGTTCCCCATCAGGACGATCAGGATCAGCACCACGGCGCCGGGCTTGCGCCACAGCAGGGCGAAGAGGGCGGCCAGTACCAGAAGCGCGATGGAGGGCAGCGGCGCAAACAGGGCCAGGACGGCGAGGAACAAGGGGACCGTCCACTCGAGGATCCGGAAACGTCTCTCTTCCCGGAACCAGGGCACGACCAGGGTCGCCCAGCGATAGGCGCTCATGTCCTCCTCCTGCCGGGGGCCGGGCAGCGCTGCGAACGGAACGCCGCAGCGCTCATGCCGCGCGCAGGGCTCCTTCCCGGATCCACGACAGCACGCTGCCGGCGACGGAGGCGACCAGGAACGCCGCGAGAGCGAAGAGAGCGCGCCGGGGCTGGCTCTTGTGGAGCGGAGGATGGGCCACGTCCACGACCTCGACGGTCGGGATGTTCCTCAACTCGAGCATACGCACCCGCTCGTACTCCTCGGTCAGGACGAGCAGGACCTTCTCGTGGATGCTGACCGTCCGGTAGAGACGTCCAAGCCGGGTCACGATGGGGGGCAGACTGGAGATCTGCGCGTCGATCTGGCGGATCTCCGCCCGCAGCTGATCCACGCGTGCGTTGGGCCCGCGTGCCACGCCCTGCAGCGTGCCCAACTCGACCTCGCGGCCCACCTTCTGGCTCATCAGCTCGCCGATGACCTGCGAGGTCCGGAGCACATCCCCCCCCACCGAAGGCAGGTGGCCGGAGACCTGGTGCTCCTGGAGCGCGTTCTCCGCGTTCGCAAGAACGGTCTTGGTCTCCGCGAGGCGCTTCTCGATGAACTCCCTGCGCTGGCGCGCCGTTGTGTTCGTGTTGAGGCGCAGGAACGCATCGAGCTCATCCGCGTACGCGTTGGCGAGATCGGCGGCCAGATGCCGATCCCGCTCCGTCACCGAGATCTTGACGAATCCCTCGTTCGTGAGGGTGAGCGCGGTGTGGGACCGCAGCGTCTTGCCTGCCTGCTCCTCGTCCCGCGAGTGGTAGACGCGGGCCAGTCCGAAGCGCTTGACCAGTCGGCTGCTCACCGTCGCACTGCGAAGCACGCCCAGGTAGACGTCCGTCCCAGCCTGGCCGCTCATCCCGAAGGCCCGGGTCAACGCGAGCGCGCCCGACATGCCGGAGAACAGGCTTGAAAGGTCGTTCGTCTCGCTGGGAGGCAGGAGCAGCGTCGCAGCCGTGAACTTGTTCGGGATCAGGAAGCTCCCGGCGATCACGACCAACGTGATGATCGCCGCGTTGCGCAGGATCTTCACGCCGTGCCGGCGCAGCGTGCCCAGCATCGACGGCGGGGGGCTCTCCGGGCGCCTCCCTCCGGACGCTGGTTCCGGTGCGATCACAGCGGGGTCCATGAGCCTCCTAGCGTCGGATCGCGATCAAGATGGTCGCGAACGCGGCCGAGATCGTGAGTACGTCCTTGAGTTGCTGCCAGGTGGAAATGTCGGGCCGCTCGGGCACCCAGACGAAGTCGCCGGACGCGACGGCGTCCACGTTCCTCGCCAAGGCGGTCTGGCCGCTGGCCGAGCGGGTGATGCGAACCTGGGAGTGGGCCGCGCGAGCCGTAAAGCCCCCCGCGTTACGCACATAGTAGGTCCACGGCGCCCCGGGCGAGAGCTCCACGAGCCCTGGCCTCCGGACCTGCCCGTCCACGCGGACCATGTTCGTCACGCGCTCCACGCGGATGATGTCTCCTGACTGCAGGAGCGGATCCAGTGCCACGTGACCCTCGGCGATCATGCGCCAATCCACCCGGAAGTTGGGCACGAGCGCCGCCAACCGCGTGCGGAACGACTCGTACTCGGACATCGTCATCTGCTCGCGCGACAGACGCGCGAGACGCTCGAACTCCGAATCGGATGGTTCCCCGTCGGGCCGCTTTCGGATCAGCAAGATGGCAGCGCTATCGGCATTCGGACGGAAGCCGCCAGCCGCCCGGATGACCTCCGACAACCGGGTGGCCCCCAGCCGGACCGGATAGTTGCCCGCCAGCATCACCTGCCCCACCAGGCTGACCTGGTGGAGCGGGCGATACTCGGGGACTCCGAAGACGTAGAGATTGTCACCATCCGCGAGCGGAGTATCCCACCGACCGCTTTCGATCTCGTCGAGCGAGACCCAGACCGAATCGCTCCGCGTGTCACCGCGCCAGCGCAGCAGCAGCGCCCGGTCACGCAGGGCCGAGGGCAGGGGTCCGGCGGCCAACTGCAACAGCGTGCTCAGGCTGTCGCGAGGACCGAGCTCGAGGCGGCGCGGCCGCCCGACCGCCCCCCAGACACCCACGAAGCGGGTCGCGGGCGGGACCTCGATGACGTCGCCGTCGCGCAGCAGAGGCAGTCGATCGAGTCCGCCGATGGTGAAGAACCGCCCGAGGTCGCACACGCTCTGGGTCCCGTCCAGGTGGCGCACCAGGATGTTTCGGCGCGAGGCGGTCGGCTCAAGGAGCGAGTCGGCCAGCACGTCCGGAAGGCGCGAGAGTCCGTTCGTGACCACGGGGCCAGGCTGCCGGACCAGCCCGCCGAGATACACGAGGAAGGTGCGTACTTGCTGGAGCTGGACAGCGACCTCGACGCCCCGGTAGTGCGCAGTCACGCGATCGACCAACAGGCGCCGGGTCTCGGCCAGTGTCAATCCGGCGACGCGCACGGCGCCAAGGTCCGGAAGGAAGACCAGGCCGTCCGGCCCGACTTCGAGCGTGGTCGTACGCGCGATGGGGCCCCACATCCAGAGAGTGAGCGCATCCCCCGGACCCACTCGATACTGCGCCGGGTCGGCGGGGCCGGCTTGGGCCGGCGGTCTGGGCACCGGCAACGATGACGATTCGAGCCCACCGTCCACCCAACGCGGATCGAGCGTTCCGGCGGATGCCGGGACGGCGGCGAATGCGAGCGCGAGCAGGGCTCCGAGGGCGATGCAGGCAGACCCGAGCCGCCTCACGCCCGCACCTCCTTCAGCACCTTGCGCGTCCCGTACATGCGCTCGTAGTAGGCGCGGAACTCGCCCTCCTTGATGGGCCGCCACCAGGCCTCGTTCGCGCGGTACCACTCCACCGTCTGCCGGATGCCGTCCTCGAAGGCGACGGCCGGCTTCCAGCCCGTCAGGCGCGTGAGCCGCGAGGAGTCGAGCGCGTAGCGCCGGTCGTGCCCCGGCCGGTCCTCGACGTGGCGCACCAGCGACCCGGGCTTGCCGAGCAGCTTCAGGATCGTGCCCGTGATGGTGAGCACGTCCAGTTCGTTCCCGGCGCCGACGTTGAAAGTCTCGCCCTCGATGCCGGGCTGGGTCAGCAGCGTGACGAGCGCCGAGCAGTGATCCTCGACGTGGATCCAGTCGCGCCGGTTCAGGCCCGTGCCGTAGACCGGCAGCGGCTGCCCCTCGATGGCGTTCGTGACGAACAGCGGCACGAGCTTCTCCGGATACTGGCGCGGCCCGTAGTTGTTGGTGCAGCGCGTCACCACCACCGGCAGTCCGTAGGTCGCCCAGTAGGCGAAGGCCAGCCGGTCGCCGCCCGCCTTGCTCGCGGCGTAGGGACTGCGCGGCATCAGCGGCCAGGCCTCGGTGGCGTGGCCTTCCAGGACCTCGCCGTAGACCTCGTCGGTCGAGACCTGGAGGAAGCGCCTGAGACCGCGCCGGCGGGCCTCCTCGCAGAGCACGAACACGCCGTAGACGTCGGTCTGGATGAAGTCGCCGGGGGCCTCGATCGAGCGATCCACGTGCGACTCGGCTGCGAAGTTGAGGACGTGGTCGCAGCCCTCCATCGCCAGCGCCACGGCGGCGGGATCCCGGATGTCGCCGTGCATGAACGTCAGGCTCCGGGTCGGGATGCCGTCGAGGTTCTCGCGGCGCCCGGCGTAGGTCAGCGAGTCGAGCACCACCACGTGCGCGTCCGGGAAACGGCGCAGGAAGTGGTGCACGAAGTTCGCGCCGATGAAGCCGGCCCCGCCCGTCACCAGCACGCGGCTGCCGTCGAGGCGCGCCGGTTCAGCCATCCTTGCGGTTCCAGTCGTAGGGCACCTCGCCGCTGTGCGGCGCGACGCGGTGTTCGTCGGGCGCGTCGTAGGCGTAGTGCTCGGTCGGGGTGTTGATCAGGTAGGCGGGCTCGGTGCCGACGCCCTTCATGCCGTGCATCACCAGCGGCGGGATGACGAGCAGGATGGGGTTCTGCTCGCCCATGAAGAACTCGTTGATCTCGCCCTTCGTCCTGCTGTCCTCGCGTCCGTCGTAGAGCACGACCTTGGCCATGCCCTTGACGAACACGAAGTGGTCGGTCTGCTTCTTGTGGTAGTGCCAGCCCTTCACCGCGCCCGGGTATACGACGGAGAGGTAGACCTGGCCGAAGCGCTGGAAGAACTCGTCGTCGTCGCGCATCATCTCCATCAGCAGGCCGCGCTCGTCGGGGATCACCTTGAGCTTCTTGACCTTCACCCCGTCGATCATGCCTTCCTCCGGCGCGGCCGCACCGCGGCCGGCGCGGACACGCGTCCGCGGCCGACGCCGATGTGCCGGAAGCCCGCGGCCTCGACCTCGGCAGGCACGTAGATGTTGCGCAGGTCGCACAGCACGGGCCGTCGCACCAGACGCTTGAGGCGGGCGAGGTTCAGGTTCCGGAACTCGTTCCACTCGGTGACGATGGCCACCGTGTCGGCCCCGCGCGCGCAGTCGTAGGCATCCTTCGCCAGGGTCACGTTCTTCATCTCCGGCAGCGTCGTCGCACCCGGCATCGCCACCGGGTCGAAGGCCCTCACCTTCACGCCGCGCCGCTTGAGCCCGGCGATGATCTCGAGCGCCGGCGCCTCGCGCAGGTCGTCGGTGTTGGGCTTGAACGAGAGCCCGAGGACCGCCACCACGCTGCCGCGCGCCGGGCGGCCGAGGCCGCGCACGATCTTCTCGACCATGCGCCGCACCTGGTGTTCGTTCGCCGCGATGGTCGCGTCCACGATGCCGCTCGGGATCCCCGCCTCGCGCGCCATGGCCGAGAGGGCCAGCGTGTCCTTCGGGAAGCACGCGCCGCCGTAGCCGGGGCCCGCGTGGAGGAACTTCGAGCCGATGCGGCGATCCATGCCGAGGCCCTTCGCCACGGCCTGCACGTCCGCGCCCAGTTCCTCGCAGAGGTTCCCGATCTCGTTGATGAAGGAGATCTTCGCCGCCAGGAAGCAGTTCGAAGCGTACTTGATGAGCTCGGCGCTCTCGACGGAGGTGACGACCATGGGGGTTTCCAGCAGGAAGAGCGGCGCGTGGATCTTCTTGAGCATGTCGGCCGCGCGCTTCGACTCGGCCCCGATCACCACCCGGTCGGGGCGCATGAAGGTCTCGATGGCCGAGCCCTCGCGCAGGAACTCCGGGTTCGAGGCGACGTCGAACTTCGCACCGCGCTTCGCGTGCTTGGCGATGAAGGGATAGAGCGCGCGAGCCGTGCCCACCGGGGCCGTGCTCTTCTGCACCACGAGCTTGTAGCCGTCGAGGTGCTGCGCCACGATCTTCGCCACGTCGTAGATGGCGCGGGTGTCGGCGCTGCCGTCGGGCCGGGGCGGCGTGCCCACGGTGATGAAGACGACCTGGGAGCCCTTGAGGGCCGCGACCAGGTCACTCTCGAAGCGGAGCCGGCCCTCCTGCACGTTCCGCGCGACCAGTTCGGGCAGGCCGGGCTCGAAGAAGGGCATCTCGAGGGCGCGCAGACGCTCGATCTTGCCAGCGTCGGCGTCCACGCAGGTGACGCGATTGCCGAAATCCGCCAGACACGCGCCGGACACGAGCCCGACGTAGCCGGTGCCTACCACGGTGATGGAGTACAAGTGGGGGTCCTTTCGATGGCGAGCCCAGGGACAGTGCGCCCCGAGGAAGGGACAAGATCACGGCCCCGCTGGAGCCACGTCGGGGAGAGAGACTAGGGGCTGCCCCGGGACCCGGTCAAACCACGGGCGGGCCTCGTGGGACGGCCCTCGGAGCCCCCGGTCGCTTGACGGAGACATCACCGCCCATGAGAGTGACGGGTCGCATCGCCCGTGACACCTTCGACCCCACCGAGGAATGATGGCTTCCCATCGCGATCCCGGCCGGCTTTCCGCGTACGAGGCATGACGCACGCCCTCCCCGGTGCGAGAACGCTGGCCCGCGGCGCAGCGTGGAACCAGCTCGGCCAGGTGCTGCCGGTGCTCGCTGCCCTGCTCCTGGTGCCGCGCCTGATCCTCGTCCTGGGGGTGGACCGCTTCGGCATTCTTTCGCTGGCCTGGATGCTGATCGGCTACTTCACGCTCTTCGACCTCGGCGTGTCGGGCGCGCTCACGCGACTGGTGGCCGAGCGGCTCGCGACGCGACGTGAGGACGAAGTCCCCGCCCTGGTCTGGACCGCGCTCTGCCTGACGACCGTGATGGGCCTCGTGGGCGCGGGGCTCATCGCCGGAAGCGCCCCCTGGATCGTGGGCCGCGCGCTCAGGATCTCGGCAGCACTGCAGCCCGAGGCGCTCCGCCTCACCTGGGTGCTCGCCGCGGCGCTGCCGATCGTCACGGGAACCGCCGCCCTGGCTGGCGTGCTCTCGGCGCAGCAGCGTTTCGGTGTGCTCAACGCCATCCGCGTCCCGATGGGGATCCTCACCTACCTGGCGCCCCTGCTCGTGCTGCGCGTCATGCCCGGGTTGGTGGCCGTGGCACTCGCGCTGGCGTTCGTGCGCGCGCTCGGCGGCCTCGCACACCTGGCAGCCTGTCTCGCCAGCACTCCGGGCCTGGGTGCGCGCATCGTGACGCGCCGCGCTCTGCTCGGCCCCATCCTGAGCTTCGGCGGCTGGATGACGGTCACGGCCGTGGTTGGCCCGCTGATGGTCTACTTCGACCGCTTCCTCATCGGCGGATATCTCTCGATGGCGCAGGTGGCCTACTATACGACCCCCTACGACCTCATCTCCAGAATGGGGATCCTCGCGGCGCCCGTGATGAGCGTGATGTTCCCCGCGTTTGCCGCCAGTTTCGACACGGACCGGCCACGCGCCGGACGCCTGTTCGACTGGAGCGTGCGGACCGTGGCCTCGCTCCTCTTCCCCGCAGCCCTGATCATGGCCGTGTTCGCGCGGGAAGCGCTGACCCTGTGGCTGGGTCCTGAACTCGCCACGCACACTCACGCCGTACTGCGCCTGCTGGCTTTCGGCGTGTACGTGAACTGCATCGCACAGGTCGCCCTCACGCTGCTGCAGAGCTCGGGGCGACCGGACCTGGGCGCCCGTCTCCACCTCATCGAGTTGCCGTTCTACCTGTTGGCCCTCTGGCTCCTCATCGGCGGGCAGGGCATCCAGGGCGTGGCGGTCGCCTGGCTGGCCCGGGTCTCCGCAGATGCCGTCGTTCTGTTCGTCCTGGCTCGCAGGCGGCTGAACGGGAACGCCTCTGGAGTGCGCACTGCACTGTTCGCAGGCGGCGGCGGTGTACTCGCGATGCTCGTCGGCTGCCTGCTCCCCGGACTCGTCCTGCGAATGCTGTTCGTCGCGACCGCGCTCGCCGGCTATGCGGTCCTCGCCTGGCGCCGGGTGGTCGTCCCCGGCTTGCAGGCTCTCCGCGAGGTCCCACCCGCGGGGCTGCGATCGTGAATGGATCCGGCCAGGAGGGTCTTCGGACGATGCGCACGCGCCGGGTCCCGGCTTGCACGGCGTGCGGCGCTTCGGGAACGATGTTCTATGACGGTCTCGCGGATTCCCTGTTCGGCGCGCCCGGGCGGTGGCGCATGATGCGCTGCAACGGAGACGCGTGCGGGTTGCTGTGGCTGGACCCGGCGCCGCTTCCGGAGGACCTGGCGCTCGCCTACGAGGGCTACTACACGCACGCCCCGGCCGTTGCACGTCCGTTCGCCGTCCACACGCTCTGGCGCTGGGTAAGGGAAGGTCACTACGCTGCGCACTTCGGCTACGCCCCCCGGGGCGCGGCCGTGAAGCGTCTCTTCGCGCTCGCGTTGACGGCCCGACCGCGGCTCGCGGAGTGGCTGGACGACCTCATCATGCGGCTGCCACCCCGCCCCGGCGGCCGGGTCCTCGATGTCGGTTGCGGTGAGGGCCGCACGTTGGAACAATTACGCGATCTCGGCTGGCAGGTGGAAGGCGTCGATTTCGATCCGCGCGCGGCACGGAGCGCCGGGACACGCGGCATCCCGGTTCGGGTCGGCACGCTCGCGGACCAGCAATACCCGGGCTCGTGCTTCGATGCGGTGGTGCACCGGCACGTGATCGAACACGTGCCGGACCCGGTCGCCTTCCTGGCGGAATGTCGACGCGTGCTGAGGCCGGGAGGCCGACTCGCACTCCTGACGCCCAACGCGAAGAGCCTCGGACACACCCGGTTCGGCGCGGCCTGGCGGGGCCTCGAACCCCCGCGCCACCTGCAGGTGTTCACGCCGGACTCCCTGCGGAGGGCCGCCGAGACTTCGGGACTGCGAGTCGAGGCGCTCGACACCACCGCCGGAGGGGCTGCGTTCATCCACGCTCAGAGCCGGCTCATGAACGGGGATCGCGCTGCCTCACCGAACGACGCGGTGGCACGTCGTTTCGAACACGAGGAGCGTCGGCTTCTGGCCCGTGACCCGTGGGCCGGCGAGGAGTTGTGGCTGACGGCCACGCCCGCTTGAGCAGCGTGCGGTCTGCTAGGCCCCCCGCCTCCGCCACTCCTCGAGCACATCCGCGAGCGTGCGCTCGAGCGGGATCTCCGCGCGCCACCCGGTGTCCCGCGCGATGCGCGCCGGGTCGCCCACCAGCCACGGGATGTCGGCGGGACGAAGGCGGGCGGGGTCCACCTCGACCCGGATCGCGACCCGCGCCAGCGCCACGAGGCGGCGCACCACCTCGGTGAGCTTCACGCCCTCGCCCCGGCAGACGTTGTAGGCCACGCCGCGCACGCCGCGCTCGAGCAGCGCGAGGTACGCGCGCACGACGTCGCGAACGTCGGAGAAGTCGCGCATCACTTCGAGGTTCCCGACGCGCAGCACGGCGTCCGCCCGCCCCGCCTCGATGGCGGCGATCTGCTGGGCGAAGGCCGGCACGACGAAGGTCGGGCTCTGGCCGGGGCCCGTGTGGCTGAAGGCGCGCACGCGGACCACGTCGAGACCCTGCTCGCCCTGCGCACTGACCTCCGCGAGGCGGTCGGCCTCGGCCTTGGAGGCAGCGTAGGGGCTCACGGGCGCGAAGGGCGTCTCCTCCCCCGCGCGCGAGCCCTCGGGCTGCGGACCGTAGACCTCGCTGCTGCCGACGACGAGCAGGCGCGCCTGTGGCGCTCCGGCACGCGCGGCCTCGAGCAGGTTGCGCGTGCCGGTCACGTTCGTCTCGAAGGTCCCGGCCGGGTCCTCGAACGAGCGTGCAGCGCTGCTCTGGCCCGCGAGATGGACCACGGCGTCGGGCTTCGCCAGTGCGACCGCGCGCGCGACGGCCGCCGGCTCGCGCAGGTCGGCGGCATGCCAGCCCTCGAGCGGGACGCCGGCGGGCGGCGCCGGCTCGACACCCAGCCCCAGGACGCGCGCTCCCGAGGCGACGAGCGCGCGCGCCAGATGGGGACCGACGAATCCGCTCACGCCCGTGACGAGGACGGTCCGGCGGGGCATGGGACGACCGGCTACCGCGCCCGCCAGAAATCGAGCATGTCCTGCAGCGTCTGCTCGAACGGGATCACCGGCTCCCAGCCGGTCGCCTGCGTGAACTTCGTGCGGTCGCCGAGCAGCACGGGCACGTCACTCGGCCGCAGCCGCATGCGGTCCTGGCGCACCTCGATCTTCGACTTCGTCATGCCGAGCAGCAGGTCCAGCACGCGCTGGATGCTGTAGTCCTTGCCGCTGCAGAGATTGTAGACCTCGCCGGGCTCGCACTTCTCGAGTGCCAGCCAGTAACCGCGCACCATGTCGCGCACGTCGGTGAAGTCGCGCCGGGCCTCGAGGTTGCCGACGTGGAGCACCGGGGGCTTGAGCCCCTTCTCGATGTCGGCGATCTGCTTGGCGAAGTCCGAGGCCACGAACACCGGCCCCCGCCGCGGGCCCTCGTGATTGAAGCCACGGGTGCGCACCGAGTCCACCTTCCACGACATCCAGTACTGGTAGGCGAGCATGTCCTGCGCGACCTTGCTGACCGCGTAGGGCGAGAGCGGCCGCAGCGGGTTGGTCTCGCGGATCGGCAACTCGTCCGCGTAGACCATGCCGTACTCCTCGCTGGAGCAGGCGATCTGGATGCGGCACTGCAGGCCGATGCGGCGCACCGCCTCGAAGATGTTGAGCTGGCCGAGCACGTTGGTGGTGAGCGACTCGGTCGGCGCGCTCCACGAGGTGGGCACGAAGGACTGCGCGGCCAGGTGGAAGATCCAGTCCGGGCGCATGCGCTCGAGCGTGTCGCGGGTCGAGGAGGCGTCGCGCAGGTCGCACTCGACCATGGTGATCCTGTCCAGGAAGTGCGTGACGTTCTCGAGCGGACTGCGCCAGCGCTGGATGCCGAAGATCTCGCAGTCGTTCCGGGTGAGCATGTAGTCCACGAGGTGGCTGCCGGCGAAGCCGGTGACCCCCGTGACGAGAACGCGACGCATGAGAGGACCTCCACAGTGGGCTCGGTTGCTGCCGTTCGTCACCAGACCCTAGCCCGCTTCATTCATTCAGGGCAAGCAAGTGGTGAAGGGCTTGCCGAACAGATCCGGGAACAGCACGCCGGATGTCGTGATAGCATGGCGCACGTGAAGACTTCCTCCTCGGCGCACTGGAAGGAACCTGCCCTGGTCGGGGGGGTCTCCTGGGCGATCCAGTTGTTGCTCATGGGCCCCTGCCTCAACGGTCGATTCTTCTGCGATGACTGGCAATTCCTGCTGGCGGATCCGTGCCGGATGATCGGACAGGCGTTCCTCGTTCCCAGTCCGTACGATCTATATCGCCCTCTGCAACTCCTCGCGATCGCGGCAAGCCAGTGCTGGCTCGGACCAGGCACCCTGCCCATCCACCTGCTCGTGGCGCTGTTCCACGCCGTGACCTGCGTGATCGTCTGGCGCGTCACGCAGGCCTGGGTGGGTTCTCGCCTCGCGGCCTGGCTGGCGGTCGCCATGCTGTCGGTCTCGCAGCTCTCGATCACGGCCGTGGCGGGCAACGACACGCTCTCGCTGGTCATGGGGACCTGGGCGGGCGTCCTGGCGTTCTGGCTCCTGAGCAGCGGCTCCAGGTACTCGGGGATCCTGAGTCTCGCAGCGCTCCTGATCGCCCTGCTCTCGAAGGAGAGTTCGATCGGCTACTCCGTCGGCCTCATCTGCTGGGGCGCATGGCGGGCGGTCGATCCGCGGACGCGGGCCACGGGGCTGCTCGTCTCGACGGGGGCCCTGGCGCTGACGGTCGTCTACCTTCTGTGGCGTGGGCATGTCACGGGTTGGACCCCCGGGCTGGACCCGAATCCCGGCTTCCAGTTCGGCCCCCAGGTCATCACTCACCTCGCCATGCTGCTCCTGCCCATGTTCCTTCCGTCATCGACGACCTGGACATTCCTCACCGTGCAATCCGGGCATCGACTGCTGCCGGCGCTGGCCCTGCTCGCCTCGATCGCCTGCTGGCTGGTCGTCCTCCGGTCGGCCGCGCTCCAGGTCGGCACGAGGCGTTCAGGGGCTCTCCTGGCCCTCTCGGTCTCAGGTCTGATCGCTGTCCTGCCGTTGAGACGTGTCAGCGAACTCTATGCCTATGCCGCCCTCCCGGGGTTGGCCATCTTGTTCGGCGTCGCCGTATTCGGACTGATGGCGCGCCACGACCGCCGCCGGCTCCTGGTGGGTCTGGCGGTGGTCCTCTGGCTCGCCGGGCAGGCGTTCTTCGCAAGCGAGAAGGCTGTCCAGATGTATGCGAATGGAGAGAGCGCGGCGGTACTGGCGCGCGGGGTTCGTGCGGCCGCGGCCACATGGCCACACGGCGCGAAGGTCGTGATGGTCGATGACGTGGATCCGCGAACGCAGTACTCCCTGTTCAGGATGACGGGAGGCCGGCTCCTCCCGCCGGAGGAGGTCGCGCGCGTGGCCGGGCGCACGGACATCTCCGCCGTCTTCGCGCCCGCGTCCTGCGTCGTGGGCGCGGACACCGCGATCGTGCTCCTGGGATACGCACGCGGCCAGGTCCGCAGCCGCACCCTCGCATCTGCCTCGGCAGACACGTTGACCCTGGGGGCAATCAAGGCGCTCGCGCTCGGACCCTGAGCTCCGGGATCGGACCGCGGTCCGATCCGCTCCGACCCCCGTGCTCCGGCCGACGCCCGCCCTGCGCAGTCGAGCCTGCTGGGAGGCCCCCCCGCCTCTTTCGCCCCACCCGTCGCCCCTATGCTACTGTCGTCTACCCCGTGCCTGACCAACTGTCATCCCCGCCGGCCGCGCCGGCCTTCCTTCCTTCCGAGGAGATCATGGCGCATCCGCAGCCTGCCTCCGTCCCGGCCCCGAGCCCGAGCCGGATGGACATCGAGCAGGTCCGGCACATCCTCCCCCAGCTCATCGACGCGCTGAGCGACGCGGTGGTGGTGGTGGACCGCGCCCAGAAGGTGGTGGCCGCGAACCGCCGCTACTTGGACGCCTTCGGGCCCGGGCGCGCCGCCGTGATCGGCACGCACTGCATGGAAGTGCTGCACTGCCCCGACGCCGAGGCCAACGCCGGCTCCAGCCGCTGCTCGGCCTGCGAGGTGATGGAGCTGAAGCGCCCGGTGCGCCGGGTGCGCAACATGACCGACCCGGGCGGCGCGCAGCGGCGCTGGGAGGCCACCTACAACCCGGTGCTCGGCCCCGACGGCGAGGTGAGCCACGTGGTCGAGGTCTGGCGCGACATCAGCGAGCGCAGCGACCTCGAGGCGCAGCTCGCCCACAGCGAACGGCTCGCCTCGCTGGGCACGCTGGCCGCCGGCGTGGCGCACGAGCTGAACAATCCGATGGCCGCGATCCTGGCCGGGGTCGAGCGGCTGCGCCGCTGGCTCACGCGCGAGCAGCAGCTCCCGTCGCGCAACCGGGAGGACATGGACGGCGTCCTGCAGGGCATCGAGCGCGAGACCCAGCGCTGCACCGAGACCACGGAGAAGCTGCTGCTGCTGGCGCAGCCCTACCGCGCGGCGACCGCCTGGGTGGACCTCAATCGCGCGGTGCGCGACACGCTCTCGCTGCTCAACTACCAGATGGCCAAGCAGGGCATCGCCATGGTGCAGGACCTGGACCCGAAGGTGCCGCCGGTCTGGGCGCGCGAATCGGGCATCCGCGGCATGTGCATGAACCTGTGCATGAACGCCGTGCAGGCCATGAAGAAGGGCGGGATGCTCACGGTGCGCAGCCGTCACGCGGGCTCGATGGTGACGCTCGAGATCGAGGACACCGGCCCCGGCATCCAGCCGCAGCACCTCGACCGCATCTGGGACCCCTTCTTCACCACCAAGCCGATCGGCCAGGGCACGGGGCTCGGGCTCTCCATCACCCAGCGCACGGTGACCGGCTACGGCGGCACGGTGCGCGTCGAGAGCCACCCGGGCGAGGGCGCGTGCTTCATCATCGAGCTGCCCGTGCAGGGGCCGGGAGGTGGCGATGGCTGACCTCCGCCTGCTGCTGGTGGACGACGAGGAGTTCTTCCGCGAGAGCATCGGCAAGGAGCTCGCGCACACCGGCTACGCCGTGGAGTCGGCGGGCTCCCTGGAGGAGGCCCGGCGCCTGCTGAAGCAGGAGACCTTCCACGTCGTGGTGCTCGACATGCGCCTGCCCGACGGCGACGGCCTCGACCTGCTGCCGGAGATCAAGGAGACCTCGCCCACCACGGAGGTCATCCTGCTGACCGCCTACGGCACGGTCGAGGAGGCCACGCGGGCCATGAAGCAGGGCGCGCACGACTTCCTCATGAAGCCCTGCAAGCTCGGCGAGCTCGAGGCCGTGCTCGAAAAGGCGGTCGAGAGGCAGAGCCTCGAGCGCAACAACATCGCCCTCGAGCGCCAGGTCGAGCGCCTGCAGCCCAGCCAGCGCTTCGTCGGGCAGTCTCCGCAGGTGAAGGACATGCTGCGATTGATCGAGCGCGTCGCGCCCACCGACTCCACGGTGCTGATCCGCGGCAAGAGCGGGGTCGGGAAGGAGATGGTCGCCAACGCCATCCACCGGCAGAGCCCGCGCGTGCGCCAGCCGTTCGTGGTGGTGGATTGCGCCACGCTGCACGAGAACCTGCTCCAGAGCGAGCTGTTCGGCCACGAGAAGGGCGCCTACACCGGGGCGGTGAGCCTCAAGCACGGGCTCTTCGAGATCGCCGACCGCGGCACCATCTTCCTCGACGAGATCGGCGAGATCAGTCCGCCGCTCCAGGTCAAGCTGCTGCGCGTGCTCGAGACCGGCACCTTCCGGCGCCTGGGCGGCACGGCCGACATCCGCGTGGACGTGCGCGTCATCGCCGCCACGAATCGCTCGCTCGAGGCGATGATGAAGGAGGGCCAGTTCCGCGAGGACCTCTACTACCGGCTCAACGTCTTCTCGATCACCATCCCGCCGCTGCGCGAGCGCCGCACCGACATCCCGCTGCTGGTCGAGCACTTCATCCACCACTCCTCGATCGCCGCGAAGCGCTCGGCGCACGTCTCGGCCGAGGCGCTCGAGGCGCTGACGCGCTACCCCTGGCCGGGCAACGCCCGCGAGCTGAAGAACGTGCTGGAGCACGCGCTGATCCTGTGCGACGGCGACGCGATCGAGCGCGAGCACCTGCCCATGGCCATCCGCATGGGCCCTTCCTTCGGCGCCGAGGACGAGGCCACGGGACTGCTGACGCTGGAGGAGGCGGAGAAGAGCTACATCCGCCGGGTCCTCAACGAGTGCAAGGGCCACCGCCAGAAGGCCGCGAACATCCTCGGCATCAGCGAGCGGACCCTGTACCGGAAGCTCCAGGAGATCGGCGAGATCCAGGCGACGCCGTAGCTTTTCCCGGGGCCCGGAGGAGTCGTGCGAGGCCGTGCGCGACGCCGGCGGTCGGCCGCCGCGCGAGGCTTCCGCCGGCGGACCGCGCCGGCGCAGGCGCTACTTCTTCAACCTCGCCAGCCAGGCCTGCGCCGAGTCCCGCTCGGCGCCCTGGGGGGCGCGCACGAGGAAGGTGCGCAGCGCCTCCCCGGCCTGGGCGAAGCGCTTCTCACTCGCAGCCCGCTGCCACGCCATGAAGCGGGCCTGCGCGACCTGGAAGCGCGTCTCGCTCTCGAGCGGTCCGCCCTGCACGCCTTCGATGACGCGCTCCCAGGCGGCGGCGGCCGAGTCCCAGGCCGGCGCCAGGCCGATCGCCTCGGCGATCGTGGTCAGGCGTCGAGCGTCCCGGGCCAGGGCGCGCGGTCGGGCCGGGAGCCCCTCGAACGCTTCGGGTGTCCCGCGCACCTGGAGCACGGGGCCCCGATCCGCCAGGCCCGTCCGGTCCCCCCGGTCGATGAGACCGAGGGCGCTGCCGGATGCGGCCAGTTCTTTCCGGGCCGTGACGACCTGCTCGGTGATCGACTCCGTCACCGGCTTCGACTCCGCTTCGCGCGCAGCCTTCTCGGCCGCCACGGGAGCATCCTGCTCGGCCGAAGCCGCCGGGGCGCCCGCATCGGCTGGCAGCGGCCGCACCCCGGTGCGCGCGACGTCCGCCGGCTTTCCGGCCCCGAGCGGCACGGCGTTCTGCGGCTTCTGCGCGTACACCGGCGCGCCGGGCAAAGCGGGCCGCGGCGCCGGCGCGGGCTGGCGCTGCCGCTGGCCGGATCCCCCGGGAGGCGCCACGGGCACCTCCTCGCCAGCCAGGTCGCGACGCATCTCGTGCACGCGGCTCGATGGAACGCGCTGTTCCCGCGCGGGGGCGGCCGCCGGCTCGCGGGGCGCGATACCGGTCTTCGCCTGCGATCCAGCCTGGGGACGGGCGACCCCCTTCGCCAGACCCGCCGCCGGCAGCGGGGTCGCGGGCTCGGCCGCGAGCGGCGGCGCGCTGAGAGTCACGGACTGGCCTTCGGTCTGGATCCCGGGCAGCGGGTACGCCGGAGGCGCCTCCTGCGCCATGCGGCCCTGGAGCTCCTGCTCGCGCAGCGCCGGCACGCGCATCTCGCGCGTGGCGAGCATCACGATCCCCGCCCCCGCGACCACGGTCGCGACCGCACCCAGCAGTGCGAGCTTGCGCGGCACGCGGAACCAGTCCGCCAGGCTGCGGCCCTCGGGCTCGCGCGCCTGCGCACCGGCCAGGCCCGAGGCGCGGAGGCGGCCACCCACGCGGCCGGCGAAGGACTCGAAGTAGGCCTCGCCCGGGTCGTGCTCGAGCGTCGCGGCGAGCGCGCGGTCCTGGGCCACGAGTGCGGCCAGCGCCGCGCGGCAGTCGGCGCAGGCCTCGAGGTGACGCTCGGCCGCGGCGCGCGCGCCGCCTTCGAGCGCGCCATCCACCAGGGCGCTCCGTTGCTGGTCCGTCAGATGGTTCATGGTCCTTCCCCGCTCCGCGCCCGGAGTCGCTTGCGGAGTTCCGCGCGCGCGCGCGAAAGGCGCGACATCACGGTCCCCGCCGGCACCCCCAGCGTGCGGGCGATGTCTTCGTACGACAGGTCCTCGACCACGCGCAGCGTGAGCACCGCCTGGTGCTCGTGCGACAACCCGGCGAAGGCCGCGGCCAGCCGCTCGTGCTGCTCGGACTCGGCCGCGCGCTCGGACGGGTCGTCGTCCGCCGCCCACTGCCTGCCGGCTTCCACCAGCGGCTCGATCGAGGTCTCGGGACGACGCCGGCGGCGCCGGAAGAGCGAATAGGTCAGGTTCACGGCGATGCGCGAGAGCCAGGGGTAGAGCGGTTCGCCCACGCGGAACCGCCCGATCGCCTGGTAAGCCCGCACGAAGGTCTCCTGCGCGAGGTCATCGGCGTCGCTCGCGTTGCGCGTCAGCGCGTACGCCACGCGGTAGACCGGGCGCTGGAAATGGCGCACGATCTCGGTGAAGGCAGCCTGATCGCCGCCCTGCGCCGCCCGCACCAGGTCCGCCTCGCGGCCTGGCTCCCATTGCGTACTACGCTGCGGGTCCATCTTCATTCCCTAGACGGCTACGCCACGGGAGCGGGGATGTCAAGGGTTTGCGGCGGGCCGGGTTAGGAATCAGGGCGCCCGGCGGGACCGGATGGCAGTGGCGTGGCGCCCTGCCCGGGTCGTCCCCGCAGCACCGCGCACCGACCAGCCCGCGCCGCTGTCGGCACGACGCTCAGCGGACGAGGCGGTTGCGGAGGGTGTCCGTCGGGGCGACGGGGCGGGCGACCGCGCGCACGCCAGGCAGCGAGTCGGGCGCTGCGCCGGACGGCGATGACGGCCGCACGCCGGGCGCGCGCGCCGAATCCGCCCCGGCACCCGCCTCGTCCGTACCGCCCGTGAACGGGCTGTCGCCAGCCAGCGCCGGAGCCCCGCTCGACGTCCCGGCATAGCGCGGATCCCAGGGCGTCCGCGGCGCGGCCCCCGTGCGCATGGACCCGCGCCGCAGCGCGGTCCGCCCGAGCAGGCCTCCACTGCGCGCTCCCAGCCCCGCGCTGTCGGCGGCGACCAGGCGGCCGAGCGGCGTGGACCCGGCGGGCGGCGGTGTGAGGCGCGTGGTGTCGACGGGCGGAGGCACGGGCGGCAGCGGCATCCGGATGAGCGATTCGGGCACGGCGACGCCCTCCTGTTCGAGGTAGTCGCGCGCGGCGAGCTGGGACTCGGTGGCCGGGTAGCTCCGCACCACCACCCAGAGCAGCGAATCGGCCTCCGCCCGGCGTCCGAGTTTGCGGCTCAGGACCCAGGCCTCGGCGGTCAGCGCCTTGGCGGCCCAGGGCGTGCCCGTGAACTCCGTGGCCACCTTCCGGTACTCATCGAGCGCGCGCTCGGGCTTGCTCAGCTGGAACAGGTACAACTCGGCGAGCAGGAAGCCCGCCTCGGCCCGCTTCTGGAGGGTGTCACCGCCGGCCGAGCGGAACTGCATCACGCGGTCGAGGTTCGTCAGCCGGCTCTGGGCCTGGGTGGCGAAGGCCGAGTTCGGGGACTCGTCCTTGACTCGCGCGTACTCGCTGCGCGCCCGTTCGAAGTCGTCGCCCGCCGTCTCGAAGGCGTAGCCGACGCGGTACTGCGCCTCGGCGCTGAGCGGGGACTTCGGATACAGGCGCACGACTTCCTGGTAGGAGTCGAGCGCGTCCTTCTGTCGCTCCGCCAGCAAGTGCCCCGTGCCGATGCGGATCAGGACGCGCCCGTAGCGGTCCCCCCCGGGCGTGGGCTGATAGGGGACCGGGCCCGTGGCCCCCTCGGTCACGACGGGCAGCCGCTCGTGCGTCAGCGCCTCCTTGAGCAGGCCCATCGCCGTCGCGTAGTCGCGCGCGGCCTCGAGGCAATCCACCTCGCGGAACAGGAACGTGAGGCGCTCATCGTCGTCCAGGGCGGTCAGCCCGATGGTCCGGTAGTCGGTGCGGGCCCTGGCGTAGTCACCCACATCGAGCAGCGCCTGGGCGCGCGCGGCCAGCGCCTGCGGCCCCAGCTTGCTCTTGGGGAAGTGCTCGAGCACCTGGCCCGCGCAATACGCCGCGGCCGAATCGTGATCGATCGCCGTGAGCGCGCGCGCGCGCTCGAGCCAGGCATAGGGGCTGAGGTCGCTCCGGGGAGCCTGTTCGAGGAACCGGGCCATGGTCACCTCGGCCTCGCCGTTACGGCGCGACTGCCGGTAGCCCACGCCCAGGTAGAACAGCGCCTCGCTCTTGAGCTTGCTGTCGGGGAAACGGGTCGGAAAGTCCTGGAGCATGTTCACCGTCTGGAGCGGATCATCCCGGCCCAGCAGCGAGCGCGCCCACAGCAGGTAGGCGTCGTCCACCCACTTCGACTTGGGGTAGTTCGCCAGCACCTTCTTCGAGAAGTCGATCGCCTTGGTGAAGTTCGGTGCAGACGCCGCATCGCGCTTGTCCACCAGGTAGGGCAGTCCCGCGGTGCCCTTGAAATAGTACTTCCGCGCCAGATAGAAGGTGTTGTAGTAGGCGCAGGAGCTGGCGAGTGCCGCCAACGCCAGCAGCAGGACCAGGCGGCGGAGCCTCACGCCGGTCGCCCTCTCATCGCGGTCGGTTCCATGAGCGCAGGGTAGCATGGGCTTCTCGGCGCTGACGAGGCGGGCCCGGGCGAGGTTCGCGGCGCGGTCCCTACTCCTCGGGTTCCTTGATGACGACGCTGTCCACGCCGTCGATCTCCACGAGCTTGACCCCGATGACCTCCTTGCTCGAGGTCGGCACGTTCTTGCCCACGAAGTCGGCGCGGATCGGCAGCTCGCGATGCCCGCGGTCGATCACCACGGCGAGCTGGATGGAGCGCGGGCGGCCCAGATGGATGAGCGCGTCCATCGCGGCACGCACGGTGCGGCCGGTGTAGAGCACGTCGTCCACCAGCACGATGACCTTGTTGGCGATGTCCACCGGGATCTCGCTCGAGCCGACGACGGGCTGGTGCGAGACGGTCGAGAGGTCGTCGCGATAGAGGGTGATGTCGAGGCTGCCCAGGATCGGGGCGGTGTCCTCGAACTCCTTGATCTTCTCGGCCATGCGACTGGCGAGCGGGACCCCCCGGCGGCGGATGCCGACCAGGACCAGGTCCTCCACGCCCTTGTTGCGCTCGACGATCTCGTGGGCGATGCGGGTCACGATCCGCCGCAGACCGTCCGCGTCGACGATCTCAGCCTTCTCCTTCAGCGCCATGGTCCCTCCCGGAGACGGATGGAGTGCCCGGCGCGCGGCACCGCCGGCCGCAGGCCGGTGGCGCGGGCGGGAAGTCCCCGCCGGTGCGCGTCGAGAGGAGCGACGGGACGATAGCCGCAGGTGCGGCCGCGGGGCAAGCGGGCGGGGCACGGCTGTCGTTCCGCAGTGACTTTGTCACCCCCTAACTCCGCAGTGAGAGTGTCACCCCCATGGACGACATGCTCATGGGAGTTCGGGAGGCCCGGCGGCTGGGCCTGGTAGAAGCCGCACGACGAGGGGATACGACGAACCG
>JANXPZ010000152.1 GCA_025357055.1 Candidatus Eiseniibacteriota bacterium | reverse complement strand
GCACGAAGTGGCCGTGCTCGACAACCTCTCCAGCGGGTTCCGCGAACTGGTGAATCCCGCCGCCCGCCTCCACGAAGCGGACCTCACCGACGCGGCCGCGGTCGAGCGCTGCTTCGCCGGGTCCCGGCCCGAGGTCGTGGTCCACCACGCGGCGCAGATCGACGTGCGCCGCTCGGTGGACGATCCGGTGTTCGATGCGGGCACCAACATCGTCGGCGCACTGGGACTCCTCCAGGCCTGCACCCGCCACGGGGTGCGCAAGTTCGTCTACGCCTCGACCGGCGGGGCGCTGTACGGCGAGGGCCGGCAGTTGCCCGCGACCGAGGAACACCCGGTCAATCCCGAGTCGCCCTACGGCGTGAGCAAGCACACGCTCGAGCACTACCTCTATCTCTGGAAGCTCCTGCACGGCCTTGACTACACGGTGCTGCGCTACCCCAACGTCTACGGGCCGCGCCAGAATCCCCACGGCGAGGCCGGCGTGAACGCCATCTTCATCCTGCTCATGCTGCAGGGGAAGCGGCCGCGCATCTTCGGCACGGGCGAGCAGGTGCGCGACTACCTCTACGTCATGGACGTGGTGGAGGCGAACGAGCTGGCGCTCGCCCTCGGCAGCGGTGAGATGGTCAACCTCGGCACCGGGATTGGCACGTCGGTGAACGACATCTTCCGCGAGCTGAAGTCGATCGTGGGATTCACGGGCGAGCCGGTCTACGAGGCGGCGCGGCCGGGCGAGGTGCAGCGCATCTACCTCGACGCGACGCGGGCGAAGCAGGTCCTGGGCTGGACGCCCCGCATGAGCTTCCGTGACGGGTTGGTGCAGACGGTGGAGTGGTCGCGCCGCACGGGCGGCAAGCCGCTGCGCTAGCCGAGCCCCCTCAACGCACCGGTGTCTTGAGCCGGGGCCCCCACACCAGCGAGCCTGGCGACCAGCGCGGATAGCGCGCGTCGAAGCGCGGTCGGTTCCCCGCGCCGAGCAGGAAGTTCAACGCGCCGTCGGCGTCGTTGATGACCACGTCCACGTTCCGGTCGAGGTATTCGAAGTAGCGCCCCGCCCGCCACGCCTCCACCGACGGGTTGTTCACGAGCCCGTCCAGGTTCACCACGGTGAAGGGCCCGATCTCGGGGGCGAAGTAGCCGGCCGCGCCGGCGTTGAAGACCCCGACCGTGCGCGTGCCCGGAGCCTGCGTGGCGATCCTCGTCAGGATCGGCCGCACGACCAGCTCCTCGCCACGTGGCACGATCCTCGTGGCGGTGAAGTACTGCGCGAAGATCGCGATCCCCGCCGCCGCGGCCACGACCGCCAGCGCCCTGCGCCACGCGGCCCGCAGGCGCCCGAGCAACTCGCCGCCGGCCATCCCGCCCGCGAGGAAAACCAGGATGAAGGTGGGCACGGTCGCGTACCAGACGACGTAGGTGCGCAGCACCAGCGCATAGACCACGGCGTGGCCCACGAGGTAGCCGAGGAGCCCCAGCGCCAGCGGGCGCAGGACCGCGGCGCGGGGACGCAGGAGGGAGAGGATGAAGAAGGGCAGCAGCGCGGCCAGGACCAGCCACCCGGCCCAGGCGAAGAGGGTGAACGCCGCGCGGTGCCTCATGCTCTCGCCGGCGGCGAAGTAGGCCGGTACCCAGACGAAGGCGGCGAGGTAGCGCAGGCGGTGGCCCAGCGCCTCCGGCACGTGGCCGAAGATCTGCGGGTTCGCGAGCTTCGCCGCCCCGCTCACCTGCCAGGGCGTGCCGAAGGTGGTGAGATTCCAGAGGAACCAGGGCAGCGCGATCGCCATCGCCGTCACGCCGGCCACGACGAAGAAACCCAGCAGGTGGCGCCCTGCGCCCCGGGTGGCGAGCCGGGAGCCCAGCGTGGTCAGCGCGAGGGCGAGACCGAGCAGCGGCCCGTTGTCGGTGCGGGCGAGGAACGCGAGTCCGGTGACGATGCCGACGAGCACGCCACGGCGCGCGTCCGGGGCGCCGTCCCCGAAGGCCCACGCGACCACCCACAGCCACGCCGCGAACAGCGTCACGGTGAGCGCGCCCTCCAGTCCGCGCAGGGAGAGCAGCACGGTGACGGGCGAAAGGAACCACACGGCCGCGGCCCAATGCGCGCCGCGCAGGAAGCCGAGCCGGCGCAGCAGCCGCCACAGCAGCACGCCGCTCGCGAGGTCGAGCAGGGCACACAGGCTGAGCGCCAGGTGGACGCCCACCCATGAACCCGCCCGCAGCGCGCCGGTGAGCGCGAAGACGGGGGTGAGCGAGAGCAGCCAGAGCGGGTGGAAGCCGTTGGTGGGTGCGAGGCCGTCGAAGGTGGCGCCGTGGCCCGCGGCGAGCTGGCGCGCGATGGTGAAGTAGTAGAAGGCGTCGTCCGCGACCACCCGGTTGTCGCACCAGCCGGACCAGATGAGACCGAGGCGCAGTGCGGTGCCGAGCAACGCGAGCGTCCACAGGCCACGGCGCCCGGCGGACCCGGCGGGCGGGGGCGCATTCGGGGCGTCCGGTCCCGCAGGCCGTGCTGCGCTGGGTGGTGCCATCGATCCTTCGCGCCTCAGCGGGACAGCCGCGCCTCGAGCGTGAGGCGTGGGTGCCCGGTCTGCCGGCCCGTCACGTGGGCCTCGTTCCCGACCCAGCGGTAGCCGGCGAGCGCGCGCAGATCCACGCCGCTCGCGGGCCACCAGCGCAGCCCCGCCTCGAGGTCGCGCGTCTGCTCCACCACGCCTTCGAACGTCCCCACCGCGACGCGCGGCGAGCCTGGCAGGTAGGGTTCGTCGAGCCCGTTCTCGCCCTGGTCGCTGCGCGAGGCGCGCGCGAGCAACTGCCAGTCCGCGCCGAGATCGAGCGTGCTGCGCAGGGCGATGCGTCGGGAGTCCGGGCCGAGGGGGAACCCGAGCGGCCCGCCCTGCGCCTCGTAGGTGCGCCCGAAGAACGAGGTGTAGACGTAGCGCGACAGCCGCGTGACCTCGCCGCCCCAGCCCAGGCGGCTGGCGCCGATCAGGCCCACTCCCTCCCAGCCCAGCTGCCAGCCGTACTTGTTCGGGTTCTCCGTGGTGCGCGAGGACAGGTCGTCGAGCAGCAGCTCACCATAGACGCGCGTGCCGCTGGCGATGCGCCAGGCCGCGTCCACTCCCAGCATGATGTTGTTGCGCAGGGCGCCGGAGGAATCGGGCTCGTCCTGCACCAGCAGGCGCTGGACCAGGACGTAGGGGATCGCGCCGATGGCGTAGAGCGGCTGCCAGCTCGAGGCCCTGTAACGCGCGGTCTCGGTGAGCCCGAGGCGCAGCGCATCCCGGGGCTGCCACTCCACCCGGTGCGCGGCGAGCTGCTCACCCGCCGATTGCCGCAGGGTGGCCGAGAGCGCCGAGAAGTCCAGGTGGAAGGCCGTCAGGTGGACCTGGTAGGAGAGCCCGGCGATGGGCGCCGAGGTCTTCGAAAGGAGCAGTGAGGCCTCCTCGCCCGGGCCCCAGTGCCAGCGCCCGCGCCCGAACTGCATGCCCCAGCGGCCTTCGCGGCCCGTGTAGGCGAGGTAGGTCTCCTCGGTATGAACGACGAGGTCGGTGTTCGCGACGATGGGATCCGCGAAGGAGCGTGCCCGGTCCACGCGTCCCGCCAGCAGGTCCGTGAAGAGGAGCCACTGGTCCACCTGGACTCCCAGCCGGGTGCGCAGACCCGAACCCGAGGCGAAGCGCACGTCGCCGGTATCGGCCAGGACGCTGCCTTCGGCGGCTGCGGAGAGCTCGAAGCGCTGCTCATCGGGCGCGCTCGCCTCGAAGCTGCGCGGCGTCGAGCGCCAGCGGGGATGAGGGGCGAACCAGGGCGCGGCGTCGCGCCCCAGGGCGCGCTCGAGGCGCGCAAAGGAGATGGCGCGGACCGCGTCGGGCGAGTCGGGCGGGGTGGCGCGCCCCTGCAGTTCGAAGCGCTGCAACGGACGCAGGCCCAGGTGGGGGCGCAGGATCCGCTCGTCGGTGCCGGCCGGGCCCAGGATGTCGAGCAGGCGCAGTTCCGACTCGATCGGGTCACCGACCGGGACGAATTCGAGTGGCGAGGCGAGTGCCGTGGCGGGCGCCCACAGGACCAGCGCCACGAGCGCGGTCAGCAGGGCCGGGGACATCGCGTGCGCGTGCAGCGCGTCCGGGGTCTGGTGGCGAAGGGGGCGGTGGGTGCGGTGCATGGGTGGCGATGCTAGCAGGCGGACTGCCGCACGGCGAACCTGCGGCTCGCCCCGTCTGGTTCGGCTTGACGCGGTGCCCGGAGGTGGTGGTGGGCGAGCAAGGCACGTAATGTACTCACTATCGAAGAGGACCAAGATTGGTATGAAACTCTTAGATCGAAGACGGCGCCGAATGTTTCGTTGCACTT
>JANXPZ010000137.1 GCA_025357055.1 Candidatus Eiseniibacteriota bacterium | reverse complement strand
GAGCCGTCTGCTTTTCAACGAAGGCTAGCACTCACTCGTGGAAGAAAACTGCTTCGACACAGCCTTCTTACCACACGGAGGTCTTCGTGTTCACTACGATTCACGAATAATGCGGGCTAGCACAAGCACAAGCACGTGCATCCTTCGTCCTCCCGGACCATAATCGCATGAAGTGCTCTGCACGGTCCTCAGGACGCGCTCCTTCCGTGACGACACGCCACAACGCTGCGCGGCGACGGCCTAAGCGTCGGCCGGCCATAGACGTGCTGGCGCCGCGACGCAATCAACTTCGGTTCGACTCAGACCCTTGAACTTCCGCCCCCCCTACTCCGCCAGCAGCGCCCTCGCGATCACCACGCGCTGGATCTCCGACGTGCCCTCGTAGATCTCGGTGATGCGCTGGTCGCGGTAGAGCCGCTCGATCTTGTAGTCCTTCATGTAGCCGTAGCCGCCGTGGATCTGCAGCGACTTGTGGCAAACGCGGTGCGACATCTCCGAGGCGAAGAGCTTGGCGATCGCGGACTCCCGGGTGTGCTTCTCGCCCGCGTCCTTCATGCCGGCGACGCGGTAGAGCATGGTCTTCGCCACCTCGAGGTCCACGGCCATGTCGGCCAGCGTGAACTGCAGCGCCTGGAAGTCGGCGAGCCGATGACCGAACTGGATCCGCTCCTTGGCGTACTTCACGGCCTCGTCCAGCGCGGCCTGGGCGATGCCCACGGCCTGCGCTGCGATGCCGATGCGCCCGCCGTCGAGCGTCGCGAGGGCGACGTTGAGGCCCTTGTTCTCGATCCCGAGCAGGCAGGTGGCCGGGACCCGGCAATCCGTGTACACCATCTCCGTCGTGCTGGAGGTGCGGATGCCGAGCTTGTTCTCGTGCTTGCCGACCGCGAAGCCGGGCACGTCGCTGCGCAGCAGGAAGGCCGAGATGCCTTTCGCCCCCTTGCCCGGATCGGTCTGGAAGAACGCGATGACGACGTCGGCGAAGCCGCCGTTGGTCGTGAAGTTCTTGGTGCCGTTCAGCACGAACGAGTCCCCGTCGCGCACGGCGGTCGCGCGCAGCGAGCCCGGATCGCTCCCGGCCCCGGCTTCGGTCAGGGAGAAGGCGCCGAGCCACTCGCCGCTCGTCAGCTTCGGCAGGAACCCCTGCTTCTGCGCCTCGGTGCCGAACTTCATCACGGCGTCGTTGACCAGGGAGTTCTGCACCGACACGGCCACGGCCGTGCCGGCGTCCACCTTGCTCAACTCGATCATCACGCCGACGTAAGCCACCGCGCCGAACCCCGTGCCGCCGAACTCCTCCGGCACGGTCATCCCGAGGAAGCCCAGCTCCCCCAGCTCCCGGATGGCCGCGAGGTTGCACTCCTGTTTCTCGTCCAGCTCCGCGACCACGGGCGCGAGCGCCTTGTCGGCGAACTTCCTCGCCTCGTCGATGACCATGCGCTGCTCTTCGGTGAGATCGAAGTCCATCGGGGCTCTTCCTCCGCGGCCGGGGGATGTTCGCTCGGTTCCTAGTCCACGCGTTCGATCACCAGTTCGGGGGCCGCGGCCGGCCCCTCGCCGATGCGGAAGCAGGCCCGGGCGCGCTCGACCGCACCCGCGTCGTCCTTCGCCAGGTGCAGTTCGGCGAGCACGTCCCCGGCGGCCACGCGGTCGCCGATGCGGCGGCGCACCATCAGGCCCACGCGCGGGTCCACCTTGTCCTCCTTCGCCCGGCGGCCGCCGCCGATGCCGACGACCAGTTCGCCCAGGGCGAAGCTGTCCACGGTCTCGAGCACGCCGGCGCGCGCGGCGGTGACGGGCACGACCACCGGTGCGGCGGGCATGCCGCCCGTGCGCTCGACGCTCGCCGGATCACCGCCCTGCGCGCGCACCAGCTCGACGAAACGCTCCCATGCCGCACCCGAGTCGAGCGCCTGCTCGACACGCTTCGGCGCCTCGGCCACCGACGCGGCGCCCGAGAGGCTCAGCATCAGGGCCGCGAGCTCGAGCGTGAGCGAACGCACGTCGGCGGGGCCGCCGCCGCGCAGGACGGCGATGGTCTCCTGAACCTCGAGCGCGTTCCCCACGGCGACGCCCAGCGGCTGGTTCATGTCGGTGACGCGCGCGGCCGCCCTGCGGCCCAGCGAGCGGGTGACCGAGATCAGGCGCCGCGCGAGGTGCACGGCGTCCGCGCGGGTCTTCATGAAGGCGCCGCTGCCGCACTTGACGTCGTAGACCAGCGCGCCCGCACCCTCCGCCACCTTCTTGCTCACGATGCTCGGCACGATGAAGTACTCGCGCTCGACCGTGGAGGTCACGTCGCGCAGGGCGTAGATCAGGCCGTCGGCCGGCGCGAGGTCGGGCCCCTGCCCCACCATCACGACGCCGATGCGGTCGAGTTGGGCGCGCATGGCGTCGGGCTCGAGGAAGGTGCGGAAACCGGGGATGGACTCGAGCTTGTCGAGCGTGCCGCCGGTGTGGCCGAGCCCGCGCCCCGAGACCATCGGGACCAGCACGCCGCAGGCCGCGACCAGCGGCGCGAGGATGAGCGAGATCTTGTCCCCCACCCCGCCGGTCGAGTGCTTGTCGGCCGACGGGCGGCCGAGGTCCTTCCAATCGAAGGTCCGCCCGGAGTGCAGCAGCGCCAGGGTGAGCGCCTCGGTCTCGGCCTCGTCGAGGCCGTTGAGGTAGGCCGCCATGAGCCAGGCGCTCACCTGGTAGTCGGGGATCTCGCGGCGCAGGTAGGCCGCGATGAACTCGCGCAGGTCGGCGGCGGAGTGCACGCGGCGATCGCGCTTGGCCCGGATGAACTCGCGGGGGTCGAGCACCGGCATCAGTAGCCCTTCCCCTCGTTCTTCTCGCCACGCACGATCTTCACGCCGGCGGAGGCGCCGATGCGGTTGGCCCCGGCGGCGACCAGGGCCTCCACGTCCTCCTTGGTCTTCACCCCGCCCGAGGCCTTCACGCCCATCTCGGGGCCCACGGTCTCGCGCATCAGTTCGATGTCCTCGACCGTGGCGCCACCGCCCGCGAAACCGGTCGAGGTCTTGACGAAGTCCGCGCCCGCGGCCTTGGCCAGCGTGCAGCCCATGATCTTCTCCTCGCGCGTCAGCAGCGAGGTCTCGAGGATCACCTTGACCAGCGCCTTCGGCGCCGCGGCCTGCACCACGCCGCGGATGTCCTGCTCGACCAGGGCGTAGTCCTTGGACTTCATCGCCCCGACGTTGATGACCATGTCCACTTCCTCGGCGCCCTGCTCCACCGCCCGCCGCGTCTCGTAGGCCTTGACGTCGGGCGCGTGCGCGCCGGAGGGGAAACCGATCACCGTGCAGACCTTCACTCCGCTGCCCTTGAGCAGGTCGTGGCAGAGCGGCACCCAGACCGGGTTCACGCAGACCGAGGCGAAGCCGAACTGCGCCGCCTCCTGGCAGATCTTCTCGATGTCGGCGCGCGCGCCATCGGGCTTGAGCAGGGTGTGGTCGATGAGCGAGGCGAGCCCGTCCGAGGCCGGGCAGTAGCCGGTCGTCGTGACCACGCGCGAGGCGCCTGCCTCGTGCAGCGCGCGCGTGTGCTCGGGCCCGCTCGAGGTGGAGACACCGAACAGCCGGTAGCGGTCGGAGGTCGCGGGGTCCGCGTCCTGCACCGCGTGCGTCGCGCGCCAGGCGGCTGCGTCGCGCGGCGCAGCCGGCGGGCTCCCGGCGCTCGCGGCGGACGCGGGCCCGCCCTTCAGCGCCTGCAGCACCTGCCGGGTGATCAACTCGACCAGTTCGTCCCGTTCGCGGCTCATCATTTCCTCAGGTCCGCCAGGTTGAAGGCGTTCGGCAGCAGTTCCGTGAGCTTCCGCTTGAGGATGCGCCCGCGCGCGTCGCGCCAGTAGACCGACATGTTCGGAGCGAACTCGTGCAGCACCTGCCGGCACGAGCCGCAGGGTGGCGCACCGCGGCCGTCGCGGGCGGTCACGGCGATGGCGGTGAACTCGGTCACGCCTTCGCTGACCGCCTTCCACACCGCGTTCCGCTCGGCGCAGATCGTCAGCCCGTAGGAGGCGTTCTCCACGTTGCAGCCGAGGTGGACACTGCCGTCCTTCGCGAGCAGCGCCGCGCCCACCGCGAAGCGCGAGTAGGGCGCGTAAGCGCGCTTGCGGGCCTTGACCGCTTCCGCCATCAGCGCCTTGGGGGTCATGCTCATCAACGCACCTCCTTAAGGAAACTCCTGCCGGACGCGGAGCGCGCCACGCCGAACGCCTCGGCGATGGTGGCCGCCACGTCGGCGGAGGTCTCTCGCGTGCCCAGGTCGGCGCCTGCGCGCACCCGCGGGCCCGCCACCAGCAGCGGCGCGTATTCCCGGGAGTGGTCGGTGCTGGCGTCGGTCGGGTCGTTGCCGTGGTCGGCGGTGATCAGGCACATCTCGTCGTTCCTCAGGTGCGCCCGCAGCTCCCCGAAGCGCTCGTCGAACTCCTCCAGCGCGCGGGCGAAGCCGACCGGGTCGTTGCGGTGGCCATATTGCTGGTCGAAATCCACCAGGTTGGCGAACACCAGGCCACGCCCGCTCTTCCGGACGAGCCCGGCGAGGGCATCCAGTCCCTGTGCGTTGCTCTTCGTGTGCAGCGACTCGCTCACGCCGCGCCCCGCGAACAGTTCGTCCACCTTGCCCACGGTGATCACCGGCTCGCCCCGCGCGACCAGATGGTCGAGCAGCGTGGGCTGCGGGGGCTCGAGCGAGAAGTCCCGCCGGTTCGGCGTGCGCCGGTAGGCCCCGGGCGGCCCGGTGAAGGGCCGCGCGATGACGCGGCCGACCGCGTGCTCACCCTCGAGCAGCACGCGGGCACGGCGGCAGGCCTCGTAGAGCTCCTCGAGCGGCACCGTCTCTTCGTGCGCCGCCACCTGGAAGACGCTGTCGGCGGAAGTGTACACGATGTACCGGCTGCTGCGTTGATGCTCCAGCCCGTGCTGCTCGATGACGTCGGTGCCCGAGCCCACGACGTTCGCCATCCAGCCGCGCCCGACCCGCCGGACCCAGCGATCCAGCAGCGCCTCCGGGAACCCGCGCGGGTAGGTCGGGAAGGCATGGTCGGTGACGTGCCCCGCCAGTTCCCAGTGCCCGACCGTGCTGTCCTTGCCCTTCGAGAGCTGCCCCAGCCTGCCCCGCGCCCCGCTCGGGTCCGCGACCGGGCGCACACCGGGCAGGTCGAGCAGCCGTCCGAGGCCCAGCTTCTCGAGTTGCGGAAGCCGGAGGCCGCCGGCCACCTGGGCCACGTGCAGCAGCGTGTTCGTGCCGGCGTCACCGTACTCGGCGGCGTCCGGCAGGGCGCCGACCCCGACTCCGTCCAGGATGATGAGGAAGATGCGCATGTCCTAGCCCCGCTTCGCCGCGACCACGGCCTCGGCCCGCATGCGGAAATGGTCCGCAGCCTGCTGCACCCACTCGGCGCGCTCACCCACCAGCGACGTGAGCTTCACCGGCCGGCCACCACGGACATAGATGCGCGTCACGCGCTTGCCGATCGTGCACATGATCTCGTAGGGGAGCGTGCGGCTGCCCTCGGCGACCTCCTCGAGCGGCAGCGCCGCACCGTCTTGGTCACCAAAAAGGACGACGTCATCGCCCACGCCCGCCTCGGGGACCGGGGTGAGGTCCACCATCGTGAGGTCCATCGTCACGCGCCCCACGATCGACACGCGCCGCCCCCGCACCAGCATCTGGCCGCGGTTCGAGAGCAGCCAGGAGTAACCGTGCCCGTAGCCCACGGCCACCACGCCGACGCGCATCGGACGATCGGTGACGTAGGAGCGGCCGTAGCTGATGGGCGCTCCCGCGGGCAGGTCGCGGACCTGGACGAGCCGGCTCTTGAAGGACATCACGGGAGCCAGGTCGAGCTTGGCGCGCGCGTGGGGCGGGCGGTGACCGTAGGCCAGCAGGCCGACGCGCACCCAGTCGAAGCGCGCGTCGGGCAGGTTGACGGTGCCGGCGCTGTTCGCCGCGTGGAGCCGGGGCGCTTCGATGCCGCGGGACGCCAGCCGCGCGGCCAGCCCGCGGAAGCGGCGCACCTGGTCCTCGGCGAAGGAAAGGTCCTCGGCGTCCGCGTCGGGGAAGTGGGTGAACAGGCTCGCGAGCCTCAGGCCCGGCAGCGCGATGAGGGTTCCGAGGAAGCCCTCCGCCTCGCGCTCGAAGACGCCCGTGCGCCCCATGCCCGTGTCCACCTCGACGTGACAGCGCACCGCGCGGCCGCTGCGCACCGCCTCGGCCGAGAGTTCGCGGGCGAAGGCGAGGTCGCACACCGTGGGGTCGAGCCCGTGTGCGACGGCCTCGCGGATCTCGCTGGGCAGGAGCGGCGAGAGCGCCACGATGGGCAGGCGGCATCCCGCCTGGCGCAACTGGATGCCCTCGTGGAGCGTGGCGACCCCGAGGCACGCCACGCCCTCGGCTTCGGCCGCCTCCGCCATCTCGATCGCGCCGTGGCCGTAGGCATCGGCCTTCACCACGAGCAGGAGGCCGCGCGCGGGATCCGGCACGGGGCCGGCTGCGGCACTCCCGCCGGGCGCGTCCAGCCCCACCAGCGCACGCACGGCACGCAGGTTGGCCGAGAAGCGATCGAGGTCCACCTCGACCCAGGTCGAGACGGGCATGCCCATGCGAATCCCCCGCGAAAGGCGCAGGTGCGTCTGGAGAAGTTACGTAGCATACGGAGCCGTTTGCGGACGCGCAAACGGCGGGCGGCCTTCTCCGGGGGCGGGCTCGGGCAGCGGGGGCCATTCCGCGAATACGGAGCCGCGGCGACGTCCTGCCTCCTTCGGGGGCGGGGTCCGTGACCGGGAACCACTCCGCGAACCCGGACCCGCGCGCTGCGCGGGTACCCCGCGGCGACATCCTGTCGCCGCTGGCGCCTCCCGCAGGTCGGCCGTCCTGCATCCTGCGGGATGGCCGACCCGCGGACGTTCGCTCCGTGGCTCCCGGTCACGGACCCCGCGGCTCATCCAGGCGCCGCGCTCCACGGCCCGAGCGTTGGAAGCGCGTGCGGGCCTCCGTTATGCTGCGGCCATGAGCGAACCTGGAGCCACCGAGCGCGAACAGAAGGCCTTTTCCGAACTCATCGCGGTCTGCCGCAAGTTGCGCGGCCCCGAGGGCTGCCCCTGGGACCGCGAGCAGACCCTCAAGAGCATGACGCCCTACCTGGTCGAGGAGGCCGTGGAGTCGGGCGAGGCCATCGGCTCGGGGGATGCCGACCACACCACCGAGGAGCTGGGAGACCTCGCCTTCCTCGCCATCTTCTGCATGGAGCTGGGCGGGGAGAAGGGCGGGCCCGGGATCGCGGAGGGCTTCGAGCGCGCCGCCGCGAAGCTCATCCGGCGGCATCCGCACGTCTACGGTGGCGACGCGGTCAAGGACGGCGGGGCCGCCTACCGCCAGTGGCAGGAGATCAAGCAGGGCGAGAAGGGTGGCGCCGACGGCCCGGCCTCGCTGCTGGGCGAGCAGCCCAGGGGCCTGCCCGCGCTGGTCGCCGCCTACCGGATCCAGGAGAAGGCCGGGGCGGTCGGCTTCGACTGGCCCGACCTCTCGGGGCCGCTCGCGAAGGTGCACGAAGAGCTGGGCGAGCTCGAGGCGGAACTCGGCCACGACACCGACCCCGCGCTCGCGCGCGAGGTCGGCGACCTGCTGTTCGCCGTCGTGAACCTGGCGCGGCACCTCACCATCGATCCCGAGCGCGAGCTGCGCGCCGCCTCACACCGTTTTCGCGAGCGTTTCCAGCACATCGAGCGCGCGCTGAGTGCCCAGGGCCGCCATCCGGGCGAGGCCACGCTCGCGGAACTGGACGCGCTCTGGGAGGAAGCCAAGACCATGGCCCCGCCACCGCGGACCGAAGGAGAGACCCGATGACCGAGACGAACCCCTCGCGCCAGGCCGCGCTGTTCCTGCAGCTGCTGCTGGGGCTCCAGCAGGGTGGAATGATGGCGCTCGGCAAGCTGATGAACCCGATGACCCGCCAGATCGACAAGAACCTGGATGCCGCGCGCGACACGATCGACACGCTGGCCGCCCTCGAGGCGCGCACCCGCGGCAATCTCGAGCCCGACGAAGCGCGCGTGCTCCAGCAGGTGCTCACGGAGCTGCGAATGAACTACCTGGACGAGGTGAAGAAGGCTGGCGGGACGCCGGCGCCGGAGAGCGGAGCCTAGCCCGGACCAGCGGGCCACGTGCCGGCGACCAACCGCGTCGCCGGAGCGCCCGGGGCCCGCACCGTCGGCCATTCCGTCCGCGGCGCGATCGGATGCATCCCGGCTGCAGAGAGCGACCCCCCCGGCTCAGACCGCCTGCAGCACCGCGCACTTCAGGTAGTGCGTCTCCGGCACGGCCAGCAGCTGCGGGTGGTCCGGCGATTCGGCGCGCCATTCCACGACGCGGAACGGCCGGTGCGCGGCGCGGGCCGACTCGAGCAGCACCTGGTGGAAGAGCGCGTCGTCGAGGTGGTGGCTGCACGAGCAGCTCATGAGCACGCCCTCCTCCTCGAGCAGCGCCATGGCCGCGCGGTTGAGCTCGCGGTAGGCGCGGGCGCCGGCCGCCATGTGCTTGCGCGACTTGACCAGCGCGGGCGGGTCGAGGATCACGAGCCCGAAGCGCTCCCCCGCCCGTTCGAGCTGGCGCAGCACGTCGAAGACGTCCCCGCGCCTCAGGCCCACGCGGTCCGCGAGGCCGTTGCGCTCGAGGTTGCGCGCGGCGGCGGCGAGCGCAGGCTCGGAGGAATCCACCGCCAGCACCGAGGCCGCCCCCCCGCGCGCGGCGTGCATCGCCCATTCGCCCTGGTAGCAGAAGAGGTCGAGCACCCGCTTGCCGGCGGCGCGCGACTCGGCGACGCGCCGGTTCAGCCGCTGGTCGAGGAAGAGGCCGGTCTTCTGGCCGTGCAGCAGGTCGGCCTCGACCTGGAAGCCCTCGAGCTCGACCTCGACGCGCTCCGGCACCTCACCCCACCAGACGCCGCGCTCGAGCGGCAGCCCTTCGAGCGCGCGCAGCGGCGAGTCGGCCACGCGCACGACCCCGCGCGGCGCGAACACGCGCTCGAGCGCCTCGCGCACCAGGTCCTGCCGCAGCTCCATGCCGAGCGTGAGCACCTGGACGGCGAGATGGTCGCCGTAGCGGTCCACGATCAGCCCCGGGAGGAAGTCGGACTCGCCGTAGACCACGCGCACCACGCGTTCGCCCGGCAGCACGGCTTCGCGCAGCCGGACCGCCCGCTCCATGCGCTTCACGAAGAGGTCCGCGTCCACCTCGTCGCGCTTGCGCGTGACGAGCCGCGCGCAGATCAGGCTCTGCGGGTTGTAGTAGGCGCGGCCCAGGAAGGCGCCGCGGACGTCGGCCACCTCGACCAGGTCGCCGGGCGCGGGCGCGCCCTCGAGCGTGGCCACCTCGTTGCTGAAGATCCAGGGATGCCCTCCGCGCACGCGGCGGTCCTGGTTCTTGCGCAGTACGAGGCGTTTCGTCGCGGTGGTCATGAAGGATCTCCGATGCTAGGCCCGCGGCCCGCCGGCGCCGGGGCTCGCGAGCGCGAGGCCGATGAGCCGGTAGGCGAGACGCGCGGCCAGGAAGTCCGAGGCGACCTGCCCCGGGATGGGTGCCAGTTCCACGATGTCGAAACCCACGATGCGGGAGCGCGCGGCCACGGCGCGCAGGAGGTCCACGGCCTCGTACCAGTCGAGACCGCCGGGCTCGGGCGTGCCCGTCCCGGGCAGCACCGAGGGGTCGAGGGCGTCGAGGTCGAAGGTCACGAAGACGGTGTCGGTCAGCGCGGAGAGGATGGGCTCCCAGTCCCCTCGCAGCGCGCGGAAGGCGCGCGGGCTCCACGTCGGCACCGGGTGCTCACGCAGGAGGACGGCCTCCTCCTCGCTCATGGAGCGGATGCCGACTGACGCGGCCGGGCAGCACTCGCGCACGCGGCGCATCACGCAGGCGTGGCTGAATGGCGAATCGAGGTAGGAGTCACGCATGTCAGCGTGGGCGTCGAACTGCAGCACCGAGAGTCCGCCGAAGCGCTGCGCGGCGGCCCGCACCGCGCCCGCGGTGATGCTGTGCTCGCCCCCCAGGATGGCCGGCAGGCGGCCCTGGTCGAGGATCCAGCCCACCGCCCGCTCGACGCGCGCGGCCATGGCCTCCGGGCCCAGCGCGGTGGGCTCGACCTCGGGGAGCGTGTGGATGCCCGCCCGGTAGGTGGCACCCAGCTCGTCGTCCCAGAGTTCCATGTTCTGCGAGGCGGAGAGGATGGCGCGCGGGCCCCAGCGCGTGCCGCCCTGGTAGGTGGTGCTGAAGTCGTAGGGCACGGGCAGCACGACGGCCCGCGCGCGCTCCAGCGCCGCGAACTCCTCGTCGAGCCCGCCGAAGTTCGACGGCAGGCCGGTCGGCCAGTCGGGTCGTTCCATGCTTCCCCCCTCGCAGACACGTCGGGCCCTGACCGGCTGGATGCCGGATCAGGGCCCGCGATGATGGGACGTCCCTCCAGGTGCGCGTCGGCACGTTGGGACGTGCGACTCGCCGGCGCCCGGCCCGGGCGAGCCGGGATGCGCCGTTTCAGATCCCTGTTCAGATCTCCGGGGACCCCTTCCCGCTACCGCTCTTCGTCCACCCCGTCGACTTCTTCGAGGTCATCCTCGTCGTCGTCGTACTCTTCCTCATCGAACTCGTCGTCGAACTCGTCGTCGTCCTCGTCTTCATCGAGGTCGTCTTCTTCGAGATCATCGTCGAAGAGCTTGTCGTCCTCGTCGTACTTGTCGACTTCGTCGTCCGGGATCGGACCGAAGTCGTCGTCGGGAATCCCCTTCTTCTTGGTCATGACTCCCTCAGGCAAGTGCCCTGATCTGGCCCGCACGCCATTGACGTTGTTCCAGCCTGGTGACGGGCATTCGATGCCCGGGCACACCCACAGATCCACGCCCAGGCGAAAATGCATCGGCAGTATACGGAGCGCGCCCCCGCCGTCAATGAGAAATCGAGGCGCTCCAAGAGCAGCCCCAGCAGTGGTTTGGGGCGGACCGCTCACCGGTTTCGGAGAAGAGGTCTCACGCGGAGGGCTGGCCGGGCGGGTCGGGCGGCGGCTCCGCGAGGCTCCCGGCACGAGACCAGGACGCACGGAGGAGCGTGCCGGGTAGCGAAAACGGCCGGCTACGGCCGGCCGGTGATGATGATGGCGGGGTTGACGGGACTCGAACCCGCGACCTCCTGCGTGACAGGCAGGCGTTCTAACCAACTGAACTACAACCCCGCGGGAAAAGGGCCGCTTGTGTGCCCTTGAGCCGCGGAACATTACCCGCGGCGTGCCACAGTGTCAATCCACGGGGCAAGGGGGCCTCCGGCAACGCTTCCGGCCCCGCGGAACGGGCCCCGCGCGAGGGCACCGCGCGTCCGCGACCGTCGTCAGTACAGCCGCTCGATCGCGATGTGCGGGTAGTACTGCTCCAGGATCTCCTCGGCCCTGGCACCCGCGCGGGCCATCCCCAGCGCACCCGTCTGGCACAGGCCCACGCCGTGGCCCGAGCCTGCTCCGCTCGCCAGGACCTCCATCGCCCGCCCCGTGACCGGATGGCGCCGCACGTCGATCTTGAACAGGGTGGAGCGCAGGATGGCGCCCGGGTTCCCGCCACGACGCAGGACTCCCCGGATGGCGTACGAGGGGATCGCCACGTCGCCGCTCGTGGTCCGCACGAGCAGCCGCCAGACCCTGCCCGACCGCGAGCGCGCCTCGACCCGTACGTCCACCAGGTCGCCGAGCCCGCCGGACGGCAGCCGGAGACCCTGCGCGGGACCGAAGCGCTCGAGGTTGTCGAGGAACTCCTCTTCGCTCCAGCGTTCGCGCCAGCGGTACTGCGGCGAGGACTCGCAGTGTTCAGCGCCGTGCTCGCCGTCGCGCCGGCTCTCGAGGTAGGGCAACGTCGCCGCGGGCCAGGCCTCCCAGACCTCGGCGCTGACGCCTCCGCAGGTGGAGCAGTAGTTGGCGCGGATGGGCCTGCCATCGTAGAGCGCCACCTTGCCGCTGGTCTGCTCGACGCACTGGGTGGCCAGCGGGCGCTCGCTCTCGACCGGGCCGTAGACCTGGTCCTCGACCGTGCCGTAGAGATCGAAGCCCTCGCTCGCGCGGCGCCCGCCGTAGAAGAGCGTGTAGGAGCGCGCCGCGATGGCCTGGGCGCGACCCGCCTCGATCAGGCCCTCCGAGAGCCCGCCGATCTCGAGCGGCACGACCCCCAGCAGGTAGGTCTCGAGCGGGAGCTGATCCGCGAGCGTGAGCTTGCCGCGAGGGTTGAGGAAGATCTTGAAGGCGCCCCGCCAGTTCTTCCCGTTCCAGCGCAACTGGCCGCGCCGCGCCATCACCCAGAGCGTGTCCGAGCGCGCGATGGGGAGCAGCGACACCGGGTCCGTTCCCCTGCCGAAGCGCATGCCGGCCGCCGCGGCGCCCACCTTGATCGGACTCGCGATGCTCAGCAGGTCCGTCGTGCCGGGGGTGGCGAGCCCCAGCGCCTCCCCGTCGATCAGCAGGCTGTCCACGTCCCACGCCAGCCCCACGCAGATCGTCGCTCCACGCTCGGACCGGGGCGGTGCAACCGTCTCCCCGGCTGGCTGCACCGGCGGCGCTGCCGCCTTCTCCCGCGGCGGCGCCGTCGGCGGCGGTGGCGCGGGACGCGGCGCGGGCAACTGCGCGCAGGAGACGGCGAGCAACGCCAGCAACAGCCCGGCGGCGACCGCGCGCAGAGTCGCCCTCATCGCAGCGGCCCGGGCGTGATGTGCCCGAGCACGACGGGATGCGCCGCGCCCGTGGCGGTGGGGACGTTGCCCGCCAGGCCGCAGAGCGTCTGGTGCGCCAGGAAGGCGAACGCCAGCGCCTCCTTGGCCTCGGGCTGCACGCCGAGCACGGCGAGCGGTTGCAGGCTCACGCCGGCGATGCGGCGCTCGAGCGCGTGCATCAGCGTCCGGTTGCGCACTCCGCCACCGCTGACGTAGACCGCGTCCGGCCGGCCGCGCGGCACGATGAAGCGCTGCAGGGCCCCGGCCACCGAGGCCGCGGTCAACTCCACGGCCGTGGCCAGGACGTCCCCCTCCGAGAGCCCGAGCGAGCGCCCCAGGTCGAGCAACTGGACGGCGTAGGCGTCGCCGAAATGCTCGCGCCCGGTCGAGCGCGGCGGGGGCAGCGCGAAGAACGGATCCTCGAGCAGCTCGGCCAGCAGCGCCTCGTTCACGTGGCCGCACGCGGCCACCGCCCCATCGCGGTCGTGCGTCTCGCGTCCGCCGCTCCGCAGCGACATCAGCGCGTCGAGCACGGAATTGCCCGGCCCCGTGTCGAAGGCCAGCACGTCGGCCAGGCTCCCGCCACGCGCGAGCCAGGTCACGTTCGCCATCCCGCCCAGGTTGAGCAGCGCCCGCGCCTCGCTCTCCGAGCGGAACAGCCACCAGTCGGCCAGCGGCACGAGCGGGGCGCCCTCGCCGCCCGCGGCGGTGTCGCGCGTGCGGAAGTCGGAGACCACGGTCAGGCCACTGTGCTCGGCGAGCAGCGCAGCCGACCCCAGCTGGAGCGTGAGCGCCTGCCCCTCGCCGCGGTGCCGCGGGATGTGGCGCACGGTCTGCCCATGCGAGCCCACGGCGTCCACGCGGCCGCGGTCCACCTTCGCCCCGGCCAGCAGCTCCAGCACGGCGGCCGCGAAGCACTCGCCGAGCGCGGCGTCCAGGCGCATCAGGCGCTCGGGCGCCAGCTCCACGGCGGCCGCGACCTCCAGCACCTCGCGCCGCAGCGCGGGCTCGAATGGGGTCTCGCGGTAGGCCAGCACCTCGTGGCGGGCCTCGAGCCCCGGACCGCTGAAGCGCACCAGCGCCGCGTCCACGGCGTCGGCCGAGGTGCCGGTCATGAGTCCGACGATCAGGTGCTCCTTGCGCGCGGTGTAGCCACGCACCGGAGCGAGTGCGTCAGGTCCGGACGATGGGCCCATGTCTCCGCCCTCCCGTTGAGGTCTGGTTGGATCGGTCACCGAAGGTCGGAGACCCCGGCCGGCAGGGCCAGGCCGGGCTCACTTCTTCCCCACGAGCTCCGCCAGCTTCGCCTGGGCGTCCTTCACCGCCTGGGCCGCGCTCTTGCGGTCGTAGAGCGCCTGCTCCACCTCGTCCTCGATGGCGGCTTCCATCCTTCCCCAGGCCGGGTGGTTGGGCGTGAAGCGCACGCTCCCGAGCTGCCGCGCCATCGTCATCTCCTGCGGGCGCTCGCGGAAGCAGGCGCTGGTGTCGGTCCCCGCGGTGGCAGGCTGCACGCTCTTCACCTCCGCGGCGAGCCGCAGGACGTTCTCCGGCTCGACCAGGAAGCGCGCCAGCTCCAGCGCCAGCTGCTTGTGCTTCGAATCGTTGAAGGAGACCAGCACCTCACCCCCCGCCCACGAGGCGTCCGTGCCCCGCCCGGCCGCGGGCCTGGGCACCAGGGCCACGCCGTAGCGCAGGCCGGGAGCCTCGCGCGGGATCTGCTCGAACAGCCAGGCCCCCGAGAGATCGAGCCCCAGACGGCCCTCCATGAACTCGCGGTCGAGCGCCTCCTGCCGCCCCATCGTGCCCACCCGGCGCAGGCTCAGGAAGAACTCGAGCGCCTTCACGTTCGCCGCCGAGTCGAACACGGCCCGCCTCAGATCGTCGGAGAGGATGCTCCCGCCGTTCGCGAACAGGAAGGGCAGCACCTGCTTCGAGAGCACCTGGCGCTCGCCGGCCTGGACCCCGTAGCCATGCACGCCGCGCCCGAGGCGCTGGACGGCGGCCGCTGCCCGGTAGAGCTCGTCCCAGGTCCCGGGCGGCCGGGTCGAGTCGAGCCGGGCGCGCGCGAAGAGCGTCTTGTTGTAGAAGAGCGCGCGGGTCTCGAGCACCCAGGGCACCCCGTAGATCACTTCCCCCACCGAGCAGAGCTCCCAGCCGCGCAGACGCGGCCGCAGGTCGGCGACGCCGGCGCTCCAGTCGGCGAGCCGATTGCCCGCGAGCAGCCCGGGCATCGAGGCCGAACCGATCTGGCACAGGTCGGGCACCGTGCCCGCCGCCACGGCCGCGAGGATCCGCTCCGGGCCGCTCTGCGGGGTGAGTCGCTCCACGCGGACCTTGAGACCGGGATGCGCGCGCTCGAAGTCCGCGACGATCGGGCTCACGATCCCGACGGGCCAGGACTGCCAGAAGACGAGCTCCTGCACCTCCGGCCGCTTCCGCGCCGGCGCGCAGGAGAGCGCGGCCAGCAGCACGGCGGCGAGCGCGCAGCGGAACCAGGGGGCCAGGTGCTTCACGGGGTCCCTCCCAGCGCGGCCCGGACGAAGCCTCCCGCGCGCGCCAGCCGGGCCTCGGCCTCGGCCCGGGGGCATTCCAGCTTCAGCATCACGATGGCGGTCTTCACGCTCCCGCCCGCCTCCTCGATGGCGCGCGCGGCCGCGCTGCGGTCCGCGCCGGTCACGGTCATGACCGTGCGCCGGCCGCGCTCCACCAGTTTCTCGCTGGTGGCCAGCAGGTCCACCATCATGTTCTCGTAGGCCTTGCCCATGCGCACGAAGGCGGCGGTCGTGATCATGTTGAGCACCAGCTTCTGAGCCGTGCCCGATTTCATCCGGGTGGAGCCCATCAGCACCTCGGGCCCGACCTCGGGACAGATGGCCACGTCCACCTCCAGCGCGAAGTCCGCGCGCGGCGTGCAGGTGACGAGGGCAGTGCGCGCCCCGAGCAGGCGGGCCTGCGCGAGGGCCGCGACCACGAAGGGCGTGCGCCGGCTCGCGGCCAGGCCGATGACCGTGTCCTTCGGGCCCACGCCGCACTTGAGCATCGCCTGCTCACCCTCGGCAGCGCGGTCCTCGGCGCCCTCGACGGCGCGGACCAGGGCACCGTAGCCGCCCGCGATCACGCCCTGCACCAGTTCCGGGTCGCAACCGAAGGTGGGAGGACACTCCGAGGCATCCAGCACGCCCAGCCGCCCGCTCGTGCCGGCCCCCGCGTAGAACAAACGCCCGCCCGCGCGGAACGACGCCACGACCAGCTCGACCGCCCGCGCGATGAAGGGGATCTCCTTCGCCACCGCCTCGGGCACGGTGCGGTCCTCGGCCGAGATCCGTTCGAGGATGCCGGCGATGTCGAGGGTGTCGAGGTCGAGGGTGCGCGGATTCCGCTGCTCGGTGGCGAGGCGGGCGAACTCCTCGAAGCGGGAAGGGTCTTCCATGCGCTCTCCCTGGGCGGGCCAGTCCATCGTGGACGCCTGCAGGATGCCACGCTGCCGAAAGGCCGCGCAAACAGGTGCGAAGCGGACGACACCTTGCACGCTGCGCAGGACACCCCTAGCCTGCCGCCCATGCCCGAGCTGCCCGAGGTCGAGACGGTGCGCCGCATGCTGGACGAGAGCGTGCGCGGACTCACCATCCGGTCGGTCGCGCTCTCGGGACACCGGCTGCGCGAGCCCATCCCGGCCACGCTCCCCCGCCGGCTACGCGGGCGCACCATCGAGCGCGTGGAGCGCACGGCGAAGTACCTGCTCATCGGCCTCGACCGCGATCTCACGATCCTCTCCCACCTCGGCATGAGCGGGCGCTGGCTGGTCCTGAGCCCTGGGCAGCGGCTGACGCTGCCGCACGTGCACGCCCGCATCCGTTTCACCGACGGCACCGGGCTCTGGTTCCAGGACGTGAGGCGCTTCGGTTTGCTGCGCCTCGTCCCCACGGCGGACCTCGGCCGCGATCCCGCGCTCGCGCGGCTCGGCCCCGACCCGGTGGCCGAGCCACCGACGGGAGCGGGGCTGCGGGCCGTGGCCCGCGGCTCCCGGATGGCCGTGAAGACCTTCCTCATGGACCAGCGGCGCATCGCGGGGCTCGGCAACATCTACGCGAGCGAGGTCCTGCACCGGGCCGGGTTGGATCCACGGCGCCACGCCGGCGGGCTCGCGCCGGGCGAATGGGAGGCGGTGGCAGCCGAGATCCGGGCGGTGCTCGCCGAGGCCATCGCGGGCATGGGCACGACCTTCAGCACCTACCGCACGGTCTGGGGCGAGCCGGGGCGGTACGGCGAGTCGCTCCGGGTCTACGACCGGGCGAACGAGCCCTGCCACCGGTGCGGCACACCCATCCGCCGCATCGTGCAGGGGCAGCGCTCCACCTTCTACTGCCCATCCTGCCAGGGCGGCAGGTCCGGCCCCCGCAGGGCCCGGGCCCCGCGGACCCCCGCCACCCGCAGGGCGCGCTGAGCCTCCCCGCGCGCACCGC
>JANXPZ010000053.1 GCA_025357055.1 Candidatus Eiseniibacteriota bacterium | reverse complement strand
TTGGGGATGAAGCGGCCCTTGTTGTCGAGCACGGCCACTTCGTGCCCGTGCTCGATGAATCGATCGACCACGTGGGAGCCGATGAAGCCCGCGCCACCGGTCACCAGGATGCGCATACGATCCTCCGCCGACTGATTCGCGCGGCTCAGTGGCTCGCGCTGGTCTCGAACGCCGCCGCCCGGCGTTCGGCCCGCACACGCCGCATCCAGACCAGGAAGCGCAGGCGCTCCCGCACCTCGAGGTCGCAGCCTAGCACCACCGCTTCGCCACTGGAGCGTGCGACCGCTTCGACGGCCCCGGCCGATCCCGACGCGACCTCCATGGCCTCGGCCGATCCGGTTACGACCTCCATGGCCTCATCCGATCGGGACACGGCTTCCACCGGCCCGAACGTTTCCGCGCCGGGTCCCGGGCCCGCGGGTGCGGGAGTCTTTTCTTCGGCCAGGCAGGCGGGCGGTGCGGCGCCGACCTCAGCCCCTGGCGGCGACGGACGTGGAGCCTCGACCGGAGCCGCGGACTCGGCTTCGAGCATCGCCTCCATCAGCCAGTTCAAGTCGAAGCAGGAGAACGGGATGCCGAGCCGCTCGGAGAGTGCGATCGCGTTCGTCGAAAGATCCGGACCGGGCTCCGCCCACCACGCCTCGAGGACCCGCCCTCCGAGCGGCAGCGCTGCCGCCCGCGGAACCTTCGAGTCCAGCGCGAGGAGCACCCGGTCGAAGTGTTCGCGCGCGTCCTCGAGCAGCCCGCTCAGATCGTCCCAGCGCCCCGCACGCCCGGGCGCGCCGTGTGCGAGGAAGAAGAAGCCCGGGCGTCCCGCGGCCTGCACCGCCCCGAGCAGCGGGATCTCCCCCGCCAGGCACTCGCCGAGTCCCCAGCGCGTGTCCCCCCCGTAGCGCTCGTGCAGCCTGAGCCGCCTGCCGGCGTCCACCAGCAGGACGCGGTCGCCCCGCTCGACGAACCCGCCGGCAAGGGTGGCGACCGCGTGCGCGATCCGCGCGGGATCAGGCCCGCTCACGAGGTGCAGCCATCCCAGTTCCGCGTCCCAGGCCCGGCGCGGCTCACGTGGCAATCGCCCGAAGCGCCCGCCGCTGGCGTGCGGGCTCAGCGCCGCCGGGACGCCGCGCACCACGTGCGCGGTGCGCGGCCGGGAGCGCCGCCACAGCCAGGGCACGCACACGACGAGCCCAAGGAAGGCTCCCGCGAGCGAGCCGGCGGCGAAGAGAACGATCCACGTCCGCAGGATGGGGAGCGCGCCGGGCATCGGCCCCCAGGCACCGTGCACGAAGAGTGCGGCGGCGGGATCCGGCGCCAGCCGCTCCAGCGAGAGCGCCTGCGCGAAGGCCGCGTTCACCACCCCGTCGTTCTGGGGCTTCGTCAGCGTCGCCTCGAGGGCGCGCTCCGCCTGGTCGAGCGCCGGGGCAAGCGACCGCTCGTGCCACCTCCACGCTGCCTCGATCCGGGCGCGCAGGTCGGATGCCGGCTCCGCCGCCAGGGCGCGCAGCCATTCCCCCTCGGCGGAGGCGCAGACGGTGAGCGCGGCGGCGAGCGAGTCCGGCCGGGTGGCCAGCGCCAGGCGTACGACCTCGGCCTCGGCCTGCGTCAGCCGTGCGTGCCGGGCCGCGCTGCCGCTCGTCTCCAGCGGGGCCTCCGCGGACACCTTCGGGTCCACCAGCACGACGAGGAGCAGCCGCGCCCTGAGGAGCGCGGCGCACTGGCCCGCGGGCGGCAGCGGCGGAGCCCCCCCCGCCCCCAGCTCGGAGCGCCATCGTGCGCGCGCCTCCGCGCGGCGCGCAGACGACGCATCCACGCCGCTCAGCCGCCGGCGCTGCAGGTCGCGAGCGAGAGCCCCGCTCCCGGCAGCCGTGGATGAGCGCACGGCAAGCAGCGTGCGGTCCCCCTCCTCGAAGGGGATGGCCTGCTCGCCGGGACGTCTCGGGCGCGGCCACTCGCCCGGGGCTGGGGGTCCCCCCTGCCAGTGGACCCGGACCTCGTAGAGGGGAACGCCGTCGAGGGCGAATCGTTCGGGCAGGAGGCCCAGCAGAGCCGCGCCCGGCAGGCCGGCACCCAGCAGGGCGCCCGCCAGGAGCACGACGGTAACACGTCCCCATGCGCTCGGGCGGCGCTGGGCGTGCGTGGGGCGGGTAGCGTCTTCCCTGGCGCTCATGGGATGGACAGCGGGCTCCTTGCCTCGAGAAGGCGGCCCTCATGGACCGCCGGGAAGGAAGTTAGTCGCCGGGCACGAGACCGGTCAAGGCCACGGATCAGGCCGCGTGCGCACCCGATTCCGTGTGCGCGTCCCCCGCCTCCTCCTGCTGCGCGCCGGACCGCGGCAGGAGGAAGTAGAACGTGCTGCCCTCACCCGGCACGCTCTCGACGCCGATGATGCCGCCGTGCTGCTCGACGATGCCCTTGCAGATGACCAGGCCCAGCCCCGTGCCTCCCACCCGGCGGGTGGAGCCGCTGTCGATCTGCGAGAACTTGCGGAAGAGCTTGTGGATGTCCCCGGGCCCGATGCCCTCGCCGCAGTCGCGCACGCTCACCCGTAGCATGGAGCCCTCCGTCTCCGCCCGCACTTCGATGCGTCCTTCGGGCGCGGAGAACTTGATGGCGTTCGACAGCAGGTTGGTGAGCACCTGCGCGATGCGGTTCGAGTCCATCAGCAGGTCGGGCAGACCGGGCTCGAAGACGCAGTCGAGGACGATGTGCCGCTCCGCGATCAGGGTGCGCAGGTTCTGCACCGCCTGGCGGACCACCGGCTCCAGGCTCTCGATCCCCATGCACATCGGCAGCGAGGCGGACTCGAGCTTGGAGAAGTCGAGGATGTCGTTGATGAGCACCAGCAACCGCTCGGCATTGGCGTGGGCGATGCTCAGCAGCTTGGCCTGCTGCTCGTTGTTCTGGAAATAGCGCTCGTCCGTGAGCAACTCCACCGCCCCCTTGACGGAGGTGAGCGGCGTGCGGATCTCGTGCGAGACCACCGCAACGAACTCGGACTTGAGACGATCGAGGACGCGCGTGTGCTCGTAGAGCCGCGAGTTGTGCAGCGCAATGGCCGCTTCCGACGCGTAGAGCTCGAGGAACTTCTCGTCCGCCAGACTGAACCCGCCGGGCTTGTCGAGCATGACCAGCAGGCCGAAGACCCGCTGATCCGCGGAGAGCGAGAGCGGAAGCGCCAGCACGGACTCGAAGCACCGCCCGCCGAGCAACGGCAACTCGATGGGCTGCTCCGGCGAGGCCAGCCGTCGCACCGGACGGTAGTCCGGGTGGTCGAACCCGATGGCCCGCTCCGCGGCGAAGAAGTGCACGCGGTCGGTCTCACCGCTCGGAGCTTCCAGGCCGTGCGTCGCCGCCACGCGTCCCTCTTCGGTCTCCTCGACGCGCAGGTAGACCACGGTGGCGCAGGCGCCCGACAGCTCGGCCGCCTTCGTGGCCACGGTGGCGACCCGCGGGCCCAGCTCGAGGTCGGCGCTGATCTCCTTGCCCACCTCGTACAGGGTCCTCATCTGGAAAGTGGCCAGGCGGACCTGCTCGCGCAGCTCGTGCTCGTGGTGGCTCAGGATCTCGTTCTTCTGGCTCAGTTCCTCGACCAGCTGGCGGTTGACGGCGCGCAGGCGGCGGTTGGCCAGTGCCCGCTCGACGCTGCTCTGCACGTCATCCAGCTCGAAGGGCTTGATGATGTAGTCGTAGGCCCCCTGGCGGATCGCGTCGATGGCCACCGCGGTCGTGGTCTCCCCCGTGATGAGGATGACCATCGTCTCTTCGTCCGTCTCCCGGGCGAAGCGCATCACGTCAAGGCCCGTGAGGCCCGACATGTTGAGGTCCGAGAGCACGGCGTCGGGACGGTAGACGGGGATCCGCGCCACCGCGGCCTCACCGTTCGCAGCCACCTCGACCTCGTAGCCGAGCGTCATCAGGAACTCCTGGAGCAACTCGGTCACGGTGGCCTCGTCGTCGACGACGAGCAGGCGCGCAGGCGGCCCGCCACCCACCACGACCGCGGGGCCAGGGGACGGCTGGTCCTCGTCGGGCCCGGGGGTTCCGGCCTCAGTGGACACGGGCGGACTCCGACGCGACCGCGCGGCGGCGGCCAGCCTTGACGGCCAGCGTCAGGGCGCGTTCGGCGCGATCCATGAGCTCGACGCTCTCGAGCCCGTCACGCGGGCTCGCCGACACACCGGCGCTCACGCCCAGCTTCCCGGCGCGCGCGAAGCGGTGCTCCTCCACGGTGCGGCGCAGCCGCTCGGCGACGCGCAGCGCGGCGATCGGCTCGGTCTCCGGCAGCAGCACGCCGAAGCGGGCGCCGGGCAGGCGCGCCAGCACGTCCGTCTCCCGCAGCGCGATCCGCAGGACGAGCGCGGCCTCGCTCAGCACAGCGCGGGCCACACCCGTGCCATAACGCTTCGTCAACGCCGGGAAGCGGTCCAGCTCCACCACAGCCACGGCCAGCGGCGCCCCGTGCATGCGCACGCGCGCCAGCTCCTCGCCGAGCCGCTCCTGGAAGGAGCGCGCGTCGGGAAGTCCGGTCGCGGGATCGCGTCCGGGCTGGCGGCGCAACTGTTCGAGCTCGAAGCGCGCGCCCAGCGCGGCTCCGAGCGCTCCGGAGGCGGCGCGCACCAGGCCGAGCTGCGCGGGCAGCCAGTGCTGTCCACGCCGCGCGAGCAGGTCGAGCGTCCCCACGCGCTCGCTGCCGCGCAGCAGCGGGACCGTCAGGCAGTCGCGCAGGTCGCCAGGCCGGATCCCCCAGTCCCCGCAGGCCTGCCAGGGCTCGAGTTCGCCGGAAGGGCCGCGGGCCCGCAGGACCACAGCGTCACAGTCGAAGGCCGAGCGCAGGCCGGCGAGCGCCCGCTCGAGCGTCTTCCGGTCGACTGCGGCCGAGAGCAGGGCCTCGCACGCCTGCCACAGCGAACGCGACGCGCGGCGACGCTCCCCCCCCGACCCGCGCGGGTCGGAGGCGCGCACCTCCGCCGGCCCGGTCGCCGGCGGGGCGGCCGGGCGGGGCGGACGCACGCGGGCGGAACCGGGACGCACGTCGGGCTCAGGCCGCACGGGACGCGGGCCCCGTTTCGCTGTCACGGGCGAGCGCCGCAAGGACGGACTTGAGAGCGTTGAGCCGCTGCGCGGCTTCGCGGATCCGTTCGGATTCACGGAGGACGACCTCCAGTCGATCCCTGGCCCCCGGAACCTCGCCGGCGGGCCCCATGAGCAGGAGCTGCGCATTGCCGCGCACTCCCACGAGGGCGTTGTTGATGTCGTGGTAGACGCCGAGCTGCCGGGCCAGCCCGCCCGTCCAGCCCAACTGCTCCTCCCACCAGCTCTCCAGCGCGGCGCAGAGCTCGTCCGAGATCTCGGACTGGCCCGCGGCTTCGAGCCGCCGAGCCACGTCCAGCACGGCCACGCGCAGCGCCGCGTGCGGCGCGCCAGGCAGCGTCATGTCCTCCGCGGCACGGCTCACGCCGCCAGCTCCTCGCCGGCCAGCGCCTTGTGCAGGCGCAGGCGCAGCCGGGACATGGCGCGCGTGTGGACCTGCGAGACTCGCGACTCGGAGATGCCGAGCGTGCGACCGATCTCCTTCAGCGTGAGGTGTTCGTAGTAGTAGAGCGCCACCACGAGCCGCTCCTGCTCCGGCAGCAGGTCGAGGGTGCGCAGCAGCACGAGGCGGGTCTGCTCGTCCTCGAGACGCGCGTCCAGGTCCACGGCGTGCGGGTCCGGCAGGTGCTCGCCCAGCGTCGTGGACTCCTGGTCCTCGCTCGAACGGGCCTCGTCCAGCGACACGAGCACCGCTCCGCGGACGTGGTCGAGCAGCCGGTAGAACTCGCCGCGATCCATCCGGAGCTCACGGGCCAGCTCATCCTCGGAGGCCGCGCGACCCAGTTTCTGATCGAGCGCGCGCGTCACGCCGTCCAGCGTGCGCGCCTTGCGGCGCATCGAGCGCGACACCCAGTCGAGCGACCGCAACTGGTCCAGCACCGCGCCCTTGATGCGCCACACAGCGTAGGTCTCGAACTTGACCCCCTTGCGCAGGTCGAACTTGGCGTGCGCGTCCAGCAGGCCCAGCACTCCCGCCGAGTACAGGTCTTCGTGGTCCACGTTGCGCGGCAGGGTGGTGGCCACGCGTTCGACCACGTGCCTCACCAGCGGCGCGAAGCGGCTCAGCAGATCCTCCTTCGAGTAGGTCACGGGCGGCGGAGCGGGCACCACGCGCAGGGCGATGGCCGCCGTGGCGGCCGCCCGGGGAGCGGAAGCAGCCCGGCGCGGGGCCGGACGACCGGTGCGCGCGGGTGGGGCGGGCTTCACGGTGCGGGCTCGCGTGCGGGTGGTGGCGGAGGGACGGGCCATGGGGCTCTCCTTAGGCTCCGAGCCGCTGGCGTTCGCGACGTGCACCCGCCAGCAGGCGTTCGGGGTGATTCTCTTCGGCAGGGGGATCGGGCGGCGTTGGCGTCCACAGCCGCTCGGCCAGCGCGCGGTAGGCCACGGCGGCGGGAGACTGCGGGAAGGCGATCACCACGGGCTCCTGGCGCCGCACGGCGCGCGGGACGGCCGGGTCCTCGGGGATCGCACCGAGGGACTGGAGCTCGAGGTGCAGGAAGCGCCGGGCCACGAGCCGGATGCGGCGCGCGGTCTCCTCGGCCTCCTCGGCGTTGGTCGCCTGGCTCACGAGCAGGTGCGGCGCCTGCCGGATGCCCTGGGCGCTCAGGACCTTGATCAGACCGTAGGCGTCGGCGAAGGCGGGCATCTCGGGCGTCGTCATCACGATCACGTCATCCGCGGCCAGGCACAGCGCGAGCACGTCGCGCGTCACGCCCGAAGCCGTGTCGGCGATGATGAGGTCGGCCTTGCCGTCGAGCGTGCCGATGCCGCGCAGCAGGCATTCGCGCCGGTAGTCGTCCAGCTCGGCCAGCTCGGGCACGTCCGAGGCCGCGGGGATGAGCCGCACGTCGCCCGGCCCCTCCACCAGGATCTCCTCGAGCGTGCGCTCGCCCGCGAGCACATGCTGCAGGTCGTAGCGCGGGTGGACTCCCAGCAGCAGGTCCAGGTTGGCCTGCGAGAAGTCGGCGTCGAGCAGGAGCACGCGCGCACCGCGCTGCCCCATGGCCACCGCCAGGTTCGCGCACAGGTTGCTCTTGCCCACGCCGCCCTTGCCGCTCGCGACCACCAGCATGCGGGTTCGCGGACGCTCCCAGTTCGCGGGATGGTCGGCGGGCTCGCCGCACGGCGCGATGCCGGGCATGACGCGCAGCGGCCCCGTCGGGGACGGGCCACGGCGGGATCCGCCGGAGGATCGACCGGAGGCCATCAGCGGTTCCCGTGCGTCCGCGGAACGCGGGACCGGGGCGCGGACGGCAGCGCGAAGAGCGCCGAGAGGAACTCCCAGTAGCGCAGCTGCTCACGGCAGCGGCGCAACGCCTCCGCCAGGCCCAGCCGCTCCAGGCGCCGCTCCTCCTCGCGCAACGAGGCCAGCGCGGCGTGCGCGTGATCGATCCGCAGCCCGGTCGTGGACGGCATGGCGCAACGCAGGTCCGAGCGGGGCGTGAGCGCGGCGTGACGGTTCATGACGCCCTCCTCAGGCGCGCGGTCGGAGTCGCGAAACGCGGCACGCTCGCCCGCGGGGCGCAGCCGCCGAGCAGCCCGCGCAACTGGGAGAGCAGTGCGGCGTAGGCGCGTTCGATGCGCGCGGCCGGGACCCCGAGCACGCTCGCGGCTTCGGCGGGTGTGAGACGCTCGAAGAGCAGCAGGGCCAGCAGCACGCGCTCGTGCGCGGCGCAGCCGCTGAGGGCGCGTGCCACGGCCTCACGCCGGTCGTGCCGGGGAGCCGCGACCGGACGACGACGCGAGGGCAGGGCGAGGACGCGGGGACGCATCAGGCGGCCTTGCGGTGCGACCGCACATCGCGACGGTCGGCCGCGCGCTGGAGCGAGCGGTGTACCGCGTGGCGGAGCGCGTCCATGGCGAAGGGCTTGGGGAAGCACTCGAAGACGCCGGCCGCGGCGAGCGCGCGCAGGGTCTCGGGGCTCCCGTAAGCAGTCAGGATGATGACCGGCAGGCCCCGGCGGCTGCGGCCCAGCTTGCGCGCGAAATCGAGGCCGCTCATGCCCGGCAGGCGCAGATCCGAGATCACGAGGTCACACTCGTCGTGCTGGAGCCAGGCCCAGGCCTCCTCCGCGCTCGAGAACGTGTCGATGCTGAAGCCGTCGTCCGAGAGCCCCTCGGCCAGCGCCCAGGCGGTGCTCGGCTCGTCTTCGATGATCAGGATGTGGGTCATGGACGCGAATCTCCGTTGGGGACGGGTGCCTCGATTTGCACCGCTCGTGCCAGCAGGACTCCCGGCGTGATGGAAGTGCCACGGGGGGGGCGGGCGGAGGCCGAAGATCCGGGTGGCAGGCCTGCCACCTCGTTCACGGGCGCGGGATTAGCCCCGCCGGGCCCTGGGCCTGCGCGCCCGGCCCGTTGCTCACAGCCGGGGCGGCGACAGCGTCGTGTCGCGTCGGGCAAGGCCGGCCGTGCAGGATGCCCGCCCAACCTCGTTCCGCCCGGGCCCGGAGCGCGACCGCTTCCTGACCGCCCGGCCGCGGGAGCGGCCCCGGGAGGGGCGCGATCGCGATGCGTCGCCGCGGGCGGACACGGACGGCCGGGCGGCGGGTGCGGGGGGCGGCCGTCCGGGGGGATGTCCGGGCCAGCCTCGCCGGGGCCCGGGGCCGGGAGCGCCCGGGCGGAGACTGTCAGTGGCTCAGAGCTCCTCGCCCGTCTCGTCCAGGTCGTCGCCCAGCGCGTACTCCTTGAGCTTCGTGCGCAGCGTCTGCCGCGAGATGCCCAATTGCTTCGCGGCGAGCGTCTTGTTGCCTCCGCACACCGACAGCGCGTGTTCGATCGCCAGCTTCTCGACCTCGACCAGCGGGCGCACCACGCCCGCCTGGAACACGCTCGCCGCTGCACCGGGGCTGCGCGCGCCCCCGCGACCACCCGTCACCTCGGGCGGCAGGT
>JANXPZ010000122.1 GCA_025357055.1 Candidatus Eiseniibacteriota bacterium | reverse complement strand
CGCGCTGCCGTCGAGCACCCCGGCGGGGCGTTGCTCGTGATCGCGGGGGCCGGGAGCGGCAAGACCCGCGTGCTCACGGCCCGGGTCGCGCGGCTGCTCGCGAACGGCGTGCCCCCGCGCGGGATCCTCGCGTTCACGTTCACCAACCGTGCCGCGCGGGAGATGCGGGCGCGGATCGACGCCGCGGTCGTGGCTTCCGGATCCGCAGGCGTCGCCGCGGGTGAGTTGTGGGTGGGCACGTTCCACGCGACCTGTGTGCGCCTGCTGCGGCGGGAGGCGGAGGCTGCCGGCATCCCGCGCGGATTCGCCATCTACGATCGTGAAGACCAGGAGACTGTGATCCGGGGGCTGGTGAAGAAGCTCGAGCTGCCCGAGGCGGCCTTCCGCGTCGGGGCCGTGCTGGCGCGCATCTCGGACGCCAAGAACGCGCTGGTGGGCCCGGCGGAGTTCGAGCGTCTGGCGGCGAGTCCGCACGAGCGCCGGCTCGCGGAGCTCTACGGGCTCTACCAGCGGGAGCTGGCGCGCAACGGAGCGCTCGACTTCGACGACCTGATCGGCACGACCGTCCGGCTGCTGCTGGAACGCCCCGAAGTGGCGGAGCGCTACGGACGGCGCTTCCAGCACGTGCTGGTGGACGAATACCAGGACACGAACCACGCCCAGTTCCGCCTGGTGCACGCGCTGGCCGCGGTGCACGGGAACCTGTTCGTGGTCGGGGACGACGACCAGTCGATCTACGGCTGGCGGGGCGCGGACCTGTCGAACGTGCTCGAGTTCGAGCGGGCCTTTCCGGGGGCGACGGTGCTGCGGCTCGAGCAGAACTACCGCTCGACCGGCAATATCCTGGGCGCGGCGAACGCGGTGATCGCGCACAACCGGGCGCGCAAGGGGAAGACGCTGTGGTGCGAGCGCGAGGCCGGTGCCCGGCTGCGCTTCGCGATGGCGACGGACGAGTCGGACGAGGCCCGTCGCGTGCGGCGCTTCGTCGAGGAGCGCGTGCGGCGCGGCGGCAGGCTGGACCAGGTCGCCGTGCTGTACCGCACGAACGCCCAGTCGCGCGCGATCGAGTCCGAACTCCTCCAGCAGGGCATGGCCTACGAGATCGTGGGCGGAGTGTCGTTCTACCAGCGACGCGAGGTGAAGGACCTGCTGGCCTACCTGCGGCTGGCGGTGAACCCGGCCGACGCGGTGGCATTCTGGCGCGTCTGGAACACGCCGCGGCGCGGCCTGGGAGCCGCGGTGAGGACGGAGGTCGAGACCGTGATGGCCGGACGCGGCCTCACGCCGGTCGGGGCCCTGCGGTCCCTCGCTCGCGAAGGCGCTCTCTCCCGGGCCGCGGCCCAGGGCGCCGACCGCCTGCTCGGGGTGATCGATGAGCTGGCCGCGCGCCTCGAGGATCCGGTGGATGTGCTCTTCATGCGCCTGCTGGCTGCAACGGACTACCTGCGTCACCTCGAGTCGCTGGGGGAGGAGAACCACGAGGACCGGCGAGCCAACATCGAGGAACTGGTGGCGACGGCGGGCGGCTTCGCGGCGCGGGGCGGCGGCACGCTGACGGACTTCCTCGCCGAGACCTCGCTGCTCAGCGATGTCGACCGCCTGGCGGAGGGGGTGGACCGCGTGCTGCTGCTGACCGCGCACAACGCGAAGGGGCTCGAGTTCGACGCGGTCGTGGTGGCCGGGCTGGAGGAGGGGCTCTTTCCGCACGCGTCGTCGCTCGAGGACGATGCCGAGCTGGAGGAGGAGCGCCGGCTCTTCTACGTGGCCATCACGAGGGCGCGTGACGAGGTGCTGCTCACGGCGGCCGCGACCCGGAGGCGCTTCGGTGCGCTGGGCGGTCCGCTGGGCGGGCAGGTATCGCGCTTCGTGGACGAGGTGCCGGCGGAGCTGCTGGAGCGGGAGGTCTCGCCGGCCCTGGCGTGGCAGCCGCGGAGCGGCGGGGCGCGCTGGGAGGGGGCCGGGGCGGGCCGGGGCGCGGGGGCGTCGGCGGGAACTCCGCGACGCGGGTGGTCAGAGGGGGCCCGGAGCGCGCCAGGCCGCCCGGGTGGGAGCCGCACGCCGGAGCCCGCAGGGCGCAGCGGCCCCGTGCATCGCGTCGTCGGCCGGGAGGTCTATCACGAGATCTTCGGGAAGGGTATCGTGGTGGACGCGGAGGGCGCGGCCGGGGAGCTCAAGTGCACCGTGCGCTTCGCCTCGGGCACGAAGAAGGTGATGGGACGTTTCCTGACGGGAGGAAGCGATGGCGATCCAGCGTGACGAGGTCCGGCGCATCGCCGGGCTGGCGCGGCTCGAGATTCGCGAGGAGGAACTGGATCGCATCGCCGCCGAGCTCTCGTCGGTGCTCGATTACGCCGGGGCCCTGAAGCGCCTCGACCTGGCGGGCTGCGAGCCGCTGAGCTTCGCCCCGCCCGCAGCGGCGTTGCGCGCCGACGAGCCGGACGGCAGGTGCCTCACGGCCGAGCAGGCGCTCGCGATGGCGCCCGAGGCGGAGGGCGGCTTCTTCCTGGTGCCGCCCGTGATCGAGGGCCAGGATCCGTGAGCGCGCGCGAGTTGTGGCGGCTGCCGGCGCGCGCCCTGGCGACGGCGGTGCGCGCGGGCGAGTGCACGGCGCTCGAAGCCGTCTCCGCGGGCTGGGACGGCCCGGCCGCCCTCTGGGAGCGCGATGTCCACGCGATCGCGCATTCGGATCCCGGGGCCCGGGCTGCGGGCGCCGGGGCTGCTCCGTCCGGACCGCTCGCGGGCGTGCCGGTCGTGGTCAAGGACAACCTCTGTACGCACGATCATCCGACGACCTGCTGCTCGCGGATGCTCGACGGCTACCAGCCGCCCTACGACGCCACCGTGGTGCAGCGGCTGCGCGAGGCCGGCGGGGTGGTCAGCGGCAAGGGCAACATGGACGAGTTCGCGATGGGCTCCTCCACCGAGTTCTCCTGCTATGGCCCGACCCGCAATCCGTACGACCTGGCGCGGGTTCCGGGCGGCTCGAGCGGAGGCCCGGCCGCGGCGGTCGCCTATGGTCTGGCGCCGCTGGCCCTGGGCAGCGACACCGGCGGATCGGTGCGGCAGCCGGCGGCGTTCTGCGGGGTGGTCGGCCTCAAGCCCACCTACGGGCGACTCTCCCGCTACGGGCTGGTGGCCTTCGCCTCGTCGCTCGACCAGGTGGGTATCTTCGGCCGCCACGCCGGGGACGTGGCGCTGCTCTACGCGCTGCTGGCGGGCCCGGATCCTCTGGACGCCACGAGCCGGGCCAGTCTGCCGCCGGACGTGAGCGGGTGGGACGGCGGGGTGGAGGGCCTGCGCTTCGGCTGGCCCGCCAACCTCTGGCGGGAGGGCGTTGAGGCGGAGGTGGTGGCGGGGCTCGAGGAGGCCGCGGCCTGGCTCGAGCGGGCCGGCGCGCGGCGCGTCCCGTTCGACTTCCTGCCGGGTGAGTACGCGGTCGCCACGTACTACCTGGTGGCCACGGCGGAAGCCAGTTCGAACCTGGCGCGCTTCGACGGCGTGAGGTATGGCCACCGCGATCCGGCGGGCCACGACCTGCACGCGCTCTACACGCGCAGTCGCAGCGCGGGCTTCGGCGCGGAGGTGCAGCGCCGCATCCTGCTCGGCACCTACGCGCTCTCGGCCGGCTACTACGAGGAGGTCTACCTCACGGCCCAGCGCGCCCGCGCGCGGATCCGGCGGGAGTACGAGGCGGCGTTCTCGCGCTGCGATCTGTTGCTCATGCCGGCGGCGCCGACGTTGCCGTTCCGGCTGGGGGAGAAGCTGGACGACCCGCTCGCGATGTACCTGAGCGACATCTTCACGCTGGGCGCGAACCTTGCGGGCATCCCGGGATTGAGCGCACCGGTCACGCCGGCGGCGGGTGGCCTGCCGCGAGCCGTGCAGCTCCTCGGCCCCGACGATGGCGAGGCCCTTCTGCTGCGCGCCGCGCGCGCGCTTGAGGTGCGGGGCGAGCGCGCGCGGCTCGATCGTTCTCATGAAGTGGAGTTCGCGTGGCCCACGAAGCGGTGATCGGACTGGAGTGCCACATCCAACTGCGCACGCGCGGGAAGATGTTCTGCGGGTGCCCGGCGGAGTTCGGCGCTCCGCCCGACACGAACGTCTGCCCGGTGTGCCTGGGCCTGCCGGGTGCCCTGCCGCGGGCGAACCGCGCTGCGGTGGAGGCGGCGCTGCGGCTCGGGCTGGCGCTGGGCTGCGCGATCCGGGAGGAGAGCGTCTTCGCGCGCAAGCACTACTTCTACCCGGACAGCCCCAAGAACTATCAGATCACCCAGTACGACCGGCCGCTCTGCGCAGGCGGCTCACTGCCGGTCGGGGAGGCGGGCGGGGAGCGGCGCTACGATCTCGAGCGACTCCACCTGGAGGAGGACACGGGCAAGTCCTCCCATCCGGTGCGCGCCGGCGACCGGGCGTTCTCGCTGGTGGACTTCAACCGGGCGGGCGTGCCGCTGCTCGAACTGGTGACGCAGCCGGTGTTCCGCGAACCCGCCGAGTGCGCTGCCTTCCTCGCGGCCCTGCGGCGGCTGGTGCGGTGGCTCGGCGTCTCGGACGGGGACATGGAGAAGGGGCAGCTGCGCTGCGACGCCAACGTGAGCCTGCGGCCGGCAGGGGCTGCCGCCCTGGGGGTCAAGACCGAGCTGAAGAACCTCAACTCGATCCGCGGGGTGGAGAGGGGCCTTGCGGCCGAGATCGCCCGGCAGCGGCTGCTGCTCGAGGGGGGCGGTGTGGTGGGGCAGGCGACGCTGTCGTACGACGTCGAGCACGACCGGCTGGCCGTGATGCGCTCGAAGGAGGACGCGCACGACTACCGCTACTTCCCCGAGCCCGATCTGCCGGTGCTTCGCGTCGTCGGTGCCGTGCTCGAGGCGGCCCGCGCCGGGCTGCCCGAGCTGCCGTGGACGCGCGCGGCGCGCCTGGTCGGGCGGTATGGACTGTCCGCCCATGATGCCTCGGTGCTCTGCGAGCAGCGGGAGCTCGCGGACTACTACGAGGCCTGCGCCGCGGTCGCGGATGAGAGGCTGGCCGCGAACTGGGTGATGACGGAGGTGCTGCGCGTCCTGCACGAACGCGCGGGCTCGATCGGGGAATTCGCCGCCCGCGTGCCGGCGGTCCGGCTCGGTGGGCTCGTCGCACGGGTGGCCGCGAAGGAGATCCCCGGGCCGCTCGCCAAGCAGGTCTTCGGGTGGATGCTGGACGAGGAGGGGGGGGTGGACGAACTGCTCGCCCGCCACGGCGTCCGCGCCATGGGCGCCGCGACGGATCTGCGCCCGCTCGTGCTGGAGGTGCTCGGCGAGCACGCAGCGGCGGTGGCGCAGGTCTTGGCCGGGAGCTCGCGGACGCTGGACTTCCTGGTCGGCCAGGTCATGAAGAAGAGCCGCGGGCAGGCCGCACCGCAGGTCGTGCGGGAACTGCTCGAGACGGAGTTCGCCCGACGCGCCGCCGGGGAGTCTCCGCCGCGGGCTCCGCGGGGCGGTCCTTGACCCTCGCGCGGCGCACTGGATAATGTCGCCACGTGGACGTTCGCGGCATCCTTGGCGCCGGCTCTCGTGGGCCGGGCGTGCGCAGGACCCCGGTTCGGCGTGGTGAGGGGCGGCGAGTCGGACCGCACGATGATGGAGGACACGGCGCCGGCGCATCGGATGGAGGTGCGCGGGGTGGCGTGGTCACGGCCCGGCTCGCGGCACGGAGGATAGCATGGAGGTCTTGCGCATCGACCCGGAGCACCCGGACGAGACCGCGCTGAACCGCACGGCGGAGGAGGTGCTCCGCGGCGGGATCGTGGCGTTCCCGACGGACACGATCTACGGACTCGGCTGCTCGCTGTTCGACACGGACGCGGTGGAGATGCTGGCGCGGATCAAGCGCCGGGCGCGGAACCACGCCTTCATCTCGCTCATCCCGGAGCCGCTGCAGGCATGGGGACTGGCGAGCGAGGTGAGCCCGGTGGCGGAGCGGCTCATCGAGCGATACTGGCCGGGGCCGCTCTCGCTGATCCTCCGCGCCTCACCGCTGGTGCCGGCGCGGGTGCTGGGAAACGCCGGAACGATCGCCCTGCGCTGCCCCCGGGACACGCTCTGCGAACGCATCCTCGAGCGCATCGGGGGACCGGTGGTCTCCTCCAGCGCCAACCTTTCCGGGGAAGCGCCCGCCGAGAGCGCCGCGGAGGTCGTGGCGATCTTCGGAAACCAGCTGGACCTGGTGCTGGACGGTGGCCCGCGGCACGCCCGCCCGCCCACGACGCTGGTGGACGTGAGCGGTGAGCGGCCGCGCCTGCTGCGGCGTGGCGCCCTCGACGTGAGCGCGGAACTGGGCCCGTTCGACGATGAGACGCGGGGGACGCCCGGGGCGTAGCCGCACACCGCGGGGGGCGCGGCCGGTGCGGGGCGTGGGGCGTCTGCGAGGTTTGACCCCCCGTCGCACCGCGCCTATTCTCCAGCGCGATGACGTCCCGCGCCGTGCCTTTCCGCCTGGTCTTGCTGTGCACCGGCAACACCTGTCGCAGCCCGCTGGCTGCGGCCGCGTTCCGCGAGGAGCTGGGTCCCGATGCGGAGCGGGTGGAGGTGTTCTCTGCGGGCACGGCGGCGGCGGACGGGCAGCCGGCCAGCGCGGGCGCGAGCGAGGCCGCGGCGCGCGCCGGGCTCGACCTGACGGGTCATCGTTCGCGGCGTCCGAGCGCGGAGCTCCTGAGTGGCGCCGACCTCGTCCTTGTCATGGAGCACGAACACGCGCTCGCGGCCGAGGCCCTGGGCGCCGATCCGGGCCGCATCCATGTATTGTCCGAGTGGCCCGAGCCGGGCGATCCGGCGCTCGCGGTGTCCGACCCGTTCGGGGGCTCGTTGGAAGCTTATGAAGAGTGTCTGGGGCGTATCCGGCGCCACGTGCGCCGGATCGTGCCGCGGATCCGCGAAGTGCTGCGGTCGCGGCCGATCTGAATCCCGTGCCGCACGTTCCGTGAGGTGAGCCATGCCGATGACCAAGGCGAAGAGCATCTGGATGAACGGGGAGCTGGTGCCGTGGGACGATGCGAAGGTCCACGTCCTGACCCACGCGCTGCACTACGCTTCGAGCGTCTTCGAGGGTATCCGGGCCTACCAGACGCCGAAGGGCCCGGCCATCTTCCGGCTCGAGGAGCACATCGACCGGCTGATGTTCTCGGCGCGCGTCTACCGGATGGAGCAGGAGATGTCCTTCACGCGTGACCAGATCCGTGACGCCTGCCTCCAGATGGTGGCGGTGAACGATCTGAAGGACTGCTACATCCGTCCGCTGGTCTACCGCAGCTACGAGCACATGGGCGTGAATCCGTTCGGCAACCCGGTGCACGTCTGCGTGGCCGCCTTCGTCTGGGGCCAGTACCTCGGCAAGGACGCGCTCGAGAAGGGCAGCTCGGTCAAGGTCGGCACCTGGCACCGCCTGGCGCCCAATACACTGCCGGTCATGGTCAAGGCCTCCGCGAACTACATGAACTCGCAGCTGCTCAAGATGGAGGCCGTGGTCGAGGGCTACGACGAGGCCATCGCCCTCGACGTGAACGGCTACGTGAGCGAAGGCAGCGCGGCGAACGTCTTCGCCGTGGTCAAGGGCGAGATCCTGACCCCGTGCCTGGCCAACAGCGTCCTGGCGGGCATCACGCGCGACAGCGTCATCACGCTGGCGCGCGAGCAGGGCTACACCGTGCGGGAGCAGTCCCTGCCGCGCGAGATGCTCTACCTGGCGGACGAGCTCTTCTACAGCGGCACGGCCGTCGAAGTGACGCCGATCACCTCGGTGGACAAGATCCCCGTGGGCAAGGGCACGGTGGGCCCGGTCACGAAGACGCTGCAGAAGGCCTACTTCTCCGAGGTGCGCGGCGAGGTGCCCGACCGGCACGGCTGGCTGTCGCTGGTCGGCCAGGGCGCGGCTGCGGCGCGATGAGGCGCCGGCTGCAGGAGGCTGCATGAGGATCGCGATCGGCACCGACCACGCGGGTTATCCGCTGAAGGAGCGCTTCAAGCTCGAACTCGCGGCGCTGGGCCACGACGTTCAGGACGTGGGCACCGCTGCCGCGCTGCCGCCCGTGGACTATCCGGACTACTGCTTCCCGGTGGGCGAGCTGGTGGCGCGCGGTGAGGTGGATCGCGGGGTCGTGCTGGGCGGCAGCGGGATCGGCGAGGCGATCGCGACCAACAAGGTGGCGGGGGTGCGTGCGGCCCTGGTCACCAGCGACGAGACCGCGCGCCTGACCCGCGAACACAACGATTCCAACGTCATGGCGGTGGGGGCCCGGACCAACCGACACGACGACGCCGTGCGCTGGCTGCGCATCTGGCTCGAGACCCCCTTCGAGGGCGGACGCCACGTTCCGCGACTCGACAAGATCCGGGCGTACGAAGACCTCCACTGGAGGAGCCGGCAGGCACCATGACATCTCTCCGCGAGCAGGACCCCGCGATCTTCGACGCGATCCAGAACGAGCGCCGCCGCCAGCTCACCACCCTCGAGTTGATCGCCTCCGAGAACTTCGTCAGCGATCCGGTGCTCGAGGCGCTGGGCTCGGTGATGACCAACAAGTACGCCGAGGGGCTGCCGCGCAAGCGCTACTACGGTGGCTGCGAGTTCGTGGACGTGGCGGAGGACCTGGCCCGTGACCGGGTGAAGCAGCTGTTCGGCGCGGAGCACGCCAACGTGCAGGCGCACTCGGGCGCCTCGGCGAACATGGCGGCCTACCTTGCGGTCTCGAAGCCGGGCGACACGCTGCTGGGCATGAGCCTGGCACACGGCGGCCACCTGACGCACGGGCATCCGGTCTCGTACACGGGGCAGTTGTGGAAGTCGGTGCAGTACGGCGTGCGCCCCGAGGACGGGCGCATCGATTACGAACAGCTGGGGGCGCTCGCCCGGGAGCATCGGCCGCGGATCATCGTGGCCGGTGCCAGCGCCTACCCGCGGGTCATCGACTTCGCGAGGTTCGCGGCGGTCGCGCAGGAGGTGGGGGCGAGCCTGGTCGTGGACATGGCGCACATCGCCGGCCTGGTGGCGGCCGGGCTGCACCCCAGTCCGGTACCGCACGCGGACCTGGTCACGAGCACGACGCACAAGACGCTGCGCGGGCCGCGCGGGGGCTTCGTGCTGGCCAGGGCCGCGCTGCTCGAGAAGCTCGACAAGAGCGTGTTCCCGGGGCTGCAGGGAGGGCCGCTCATGCACGTCATCGCGGCCAAGGCCGTGTGTTTCGGCGAGGCCCTCACGCCCGGCTTCCAGTCGTACCAGCGGCGGGTGGTGGAGAATGCGCAGGCGCTGGCGCAGCGGCTGCTCGATCGCGGCATCGAGCTGGTGTCGGGCGGCACGGACAACCACCTGATGCTGCTGGACCTCAGGAAGCGCGGCCTCACCGGCAAGATCGCCGAGGAGGCGCTGCACCGGGCGCGTATCACGGTGAACAAGAACGCCGTGCCCGACGATCCGCAGAAGCCCTGGGTCACCAGCGGCGTGCGCATCGGCACCCCGGCACTGACCACGCGCGGATTCGGCGTCGCGGAGATGCAGGTCATCGGGGACTGCATCGCTCGGGTGCTGGACAAGCCGGATGACACGGCCCTGGCGGCGGCCGTCGAGCAGGACGTGCTTGAGCTGTGCTCGGGCTTCCCGCTGTTCTCGTGGGAGCCGGTGAAGCGCCCGGGCGTGGAGGGATAAGCGCCGGGCTGGCGGCGGGAACGCGCGGGAACGCAGGGCGGCCGTTCTGGCTCGTCCGTGCAGGATGAAGGGCGCCTTGCATCAGGATGCATGAGCTGCGGCCGGACGGGCTCGAAACCGCGCGATGCGCGGGCCCGGAGACGTTCTCCTGCAATGGGTTGGCGGACCCGGCCGGCCCGGTGGCGTGGCACCGTTCCTGCAATTTGCGGCCGCGTGCGACTCTGCCTTGCTTCCTTGCCCGTGTTCCACGAGTCACCGCGCGTGTGGGGTCTGGCCTGCCACCACCCGTGGCTGTTCGCTGGAGAGTATCTGCACCTCGCCGGGCTGAGAGCCTTCGCCGCGAGGGAGTACGAGACCGCCATCCTGCTCTTCGAGGGGGCGGCCCTGCGCTACCGCGATGCGCTCAAGACAGAGCCTCTGGCGCGCGTTCGCGTGCACCAGCTCATGGCCCGCGCCTGTGCCGCTGGCGGATGGATCAGCCCTCTGTCGCTCGAGGTGGACCGCGCGCTCACGCGACTCGAGCAGATCGAGTCCCCGGAGCCGCCCTTCGCCCTGATGCCGGCCCACGTCCTGCTCGCGAGCTGGCTCGAGGGCGCGGAAGCCGCGGCGGACGAGGCGCAGCGAGCGGCCTGAAGTCCCCCGCCCGGGCCATCGCGAGCGCGCGTTCCGTGCCTTCCGGCTGCGTGGATTGAACTCGCCGGCCGCTCCGATATACTGCGCCCGCGTACCCTTGCGCCCTGGAGACGACCCGACCTCTGTTTCGCACCTGCCCTGGAGGAGCCCGCATGACCGTGGACATGAAGGAGGCCGCGCGCCGCATCGAGCGCGCCGGCGAGACCCTCCAGCGCGTCCGTGAGGAGGTGGGGCGCGCGGTGGTGGGCCAGCGCCAGATGGTGGACCGGCTGCTCGTGGGGCTGGTCACGGGTGGGCACGTGCTGCTGGAGGGAGTGCCCGGCCTGGCCAAGACGCTGGCGGTGAAGAGCCTCGCGGACGCGCTCTCGATCCGGTTCCGCCGCATCCAGTTCACGCCGGATCTCCTGCCCGCGGACCTCACCGGGACGCTCATCTACAATCCCCGGGACGGATCCTTCACGGCCAAGCGCGGTCCGTTGTTCGCGAACCTGGTGCTCGCCGACGAGATCAACCGTGCCCCCGCCAAGGTGCAATCGGCGCTGCTCGAGGCCATGCAGGAACGGCAGGTGACGCTGGGCGAGGAGAGCCACCGGCTCGAGGAGCCGTTCCTCGTCATGGCGACCCAGAACCCGATCGAGCAGGAGGGGACGTACGCCCTGCCCGAAGCGCAGAGCGACCGCTTCATGCTCAAGGTCAAGATCGGCTATCCCGAGCGTGCGGAGGAGAAGGAGATCCTGCGCCGCGTGGGGCTCGCCGACCTGCCCGCGCTCCAGCCCCGCGCCGGACGCGAGGACGTGCTCGAGGCGCGGGGCGCGCTGGCCTCGATCTACGTGGACGACAAGATCCAGGAGTACGTCCTCGACCTCGTGACCGCCACCCGGCGGCCGCGCGATTTCGGCCTTCCGCTGGAGGGCCTGATCGCCTTCGGCGCCTCGCCCCGTGCCACGCTCTTCCTGGTCCGCGGCGCGCAGGCGCTGGCGCTGCTCGCGGCCCGGCCCTACGTGCTGCCCGAGGACGTGAAGGGGATCGCCCCGGACGTGCTGCGTCACCGCATCCACGTCTCCTACGAGGCGGAGGCCGAGGGTGTCGACGGTGAGGAGGTCGCGCGCCGGATCCTCGAACAGGTGCGTGTGCCCTAGCGTATGCAGACTGCCGAGCTGCTGCGAAAGGTCCGGCGGCTCGAGATCCGCAGCCGTCATCTGGTCGCGGATCTCTTCGCGGGGAACGCCGAGAGCGTCTTCAAGGGCCGCGGCATGGAGTTCGAGGAGGTGCGCCGCTACGTCCCCGGGGACGAGGTGCGCGACATCGACTGGAACGTCACCGCCCGCTTCGGGGAGCCGTTCGTCAAGCGTTTCGTCGAGGAACGCGAGCTCACCGTGGTGCTGGTCGTGGACGTGTCGCGCTCGATGCGCTTCAGCACCGCGGGGGTCGAGAAGCGGGAGCTGGCGGCCGAGCTCTGCGCGGTGCTGGGCTTCGCGGCCCAGCGGCACAACGACAAGGTGTCGCTGTTGCTGGTGGGGAGCCGCGTCGAGCACTTCGTGCCGCCCGCCCGGGGGCGCTCGCACGTGCTGCGGTTGTTGCGCGACGTGCTGGGGGCCGAGGCCCGGCCGGGCCCGGCGGGCGCCCGCGAGGCCGCACACTTCCTGCTGCGCACCGCGCGCCGGCACAGCGTGGTCTTCTGGATCTCGGACTTCGACGACGCGCTCGACCCGCGCGACTGGCGGGTGCTGGCGCGCCGGCACGACGTGACCGCACTGCTGTTGCGGGATGCGCGCGACGAGTCGTTGCCGACGGTCGGCTGGGTGGAGATCGAGGACCTCGAGTCGGGCGAGCGGCGGCTCGTGGACACCGGGGACCGGCGGACCCGTGAGCGCTACCAGCGCGAGGCGGCGCAGCGGTTGCGGGCGGTGAGCGGCGCGCTCGCCCAGGCCCGCTGTCCGCTGCTGATGCTCCACACCGGCCGGCCCTGGCTGCCGGTGCTGATGCGGTACTTCAGTCAGCGGCGCCGCGGGAGGCGCGGGTGAGACGCGCATGCGCGGGACTGGCCGCCCTGGCGCTCGTCGCGGGGACGGCGCTCGCCGCACCGGCGACGCGAAGTCTGCCGGTCGTGCCGGTCCCGACCGGCGGCATCCCGTCGCGGGGCTACGAGTGCCAGGCCTCGGTGCGGCCCGCGTTCGCGCGGATCGGGCAGCCCGTGCTCTACCGCGGCCGTGTAGTGGTGCGCCCGCGGACGGCTCTGCGCTGGCAGATGCCGGCTGGCGGCGGTGCGTTCGAGTGGGGCAGTCCGCGGATGCGGCGCATCCCCGCGTACTCGGGCTCCCTGAACAAGGGTCTGCTCGCGGACACGATGCAGGTCGAGCTCTCCCTGCAGGCCTTCACGCCGGGGATGCTCACCGTGCCAGGCCTGGGCTTCGAAGTGCGGGAAGCGAACGGGCCGAGCTGGACGGGTCATCTGCCCACGGTCCGCCTGGGGGTCGCCCCGGTCGTGGGCCCCGAGGACACCAGCGCGAGTCTGCGGCCCCTGCGCGGCCCGCTCGCGGCGCCGTGGTGGGAGCGCGTGCCCTGGCGCATCGTGGGGCTGGTCGCAGCGGCGCTGGTGGTGGTCGCCCTCATCGTCTGGCGCATGAGACGCCGCCGCGCGCCGGCCGCGACGATCGCGCGACCCCGGCCGGCGAAGGATCCGGCCACCGTGGCTCTCGAGGCGCTCG
>JANXPZ010000035.1 GCA_025357055.1 Candidatus Eiseniibacteriota bacterium | reverse complement strand
CGCCCGCCGGCACGGCCGGCGGGCCCGGCGCGAAGCCTGCGGTCGAACGCCAGAAGAACTCGAGCAGGGTCGAGACCTCGTCCCGCATCCGCTTGCGATGGACAACCCGGTCCACGAAGCCTTTCTCCCGCACGAACTCGGCCCGCTGGAATCCTTCGGGGAGCTCCTCGCCGATGGTCTGGCGGATGACCCGGGCGCCGGCGAATCCCACCAGCGCCTTGCGCTCGGCGAGGATCACGTCCCCCAGCGAGGCGTACGAGGCAAGCACGCCCGCGGTGGACGGGTCGGTCAGGATCGAGATGAACGGCAGGTGCTGATCCTGAAGTCGCGCCAGCAGGGCCGAGGTCTTGGCCATCTGCATCAGCGAGAGGATGCCCTCCTGCATGCGCGCCCCGCCGGTGGACGACACCAGGATCAGCGCCCGGCGCTCGGCCAGCGCCAGTTCGATCGAGCGCGCCACCTTCTCGCCCACGACCGAACCCATGCTGCCCCCCATGAAGAAGAAGTCCATGAGCGTCAGGCTCACGGGCTTCCCGCCCACGGTCGCCACGCCGGAGAGTGCCGCGTCCTTCAGGCCCGTCTCCTTCTGCGCGTGCTTGATGCGATCGGGATAGCACATCTTGGCGTCGCGGAACTCGAGCGGGTCGCCGGCCACCAGGTTCGCGAAGCGCTCCTCGAAGGAGCCCGGGTCCACCAGGAAGCCGAGGTAGACCCTCGCCGGCACCCGGAAGTGGTGGTCACAGTGCGGGCAGGTCCAGAGGTTCTCCTCGAGCACCGTCTGGAAGAGCGCCTCGCCGCACTCCTCGCACTTGGTCCACAGGCCTTCGGGGACCTCGCTGCGTTCCTCTTTCTTCCGCGTCTTGACGCGGGTGCGTTCCTTCTTGAGCCAGGACATGGTCACCCGGGGTTGGTGGTGGTGGGCCGGCCGGCCGGCGAGCCCGCGTCCTGCGCGAGTCCACCGCGGCCGGACACTGCGGGCGCCACACCGGCATCCGCAGCCGTCCACGCCATTGTGAGCGCGTCTTCTCCCGTGTCACGATAATACCCGCGGCGCAGACCCGCCAGCCGGAATCCGAAGGCCCGGTAAAGCGCCTGGGCCGCGAAGTTGGAGACCCGCACCTCGAGCGTGAGGGTGGTGGCGCCGACCGCGGCGGCGCGCTCCAGCAGGTCCTCGAGCAGCGCGCGCGCCACGCCGCGCCGGCGCGCCTCCGGGACCACGCCCAGGTTGCCGACGTGTCCGGCGCCGGCGCCCACCCAGGCCAGGAGGTAGCCGGCCAGCCCACCGTCGGCCTCCGCGACGCGCCCCCAGGCCATGGCCTGCGAGAGCTCCTCGCGGAAGAACGACTCGGGCCAGGCATCGCTGAAGATGCGCCGCTCGATCGCCGCCACCACCGGCAGGTCCGGCTCCGCGAAGTCACGGATGCGGATGGGCCGGGCCGCGAGTGCCGCACGGCGGACGCGTTCCTCTGCCTGCGCCGAGCGCACGTAGAGCGGGCGCGCCTCCTCCCCCGGCACCGGCAGCCCGGCCGCGGGCCCGAGGCCCGAGCGCACGGCCGCCGCCAGGTCCGCGGCCGAGAGTCCCGCGAAACGCCATTCCGGCCCGGTGCTCCCGGGGGCGAAACGTTCCAGCGCCTCGCGCTCGCGCGCCGCGCCGGGCCCCACGAAGCGCAGTCCCGAGCCGCGCGGCAGCAGCGCGCGCGCCTCGGCCACGCTCTCGAGCAGCGCCGGCAGGGCCGCCACGCGCGGCGCGGCCAGCAGCGTGACGCGACCGCGCAGGTCGGCGCGGAAGAAGCCGGCGTAGAGGTCGTGCCGGCCGCCGGGGACCAGCGGCACGAGCAGCGCGCGGCTGGCCCCGGACGACAGCGCCAGCGCGGCCAGCGCGGAGGCGCCCAGCACGGGCGCGTCGGCAGCCAGCGCGAGGGCCTCCGCCGTCGCGAGCCCCACCCGCACGCCGGTGAAGGAGCCCGGCCCCAGGTCGGCGGCGATCCAGCCCAGCGCGCGGGGCTCGACCTGAGCCCGGGCGAGCGCCTGGGTCACCAGCGGCGTGAGCCGCCGCGTGTGACCGTGGCCCACGTCCTCGGCTTCGTGCGCCAGCGCCGCGCCGTCGGGCGCGCACACCAGCACCTCGACGTGCGCGGTCGCCGACTCGATGACGAGCCCGGGCTTCGCGAACACGGCCCCGACCGCGCCCGCGCTCACCGGGCCTCCCCGGCCGGCATCAGCTCCCAGACCGCGAGCAACTCACCGCCGCGCTCGCCCGCCGCGCTCGCGGTGACCGCCCGCCCGTTCTCGGAGAGCACCTCGAAGACCAGCGTCAGCGCCTCCTCGCGCACCCAGGCCGGCAGCTTCTCGCCCCACTCCACCACCAGGGCGCCGTCGTCCACCAGCTCTTCGAGCCCCAGCCCGTCCGCCTCCGGCCCCTCGAGCCGGTAGAGGTCGAGGTGGTGGAGCACGAAGGCCCCGCGGTACTCGTTCAGCAGCGTGAAGGACGGGCTGCGCACCCGCGACTTGACGCCCAGCCCGCGGGCCAGGCCGGCCACGAAGCGCGTCTTGCCCGAACCGAGCGGGCCCGTGAGCACCAGCACGTCGCCCGCCACGAGCCCCGCGGCGAGCGTCTCGCCGAGCCGCTCGGTCTCCTCGGCCGCGGCCGTGACACGCCGGGGCCCGGCAGGGAACCCGGGCAGGTCCGCGCCGCCCACCGGCCGGTCGCGCTCGAGCGGTTCCGTCACGGCGTGCGGGGGGTCAGTGTCACCAGCGGCAGGATCATCTCCTCGACCGAGATGCCGCCATGCTGGAACGACCCGCGGTACTGGCGCTCGAACTCGTGGAAGCGCGTCGGGTAGACGAAGTAGAAGTCCTCGCGCGCCAGCACGTAGTTCTTGTTCACGCCGTCATCGGGGAGCATGTATTCCATCGGCCGGCGGATGATGACCGCCTGCTTCGGGTCGCAGTTCAGATTGACCCCGAACTTGTAGCGCAGGTTGGTCGAGGTGTCGCGGTTGCCGTAGACCAGCGCCGCCCGCCGCCCGAGCACCGCGCCGTGGTCGGTGGTCAGCACCACCGTGACGTTCTGGGTGGAGAGCGCGCGGAAGATGTCGTAGAGCGGGCTGTGCACGAACCACGCCTTGGTGACCGCGCGGAAGGCGGCCTCGTCGGGCGCCAGCTCCTGCAGGATGTCGCTCTCCGAGCGGCCGTGCGCCAGGATGTCGAGGAAGTTGAACACCATGCTGACCAGCGGCAGGCCGGCGAACGAGTTGATCTGCCGCCGCGTGGCCAGGGCCTCGTTCTGGTCGTAGATCTTGATGTACTTGACCGGCTTCTCCTGGCCCGGCATCAGGCGCGTCAACTGCGCCTCGAGCAGCTGGCGCTCGAAGCGGTTCTTGGTGCGCTCGTCGTCGGTGCCCTCCTGCCAGAGGTCGGGGTGCTGCTGCTTGAGCTGCGCCGGCAGCAGGCCCGAGAAGATGGCGTTGCGCGAGTACGGCGTGGCGGTCGGCAGGATCGAGCAGTAGTAGTCGCGCTGGACCGTGAAGAGCTCCTCGAGCAGCGGCTCGAGCGAGAACCACTGGTCCAGGCGCATGCAGTCGATGATGACGAAGAACACACGCCGCCCGGCCTGCAGGTGCGGCACGAGCGCGCGCGCCACCACGTCGGTCGAGAGTGGCGGGCGGTCCGCGGCGTCGCGCACCCAGTGCGGGTAGTGCTCCTCGACGTAGCGCCCGAAGTCGATGTTGAGGCTGCGACGGAAGTCGGCGTGGGCCTGCCGCAGCCCGGCGTCGGCCACCCCGTCGAAGCGCACGTCCCAGCGCGCCACCTCCTGCGCCAGGTCCACCCAGCCCGGCCAGTCGAGGCGCCGCAGGTCCAGCCCCTGCCAGCGCTGCATCTCGCCCACGTAGTCGCGCGCGCGCTGCGTGTCCTGCAGCTTCTGGGCGTCGAAGACCCGCTTGCAGGCCAGGAAGACCTGCGAGGCGTTGACCGGCTTGATGAGGTAGTCGGTGATGTGCCGGCCCAGCGCCTCGTTCATGAGCGACTCCTCCTCGCTCTTGGTGATGAGCACGACCGGCACGTCGAGATTGCGCTCCTTGATCTGCCCGAGGGTCTCCAACCCCCCCAGCCCCGGCATCATCTCGTCGAGCAGGACCAGGTCGTAGCGGGCCCGGGCGAGCTCGGCGAGCGCGTCCTCGCCGCTGGGCACCGCCGTCACGGCGAAACCCTTCTGCTCGAGGAACTTGACGTGGGGGCGCAGCAGGTCGATCTCGTCGTCGGCCCAGAGGATGTGCTTGCGAGGCTCTTCCATGCGGTCGTCCATCTCGGGCCGGAGGGGCGGGGCACCCCATGCTGCATACACCGCAGGGCGCGCGTCGGGTGCGGGAAACAGCCGCATCATAGCGCCGGGCCGCCGGAGCGCCAACGCGGGCCGGTGTGACCGTTGACCCCGGCGCTGACAACGTCCTAACGTGGCGTGGACCGTCGCCCGTTCCAGGCCCGGCAGCCGTCCACCCCACGTTCCCGCTCGAAGGACCCGCGCTGGCGACAGCAGGAGAAGCGATGAGATTCGATCGATCCGCCCGTAACGGCCTGATGATCGTCGCGCTGCTGTCCGTCGGGGCCTCCGCCCCCGCCCAGACCCGGGACCCCGTCCCCATCGTCCTGCTGGCCCCCGCGCCCCTGCCCACGCTCGCCGGCAGCACCAGCGTCGGAGCGCTCGTGGTCACGCACGGCGGCGTCGGCTCGGGGCCCGAGTACGCGGACGGTGTGCGCGCGGCGGCCGACACCGCGCTGGCCGTGCTGCTCGCTCGCGGCTCCGCACTCGACGCGGCGATCGCGGGGACGGTGTGGCTCGAGGACGATCCGCGCTTCAACGCCGGCACCGGCGCCAACATCCGCCTCGACGGGCACACCATCCAGATGGACGCCGCGGTCATGACCGATGAAGGCCGCTTCGCCGCGGTCGGGGCGATCGAGCGCGTGAAGAACCCCGTGCGGGTGGCGCGCGCGGTCATGGATTCCACCCCGCACCTGTTCCTCGTGGGCGAGGGTGCGACCCGCTTCGCCCATCGGATCGGCTTCGCCGATATCGTCCCCGTGAGCCCGCAGGCCGAGGCCAAGTACCGCGCGCGCATGCGACGCCAGGCGGAGTCGTTCGGACGCCGCGACACCACGGTCTTCGACTGGCGGCGCTACTGGAACTTCCCCGGCGCGATGCCCGCCGACATGCTCGAGTGGGGCCGGCACGGCGACACGGTGGGCTCGGTCACGCGCAGCGCGGACGGGCACTTCGCCGCCACGCTCTCCACCGGCGGCACCTCGGTCACGCTCTGCGGCCGCGTGGGCGACGTGCCGGTCTACGGCGCCGGGCTCTTCGCCGGCCCGGCCGGCGCGGTGGCCTGCACCGGCGAGGGCGAGCAGATCATCCGGCGCTTCCTGGCGCGCTCGGTCTACGACCGCCTGGCTGCCGGCGTGCCCGCGAAGCAGGCGGTCCAGGAGGCCGTCGCCATGTTCCCGGAGCGCTGGGACGTGGGGCTCATCGCGGTGGACCGCACCGGCTGGGGCGTGGCCGCCAATCGCCCGATGGCCTACGGCGTGGCGGGGCGATGACTCTGCGACGGCTCGATCCGGCAGGAGCGGCTGCGGCCTAGGTCGGGAAGCTCATCACCATCGTCGTGCCCTCGCCCGGCGCGCTGTGGCGGACGAAGAGCCTCCCGCCGTGGTACTCCTGCACCACGCGCCGGGCGAGCGCGAGCCCCAGGCCCCAGCCGCGATGCTTCGTGCTGTAGCCCGGCTCGAAGGCCTGGCGCTGCTCCGCCGACGTCATGCCCCGGCCGTTGTCCTGGACCACGATCTCGACCGCCTCGGTCTCCTTGCGGCGCTCGATCTTGACCTCGATCAGGCCCTGCGTCTTGTCCAGCGCCGAGATCGCGTTCACCAGCAGGTTCTCGAGCGCCCACTCGATCAGCTCGCGGTTGAGGTTGATGGGCGGCACGTCCTCGTAGTGCTCGCGCAGCAGCACGCGGCTCTCGTCGTTGGGCAGGCGCCGGCGCACGTACTGCACCGCCTCGCGCACCACCGGAGCGACCTCCTGCAGCTGCAGGTGAGGCGCCGAGCCCACGTGGCTGAAGCGTTGCGCCACCTTGTTCAGCCGCTCGACGTCACGCTCCATCTCGGTGAGCGTCTCCTCCAGCTCGGACCGCGGCACGGGCACCGTCGCGCCCGGCGGCGCGGCCTCGGAGTGCGTGCGCAGGATCTCGACCCAGCCCATCAGCGAGGAGAGCGGCGTGCCCAGCTGGTGCGCCGTCTCGCGCGCCATGCCCACCCAGATCGTGCGCTTCTCGGCCATGCGCAGGCCGGCGAGCGCCCAGAGCCCGAGCGAGAGCAACAGCAGCACGGCCCCCACGGTGACGTAGGGCATCCAGCGCAACAGGTCCAGGACCGCGGGCTCGCCATAGTGCACCGCTCCCAGCGCCACGCCCGTGGCGGTCTGCTTCATCGGCACCGGCGGGTTCTGATGGTCGAGCCGCACCACTTCGGCCTTCAGCCGCTCGATGCGTGCCCGGATCACCGGCGAGAGCGGCTGGTGCTCGCGCAGGCTGTCGATGCTGGCGGCGGGCACCAGCTCGGGCGCCACCGCCGTCTTGCGCCAGGCGCGCGGAAAACCCTCCGGGTCCGTGATGATGATGGGGAAATCGAGGCTGCTCACGATCTCGCGCGTGATGCGCTGCAACTCCGGGTCGTGCGTGGCCGGGAAGGTGGCGAGCGCGAGGAAACGGGCCAGCACCCGCGAGGTGATCTCGACCTGGGAGGACAGGCGCCGGATGGTCTGGTGGGTGAAGAGGAAGACCGAGACCACGAGCAACACGCTCCCCAGGAACACCGCGGTGCGCAGGACCTGCGCCGCGGTGCGGCGGAACCGGGGCCGCGGCGGCGGCGGGCTCGGCTTCATCCCTCGGGCACGATCTCCTCGAGGCCGCCGAGGTACGGGCGCAGGGCGGCCGGGATGATCACCGTCCCCGTCGCGGTCTGGTGGTTCTCGAGCAGCGCTGCGAAGGTGCGCGGCAGCGCCACGCCCGAGGCGTTCAGCGTGTGCGGGTGTTCGGCCTTCGCCCCCGCCTCGCGGCGGAAGCGCAGGTTCAGGCGGCGCGCCTGGAAGTCCTCGAAGTTCGAGCACGAGGAGCACTCGAGCCAGGCCTTGATGCCCGGCGCCCAGACCTCGAAGTCGTAGCACTTGGCCGCGGCGAACGACATGTCGCCGCTGCACAGCAGCACCTGCCGGTAGGGCAGCTCCAGTGCCTCGAAGATGTCGGCCACGTCGCGCGCCAGCTTCTCGTGCTCGTCGTAGCTGGTCTGCGGCGGCACGATCTTGACCAGCTCCACCTTGTCGAACTGGTGGACGCGCACCATGCCGCGCGTGTCTGCGCCGTAGGTGCCGGCCTCGCGCCGGTAGGAGGCGCAGTGGGCCGTGAGGGACAGGGGCACCTTGCCGGGCTCGAGGATCTCGTCGCGGTAGATGTTGGTGACCGGCACCTCGGCCGTCGGGTTGAGGAACAGATCGTCCTCGCCGATGTGGTACATGTCGCCTTCCAGCTTGGGCAGCTGGCCGGTGCCGAACAGCGCCGCGCGCCGCACCACGTGCGGGACCGAGAGCTCGGTGTAGCCGTGGCGCTGCGTGTGGAAGTCGAGCATGAAGTTGATCAGCGCCCGCTCCAGCCGCGCCCCGCGCCCGGTGAACAGCAGGAAGCCCGAACCCGCGATCCGGGGCGCCCGCGCGAAGTCGAGCAGCCCGAGCCGCGTGGCCAGGTCCCAGTGCGGCTGCGGCTCGAAGTCGAACGCCGGCAGCTCGCCCCAGGTGCGCTTGACCTGGTTCTGCGCCGCGTCCTTGCCCGGCGGGGTGCTCTCGTGCGGCAGGTTGGGGATCCACGCCGCCAGCTCGGCGCTCTCCTCCTCGAGCGTCTTGAGCTCGGCGTCCAGCGTCTTGATGCGCTCGCCCAGATCACGGCTCTGCGCGATCAGCTCGTCGGCCGGCTGCCCGGACTGCCGGCGGGCGCCGACCTCCTGGGTGACCGCGTTGCGGCGGGCCTTGAGCTGCTCGCTCTCGTGCAGCAGCGCGAGGCGGTGCTCCTCGATCTCGTAGAAGCGCTCGAGGTCCACGGTCATGCCCTTGAGGGCCACGCCCGCCTCGACGCGTTCGCGGTGGTTGCGCAGGAACTTGAGATCGTGCATGAGGGCCCGTCCGGGGATGGCGCTGGGTGGAACCGCAGATCGCGGGGTCAGACTACAACGGCCACGGGGGCGAGGGAAGGCGGGGCGGGCGCCCCCCCGCGCGGGCGCAGCGACCGCCGGGCCATGCCAGGACGATGAAGCGCCTCACCCGCTCGCCGGTTCCCTGCGGGGCCCCCAGCCCGACGCCGGGTCAGGCGCGCCCGCGAGCCGCGGGATCCCTCAGGGAGCGGCCATGAAATAGTAGTTCCTGCCACTCGCCAGCTGTTCGCAGAAGGCCTCCCTGCTCAGGGCGACGCGGCCGCCACTCTCGAGCCACTCGGCCATGAGGAACAGCCGGAGACCGCACGGGCCCGCCAGCAGGTCGTACATGCTCTCCGGGCTGGTCCCGTAGGAGTCCGCGGCGACCCGTCCATGTTCGAAGACGATGACGGGCCGGCCCCTCCTGATCGTCTCGACCGCGCCGCGGAACACCTGGAACTCGGCGCCCTCCACGTCGACCTTGATGAACTGGATCGACACGTCCCGGGGGACCAGGTCGTCCAGCGGGGCCGTCCGGACCACGATCTGCTGGATCCGTTCGTCGGGCCTGTCGTATCGCCTCTGGCGGAAGCCGCTGTAGCCGGGATTGCTCACGACGTGCTGGAAGGACATCGTGCCGGCGACGTCGCTCAAGGCCTGATCATGAAGATGGAGGTTCGTGACCCCGCCGAAGGTCCTCACCAGCCCCTGGTACAGTTCGGGAAGCGGCTCGAAGGCGAAATGAGTCCCCTGCGGCGCGAACCTCAGCATCTCTCTCAGGATGCTGCCCTGGTGGCAGCCGACATCGACGCAGTTGGAGTCCTTGCGGAGGACGGCCCGCATCACCTCGAGCGTCTGGATGTCGTAGCAGCGGTTCCTGTCCTCCACCTCGGATGCGCCCGCACGCCGGAGCGCGGCATGCAGCCTCCTGGCCAGCGGTTCCAGGGGCGTCCCGACGATCATCTGCTTCAGCAGGCGGTTCATGTCGCCTCTCCCGTGTGCCTCTCACCGGGGATCTGCAGGCCCCCGACCCGGAGCAGACTGTTCCACGCATCCGCTCGCGCCGCGCACGGCGATCTCACGCCCGCCGGCCCCCGTCCCCTAGCGCGCGGTGTCCCCGCTCGCGCCCCGCGCCTGCTGCGCGAGTTCGCGCGCCCGGGCGTAGGCCTGGCGCGCCTCTTCGTCGCGTCCGAGCTTCGTGAGCGCCATGCCCAGGCCGAAGTAGGCGGCCGGGTCGTCGGGCTTCACCACCACGGCAGCGCCGTAGCGCTTGGCCGCGGTGGTGGGGTCGCCGGCGCGGTAGAAGGTGTTCCCCGCGTCGATCAGGGCCTGCGAGCGGGCCTGTCGCGCAGCCACGTCCGGCACGGGCTCGCGCCGGGCGCAGCCGGCCACCGCCAGCGCGGCCAGCAGCAGCAGCAACGTCAACGCACGAGTCGGCGACGCTCTCATGGGAGGCTCCACGGCTCACACCCCGCGCCCCGGCGCGCTCCGCGTGGGGCGCGGAGCCGGTGCATCGGGCGCGGGGCCGTGCTGTGCTGCGGCCCTACTTCGCGGCCGCCTTCCGCTTCGCGCCCTTCTTCGGCACGACCTTGCCGGCCTTCTTCGCCGACGCCTTCGCCGCCTTCACCTTGGTCTTGCGCGCCGAGGCCGGGCGCGGCTTGAGACGCTTGCGCGGCTTGGCCGCCGAGCCCGCGGGCACGGCCTTCTTGGTGGGCTTCGAGGCCTTGCCGAGCGTCATCCCGGTCGCGCGCAGCAGCGAGGCGACCTGCTCGCTGGGCTGGGCGCCCTTGTCCAGCCAGACCTGCACCTTGTCCTTCTGGACGACCAACTCGAAGGGCTGGGTGATGGGGTTGTAGTGCCCCAGGATCTCCAGGAACCGCCCGTCGCGCTGCCGCCGCGAGTCCGCCGCCACCAGCCGGTAGAAGGGCCGCTTCTTCGCGCCGGCCCGCATGAGTCGGATCACCACCGCCATCTTGAATCCTCCTTGTGTCTCGTGATGTGCGCCGCGTCCTAGCCGCGGCCGCGTCGGAGCCCCGCCAGACCGCGCGGCCCCTGCTTCAGGCGCTTCATCATCGTGCGCGCCTGCTCGAAGTCCCGCAACAACTGATTCACGTCGCTCACCGCGGTGCCACTGCCTGCGGCGATGCGCCGCCGCCGGCTGCCGTCGATCACCCGCGGCGCTCGTCGTTCCTTCCGCGTCATGCTGAGCAGGATCGCCTCGTGGCGCTTGAGCCGGCCGTTGTCCGGCCTGGCCTGCTCCAGCGCCGCCTTCGGTATCCCGGGCAGCATCTTCATCAGGTCCTCGAGCGGCCCCATCTTCTTCACCTGCAGGAGCTGCTCGAGGAAGTCTTCCAGCGTGAAATCCGAGCGCCGCAGCTTCTCGGCCAGCTGCGCCGCCTCCTGCTCGTTCACCGCCGAGCGCGCCTTCTCCACCAGCCCGACGATGTCGCCCATGCCCAGGATGCGCCCGGCGAGCCGCGACGGATCGAAGGCCTCGAGCCCGTCGAGCTTCTCGCCCACGCCCAGGAACAGGATGGGCTTGCCCGTCACCTGCCGCAGCGAGAGCGCCGCGCCACCGCGGGCATCTCCGTCCATCTTGCTGAGCACGAGGCCGTCCACGCCCACCTGCCGGGCGAAGGTCTCCCCGATCCGGACCGCCTCCTGCCCGGTCATCCCGTCCACCACCAGCAGCACCTGGTGCGCGCGCACGGCCTGCTTGAGCGCCACCAGCTCGGCCATCATCGGCTCGTCGATCTGCAGCCGGCCCGCGGTGTCGAACACCAGGAAGTCGAAGCCGCGCGTGCGCGCCTGTTCCAGCGCTCCGCGCGCGATCTCGACCGGCAGCACGCCTTCCGGCGCCCGCCAGAACCCCGCCCCCGCCTGCTCCGCCACCCGTTCGAGCTGGTCCACCGCAGCAGGGCGGTAGATGTCCGCGCTCGCCAGCAGCACTCTCTTGGTGCGCGCCTTGAGCCACACCGCCAGCTTGCCCGCGAACGTGGTCTTGCCCGAGCCCTGCAGGCCGGCGAGCAGCACCACGGTCGGCACGTGCGGCGAGCCGGCCAGCGTCACCGGCGTGCGCCCCAGCAGGTGCTCGAGCTCGTCCTTGACGATGCTGACCACCTGCTGCCCCGCCGAGAGGCTCTTGAGCACCTCCTCGCCCACCGCCCGCGCCTCGACCCGGGCGACGAAGTCGCGCGCCACCCCGACCTGGACGTCAGCTTCGAGCAGCGCCCGGCGGACCTCGCGCAGGCTCTCCCGGATGTTCTCGGGCGTGATGCGAGCCTGCCCGGTCAGGTTCCGGACGATGCCCTGGAGTCGGTCGGCAAGTGCTTCGAACACTGGTCCTTTCCGTTCAGCGAGGCCGTGGAAGTTAGCACAGGGGCGGAGCTCGCTCCAAGACGCGCGGCCGGCGGCTCCGCGCCCCTACGCCGCGCCCGGGCCCGCGCCCATGCGGTCCGCGGCCGAGTTCACCGCCTTGCGGAAGCCGATCGGGTCCTTCACGCCGCGGAAGACCTCGGCGGTCCCGCCGGTGCCCACCACCTTCAGGTCGCCGTAGCGGAACAGCCGGCCGAGCACGCCCTGTTCGATCACCAGCGACTCCACCTTGGCCACGTTCAGGTCCACGGTGCGGGTGCCGATCCAGCCCATGCGCGCGATCACACGCCGTTCGGTCACGCCGAACTCGTGCGTGGCGACCAGGAAGCGGATGACCACCAGCGGCATGATCACGACCAGCACCAGTCCGAGCGCGAGGATCGAGGCCAGCATCGGCTCACGGGCGAACAGGTCGGCGACCGGGCGGCGCGCGAACACCGCGAGTGCGGCGAGGATGGCGGTGCCGAGCAGCGCGACGGCGAGCGCGGACGGCGCGCAGGGCAGCCAGTGCAGCCGGGTGCGGAACAGGAGCTTCTCGTCGGCGTTCAGGACGTCGTCCAGCTGACCCATCGCTTCCTCCTTGCCTGTCCGTTCACGCGCCCGCGGTCCGCGCGGCGACCCATGCCGGGCGAAGCCCTCAACGGATCGCCGCGCGCAGCGCCGCGAGCGCCTGCGCGGGATCGCCCTGCGCGTAGACGGCGTTGCCCGCCACGAACACGTCCGCGCCGGCCGCACGGCACTGCGGCGCAGTCACCGACGAGATGCCGCCGTCCACTTCGATCAGGTAGCGCGCTCCGTGCCGCTCGCGCCACTCGCGCGCCGCGCGCACCTTCTCCAGCATGCCCGGCATGAAAGCCTGCCCGCCGAAGCCCGGCTCGACCGTCATGACCAGGAACAGGTCGAGGTCCTTCAGCCAAGGTTCGGCCTGCGCGAACGGCGTGCCCGGCCTGAGCGTCAGCCCCACGCGCGCGCCGCTCGAGCGCACGGCGGCCAGCACGGCGGCGGGGTCGGCGCAGGCCTCCAGGTGCACGGTGACGAGATCGGCGCCGGCCTCGCGGAAGCCCGCGATCAGGGTCTCGGGCCGCTCGATCATGAGGTGGACATCGAGGAAGGCGGCCGAGAGCCGCCGCGCCGCGGCCACGATGAGCGGGCCGAAGGTGAGGTTCGGCACGAAGTGATTGTCCATGATGTCGCAGTGCACCCAGTCGCGTGCCGGGTCCACGAGTGCGAGCGCCCCGCCCAGGCGCGCGAAGTCCGCCGAGAGGATCGAGGGGGCCACGATGGGACCGGCGAGCGGATGCGGCGAGCGGCTCATGACGATGACCTCCCGTTGCCCTGCAGGGTGACGACGGTGCTGCGATCCACGTGCGTGCCCGGCGCCGGCTGCTGCACGATGATCATGCCGCGCGCGCTCGCGCCCTCGGGGCTGAGCACGCGGAAACCGAAGGCCTCGAGCTGGCGGCGCACGGCGAGCAGGTCGCGGCCGAGCAGCTCGGGCATCACGAAACTCGCGGCCGCGCTGCCGGTCGAGACCAGCAGACCCACCGGGGCCTCGCGCGGCAGCACGCTCTCGGCCGGGGGATCGGTGGCCACCACCAGCCCCTCGCCCACGTCCTCCGAGGACGCGCGCGTGACGCCGCCCACGGTGAGGCCGGTGCGCTCGATCAGGAGGCGCGCGCCCCGCAGCGAGGTGCCGAACAGCTGCGGCACCGAGCTGAACTCCTCGCCCAGGCTCACGACCACCAGCACGCGGCGGCCCGAGCGCACGGCGCTCTGCGCGGGCGGATCCTGCTGCAGGATGAGCCCGCGCGGCACGGCCGGGTCGAAGCGCTCGCCCGAACGCGAGAGCTTGAGCCCCAGTTGCCGCAGGGATTGCTCGGCTCCCTCCACGCTCAGGCTGGCGAGGTCCGGCACGCGCACCTCGCCGCGACCGTGGATGAGCTGCGGCATCACCAGCCCGTTGAACAGCGTCAGGCCGGTGGCGAACGCCGCGCCGGCCAGCACCAGCAGGAGGATGGCGGTGCGCTGGGCGCGGCCCGGCCGGCGGCGCTCCACGCGCGGCCAGGTGTCGGGCTCCGCTGCGGAAGCCGCACCGGGACCAGGCAGCGCGCTCCCGTCCCCAGCGGCTGCCGTCGCGGGCGCGGGCTCCGCGGGTGGCGTCGCAGGCTCGTCGCCGCGGGGCTCGCCGCTGTCCGGCAGGTCGCTCACAGGAGCTTGCGGAAGCGCGCCGCGAAGGCGCCGTCGCAGCCGTGCACGTGGGGCAGCACGCGCATGAAGCCGTCCACGTCCACCAGTTCGTCGGGCACCAGACCCTGCGTGCTCTCCAGCACGAAGGCCGGGTCCTGGCGCAGGAAGCGCTCGACCACCTCGGTGGTCTCCTCGGGCTCGAACGAGCAGACGCTGTAGACCAGCACACCGCCCGGACGCGCCCGACGGCCGCCGGCGGCCAGCAGTTCGAGCTGCGCGGGCGGCAGTTCCCGCAGCATCTCCGGGCTCTTTCGCCACCGCGCGTCGGCGCGGCGGCCGAGCACTCCGAGCCCGGTGCAGGGCGCGTCCACCAGCACGCGGTCGAAGGGCATCGGGAACGGGTAGGTGCGCCCGTCGCCGAGCACCACGTGCACGGCGTGCGTGCCGAGCCGCGCGACCGTGGCCTCGAGCGATCCCACGCGCGCCTCGGCGCGCTCCATCGCCCAGACCTCGCCCTCGTCGCCCATCAGCTCCGCCAGGTGCGTGCTCTTGCCGCCGGGCGCGGCGCACAGGTCGAGCAGCCGTTCGTGCGGCTGGGGCGCGACCAGCCGGCAGACCAGCGCTTCGCTCTCGTCCTGCACCGTGCACAGGCCACGCTTGAACACCTCGAGGGCGCCCGGGGCGTGGGTGCCCTCGATCCACACCAGGTCTTCCGCCAGCCGCGCGGGCGTGGCGGTCACGCCCGCGTCGGCGAGCTTCGCGATCAACTCCTCGCGCGTCACCCGCAGCCGGTTCACGCGCAGTCCCACCGGGACCGCGCGGTTGTCGGCCAGCAGCAGCGCCCGCGTGGCGTCGGGCCCGAAGCGCGCGAGCCAGCGCTCGACGATCCAGCGCGGGTGCGAACCCCACACCGCCAGCGACTCGGCGTCGTCGCCCGCCGGCGGCACGAGCTTGTCCTTCTCCTCGACCAGGCGGCGCAGCACGCTGTTCACCAGCCCGGCCGTGCCCGGGTGCCCGTACTTGTGCGCGAGCTTGACCGATTCGTCCACCGCGGCGTGCGGCGGCACGCGGTCGAGGAACAGGATCTGGTAGGCCCCGAGCCGCAGGATGTTCTTGATCCAGGGCTGGACCTGGGAGAAGCCGATGTGGATCAGCGGATCGAGCGACCAGTCGAGCCGGCCGCGCCAGCGCAGCGTGCCCTTCACCAGCTCGTGCATGAGCGCCTGGTCGCGCGGGTCGGGGCCGCCGCGCGCGTGCGCGCCGTCGAGCATCCGGTCGCTGAAGGCGCTGCGCGTGTCGGCCGCGTGCAGGATGCGCAGCGCGGCCTCGCGGGGATTCGAGGGCAGCGGCGGCGGGCCCTCGTCCTCGAAGGGCCGGCGGCCCCGGCGGTCCGGCCCGCGACCGGGGTCGCCGCTGCGGCCCGTGCCGGGCAGTCCCGCGACCGGGCGCTCGAAGCGCCGCGCGGGCCCGCCGGGCCGCCGGCCACGGCGTGGCGCGGGCTCGTAGATCGGGCGCGAGCGGTTCACCGCGCCGGCCTGCCCCGAAGGCTGGGAAGCGGCGGGCCGGGGACCGGTGGATCGGGCCTTGCGTCGCGGGCCCTGGCCGCGGCCTTCGCCGCCGCGCGATCCGCCACCGCCCGGCGGGCTCACGCGGGCACCTCCGGCTCGAGCGCCAGGCGCGCACCGGCCACGAAGCGCGCCCCGCGCGCCCACTCGACCGCACTCATCCCGGAGCGTCCCTCGGGCTTCACGCGAGTCACCCGCAGCACGCCGGGAGCGCACGCCACCATCACGCCCTCGGGGGTGGCCGCCAGCAGCGTCCCCGGCGGCTCGGGCACGGCCAGCCGATGATGCGGCCACGCCTCCGTGACGAGCAGTCGCCTGCCCTCGAAGGCCGTCGTCGCCCCCGGCCACGGCGTCACCGCGCGCTGCCGGTTCCAGACCGTCACCGCATCGAGCCCCCAGTCCACCACACCGTCCTCCTTGCGCAGTTTCCTGGCGTACGCGCCGGCGTCCCGCGCCTGCGGACGCCGCGGCGCCCCGCCCGCGGCCGCGAGCAGCAGGCTCTCGGCCAGCAGCGGCGCTCCCAGCTCGGCGAGCCTCGCCGCCAGCGTGCCGGCGTGGTCGGCGGGCTCGATCGCGAGCCAGCGCTGCAGGATCAGCTCACCGGTGTCCACGCCCTCGTCCATGAAGAGCGTGGTCACACCGGTGAAGGCGCGGCCGTCCCACAGCGCGCGCTGCACCGGCGAGGCCCCGCGGTACTCGGGCAGGAGGGAGCCGTGCAGGTTGACGGAGCCGAGCCGCGGCAGCGCCAGCAGGGCGGGACTCAGGATCGCGCCGAAGGCCACCACCGCGAACAGGTCGGGCGCGAGCGCGGCCAATCGCTCCCGCACCACCTCGGCCTTCATGTCCACCGGCTTCTCGACCGGCAGCGAGAGCCGTGCCGCTTCGATCGCGACCTCCGACTCGGCCAGCGCGCGGCCGCGGCCCTTCGGCCGATCGGGTTGCGTCACCACCAGCACGACGTCGCAGGTGCGTTCCACCGCGCGCAGGGCGGGCACGGCGAAGTCCGGCGTGCCCATGAACACGACCCGGGGCCCGCTCAGAACGAGCCTCCGTGTCCCCCGCGGTCCGTCGGCGGGTGATAGTCCTCGGGCAACTCCCCACGCGCCAGCTCGTCCAGCGAGCGCCGCAGGAACTGGCGCTTGAGCGGCGAGAGCCGGTCCACGAACAGCACGCCATCGAGGTGGTCCATCTCGTGCTGGATGGCGCGCGCGAGGTAGCCTTCGGCGTCCAGCACCAGCTTGCGGCCCTCCTCGTCGAGCGCCTCGACGACCACGCGCTCGGAGCGCGTCACGTCCTCCCAGATGCCGGGCAGCGAGAGGCAGCCCTCCTCGCCGCTGATGGTTCCGACGCGCCGCTTCACCACCGGGTTGATGAGCGCGTGGACCGCGCGCTCGCCCTCCTCCAGCGGCACGTCCACGACCAGCACGCGCTGCGCCACGCCGACCTGGTTGGCGGCGAGTCCCACGCCGCCGTAGGCCTTCATGGACTCGCGCAGGTCGGCGATCAACTGCCGCAGGGTGTCGTCCACCCCGGGCACCTCGACCGCCCTGTCGCGCAGCACGGGATCACCGTAGATGCGCACCGGCCTCAGGCTCACTTCTGCGGGCCCTCCGTCACGACGCTCACGATGGCGCTCTTGAGGAACTCCATCTTGACGTCGTCCGCCACGCGCAGCACCACCTTCTGCTCATCGAGCCTGGCGATCGTGCCCATCAATCCGCCCGAGGTCACGACCTTGTCGCCATTCTTGAGCGCCGCCAGCATCGCCTTGAGCTTCTTCGCCTGCTGCTGCTGCGGGCGGATGAGCAACAGGTAGAAGATGGCGATGATCGGCAGGAACTGCGCGATCTGCAGGAGGAAGGTCATGTTCGGGTTGGGCGAGCCGGACGCGGCCGGACCGCCGCCGAACAGTCCCTGGGCGAATGCGTCACTGACCATGAGCATGTCTGGATCCTCGGTTGGAAGGCCGGCCGTCACGGCCGGCGGACGGGTGACTCGCGCGCTTCGCGGGCCGGCTCCGCCGCGACATCGGCGGGGCCTGCTCCCGGCTCACGCGCCAGGGTCTCACTGCTGTGATACCGCTCCAGGAACTCCGCGCGGAACGCCGCGTAGCGCCCCGCCTGCACCGCCTCGCGCGCCCGGCGCACCAGCGCGATCATGTGATGCACCGCGTGGATCGAGGCGAGCCGCATGCCGAGCAGCTCGTTCGCCGCGAACAGGTGCCTCAGGTATGCGCGCGAGAACCGCGCACAGGTGTAGCAGCCGCACGCCGGGTCGAGCGGCCGCTCGTCGCGCGCGTAGGCCGCGTTCTTCACCACCAGCCGGCCGGTCGAGATGAAGACGGTCCCGCGCCGGGCGTTCCGCGTGGGCAGCACGCAGTCCATCATGTCCACGCCGCGCGCCACCGCCTCCACCACGTCCACCGGGTGCCCCACGCCCATCAGGTAGCGCGGCTTCCCGGCCGGGAAGGCCGCGCAGTCGCGCTCCACCATCTCGAGGCCCAGCTTGCGGCCCTCGCCCACCCATAGCCCGCCCAGCGCGAAGCCGTCGAAGGGCATCTCCCCCAGCCGCGCGAAGCAGCGCGCGCGTTCCGCGGCCTCCGTGCCGCCCTGGTTGATGCCGAACAGCGCCATCGCCCCGCGGCCGTCCTGCCGCAGCCGCTCGCGCTCCGCGAGCCCGCGTTCGGCCCAGGCCAGGGTGCGGTTCACCGCCGCGCGCACCACCTCGGGCGCGGCCGGCAACTCGACCAGCTCGTCCAGCGACATCGCGATGTCGCTCCCGAGCCCGTCCTGGATGCGGATCGCCTCCTCGGGCGAGAGCAACCGCTTCGATCCGTCGAGGTGCGAGCGGAACTCCACCCCGGTGTCCGTCACCTTCCGCAGCGGCGAGAGGCTCATCACCTGGAAGCCGCCGCTGTCGGTCAGGATCGAGCCCGTCCAGCCCATCAGCCGGTGCAGGCCGCCCATCGCGGCCACCGTCTCGACCCCGGGCCGCAACGAGAGATGGTAGGTGTTCGAAAGCAGGATGTCGCAATCGGCCGCGTGCAGCTCGTCCGGCGTGAGCGTCTTGACCGAGCCCGCCGTTCCGACCGGCATGAACGCGGGGGTCAGCACCTCGCCGTGGGCGGTCTGGATGCGTCCGGAGCGTGCTGCGGTCCGGGGATCGGTCGCTTCGAGTGTGAAGGAGAAGGGCATCGAGCCCCTGGGGTTGCCGCTGGCGCCGGGTGGCCGGAGGACGCGCGAATCCCGAGCCGCGGCCGACCGCCTCGCATCCGGACTCCCGCGCCCCGCAGGGCCGCAGCGCCGGTAACGTTCAGGAGGACTGTACGGGGGAGGCTTTAGGGCGTCAAGGCGGCATGGAGGGCGAACGTGGGGGGCGGGAATGGTGGCGGGCGAGCGCATGGTGCCTCTGCTCG
>JANXPZ010000031.1 GCA_025357055.1 Candidatus Eiseniibacteriota bacterium | reverse complement strand
GCGTTCCCTTGACGCGCCCACCGGGCCGCGACAGTATCGGCCGCCTCCGCCCCGGCCGACCGCTCTGCTGGCGGGAGCGCGGGCCGGCGCGGGACGCGAAGTCCAGGCCAGCGACGCGGGAACCGACCACTTGATCCCAGGCTCACTCTCCCCCGAAGAGACCCGGCAGGCTGCGGTCCACGCCGCCTGGACCTTCCCCTCCGTCCTGGCCAGCGCCTTCGTGGTCGCCTGGGGCGCCGAGGCTGCGCAGTTCTACGTCTCCCAGGGCCTGGCCCTGGCGCTGCTCGCATGGCTGCAGACACTGCCGGAGTTCGCGGTGGAGGCCGCCATCGCCTGGCAGCAGGACGTGCCGCTGATGACCGCCAACTTCACCGGGGCCCTGCGGCTGCTCACCGGGGTCGGCTGGCCGATGATCTGGGTCGTCTTCGCGGTCACGCACTGGCAGCGTGGAGGCAGGGACCGCTGGCCCAGCATCCAGCTCGACCAGGAGCACTCGGCCGAGATCGTCGGGCTCATCCCGCCCCTGATCTACTTCGTCTGGATCATCGTCAAGGGCACCCTCGGCCTCGGGGACGCGGCCGTGCTGATCGCGCTCTACCTGGGCTACCTGGCCTTGCTGAACCGCCTGCCGCCCAAGGAACAGGAGGAGGTGGAGGACGTGGCCCGGGTCGCGCGCGCGGTGTTGCGCATGCCCCCCGCAGGCCGCTGGCTGTCCATCGCGGGATTGTTCCTGCTGGGGGGCACGGCCCTCTACTTCGTGGCGACCCCGTTCCTCGAGAGCATGCGGGGCCTCGCCCTGGCGCTGGGCGTCGCGCCTTTCGTCTTCGTGCAATGGGTCGCGCCGTTCCTGTCGGAGTTCCCCGAGAAGACCAGTGCCTTCTACTGGGCGCGCAGCCGCGGCAAGGCGGGGATGGCGCTCATGAACATGGTCTCCTCCAACATCAACCAGTGGACGGTGCTGGCCGCGATGATCCCCATGGTCTACTCGATCTCGCTCGGACACCCGGCCGCCGTGCCCCTTCAGGAGCACCGGGTGGAGCTCATCCTCACGCTGCTGCAGAGCATGCTCGGGATGGTGATCCTCGCCAACCTCCGCTTCGAGGGCTACGAGGCGGCGGGGCTCTTCGCGCTCTGGTTCGCCCAGTTCCTCAAGCCGGACTGGCGCGAGGAGATGTGCGTGATCTACGCCGCCTGGCTCGCCTTCGAGGTGGTCTCGGCGCTCTGGCGGCCGGGCCGCCTGCGCGCCTTCGCGGTGTTCCCGACGCTCTGGAGAAGGACGGAGCGCAAGACCCGCTGAGCCCCGCCGGGACGCCGCGCCGTCAGCGCCGGGTGACGCGGCGGAAGGCCCCGCGCGCCAGGGACTCGATGGTGCGCAGTTCCTGCACGCGGAACAGCCGCATCAGGCCCCAGCTGAGCCCCATCAGCAGCACCGAGCCCGCCAGGACCACCGCGCCTTCGACCACGGGGCCCCGGCGCCACGCGGATCCCAGCGAGGACAGCGCGGCCCAGCACGCCAGCCCCGCCAGCAGCGAGGCCGCGCCGGCACGCAGGGAGCTGTCGAGGATGCGGCGGCCGCCGAACGGCCCGACGCGGCGGCGGATGTAGAAGAGCAGCTGCAGCAGGTTGATCGTGACGGCCACGGAGCTGGCCAGTGCCAGCCCGCGGTGGCCCAGCCCCAGGAAGGCGAGCGGCCCGACGAAGAGCAGGTTGAGCGCGAGGTTCACTCCCACCGAGACCGCGCTCGCCCGGACCGCGAGCCACGGGGCGTCGAGGGCGTAGAAGGCTCCGACCATCACGTTCACCCCCGCCGCACCCGGCACCCCGAGGCCGTACATCACCAGGGCCCCGGCCGTCTGGACCGTGTCGCCGGCGCCGAAGCGACCGTGCTCGAAGAGCAGCGCCACGATGGGCTGCGCGAGCACGATGAGCCACGCCACGGCGGGCAGTGTGGCGACGATCACCAGCCTCAGGGAGGACTCCAGCGTCTCCTTGAAGCGCGCGAGGTCGGATTCGGCCATCGCGTAGGCCTGCTTCGTCATGCTGACCATGCCGAGGGACGCGCCCAGCACTCCCACCGGAAGCTGCTGGAGCCGCAGCGCGTAGTAGAGCCACGAGACGCTGCCCTGCTGCATCTGGCTGGCGATGAGCGTGTTCACCACCGTGTTGATCTGCCAGCCCGCGCTGCCGACCGTCGCCGGGATCATGAGCAGCGCCACGCGCCGCACGCCCGGGTGCCAGCGCGGCCACTCCCAGCGCAACCGGAAGCCGAGCCGGTAGAGCGGCGGAAGTTGATAGCCGAATTGCAGCACGCCTCCGACCAGCACGCCGATCGCCATCGCGAGCATGGCCGGCTGGCCAAAGGCCCGCACGACCGGGATGAGGGAGAGCCCGACCACCACCATGCCCAGGTTGAGCACGGCGGAGGCCAGCTGGGAGACTCCGTAGCGCTCGCGGGCGTTCAGCATCCCCATGGCGACGGCCGCCAGCACGACCGCCGGCAGGAACGGCAGCATCACCCGGGTCAGGAGGGTCGTGAGTTCGAGCTTGCTGTAGCCATCGAGTTCCTGCTGGACCTTCTCGAAACCGCCCGCCAGGAAGTGCACGATCTGCGGCGCGAACACCCAGCCGACCGCGCACAGGACGGCGAGTACCAGCAGCAGGGACAGCATGAGCTGCCGGCCCAACTCCCAGGCCTCGTCCTCCCCGCGGTTACGGTCGTAGTCCGTGAAGGTGCGCACCAGGGAGCGGGTCATCGAGCCTTCGGCCAGCAGGTCGCGCAGCAG
>JANXPZ010000009.1 GCA_025357055.1 Candidatus Eiseniibacteriota bacterium | reverse complement strand
CGCCCGCCTTCTCGCAGATGAAGCTGCCGAGCCGGTCATGGCTGATGGTCCCGACGCCCTTGAGGTGGCGCTCCAGCACGCGGACGACCGGACTCTCGGCGCCGGGCGTGCCGTGTGCCTCGACCAGGTCCTTCAGGAACTGCAGCGTCTTGTCCATGGGGCCTCTCTGGAGGATCAGCTCTGGGGTCCGGTCACGGCCGCCAGCTCGAGCGTGCGCGCGACGACGTCTTCATAGGACAGCCCCACCGCCCGCGCCGCCATCGGCACGAGACTGGTCGGGGTCATCCCCGGGATGGTGTTCACTTCGAGGCACGAGGGCTCGCCGTTCGGAGGCAGGCGGAAGTCCACGCGTGACACGCCGGTGCAGCCCAGCACCTGCGCCGCGCGCAGCCCCAGCTCGCGGATGCGCCCGGCCAGCGGCTCCGGCAGGTCCGCCGGGCAATGGTAGTCCGTGCGGCCCTTCGTGTACTTGTTCTCGTAGTCGTAGAAGCCCTGCTTGGGGCAGATCTCGACGATGGGCAGCGCCTCGTCGCCCAGCACCGTGACCGTCAACTCGCGGCCCGGGATGTACTCCTCGATCAGGACGACGTCACCGTGGAGCGCGGCCTCCAGGAAGGCCGGCTCGAGATCCGCCGCGCGCTCGACGATGCTGAGCGCGACGCTGGAGCCCTCTTCGCTGGGCTTGACCACGACCGGCAGTCCGCCGCAGGCCTCGAGATCCCGGGCATCCGGCCGCTCACTCGCGCGGCGCGCCGACCAGCGCGGCGTCGGCACGCCGTCGTGCATGAACATGCGCTTCGACATCACCTTGTCCATGGCGAGCGCGCTCGCGAGCACGCCGGAGCCGGTGTAGCGCTGTCCGGCCAGCTCGAGCAGGGCCTGGATGCGGCCGTCCTCGCCGAAGGTGCCGTGCAGTGCGATGTACACGATGTCCGCCTCGCGCACCGCCGGGACGTCCACGAGGCCCACCTGGGCCCGCAACGGCAGGCGCCCCACCACCGCAGCCGTTCGCGCCCCGGCCTCCTCGCCGCCTGCCGGGAGCAGCGCGCCGTCGGCGGCATCCACCGAGGTCACGTCGTGGCCCAGCGTGCGCAGCGCACGCGCCACGCCTTGCCCCGTTTTGAGCGAGATCTCGCGTTCCGCGGAACGCCCCCCCATCAGCACTGCCACCTTCATCCAGGTCCTCCTGCCCGCGCTTCCCTGGCGGGCGTCGTTCTCATGCGCTCTGTTCTATGGACGGCCGGCCGCCGCGGCCCGCAGACGGCTCACGCACCGCGCGCGTCCGAGCAGGCTCGCCACCAGCGGCAACTCCGGGCCATGGACGCGCCCCGTGAGGGCCACCCGCACCGGCTGGAACAGGTCGCGGCCCTTGAGCCCGAGCTGCGCGCCCGTCGAGCGGATCGTGGATTTAACCCCTTCCTCGCTCCATTCCGCAAGGCTCTCGAGCGCTGCGGCCAGCTCGCCGCAGAGCGCGCGGGCCGGCGCGGGATCGAGCACCGCGACCGCCGCGGGCTCGAAGGCGGGCCGCTCGACCAGGAACGGCTCGAGCTCCCCGGCCAGATCCGCCAGCATCGCGAGGTTGCCGCGCACGCCTTCGAGCAGCCGTTCGAGATCGGCCCGCGGGAGGGCACGCGCGCCCGCCGGCAGGAACTCCTCCGCCCAGGCCGCGAGCCGTGCGCCGTCGGCGTGGTGCAGCAGGTGCGCGTTCACCCAGCGCAGCTTGTCGGGGTCGAAGATCGAGCCGCTGCGGCCCACGCGTTCCAGCGCGAAGCACTCGAGCAGCTCGGCGCGCGTCAGGATCTCGCGCTCGTCGCCCGGGTGGAAACCGAGCAGCGCCAGGTAGCTCAGGAGCGCCTCGGCCACCACGCCCGCGCGCCGCCAGTCACCCACGGCCACCGCCGCCTCGCCCTCCCGCTTGCTCATCTTGGTGCGGTCACGGTTCAGGATCAGCGGCACGTGGGCGTAGGCGGGCGGCCGCCCGCCCAGCGCCTCGCAGAGCATCAGCTGGCGCGGCGTGTTGGGCAGGTGCTCCTCGGCGCGGATGACGTGGCTGATCTCCATCGCCGCGTCGTCCACCGCGCAGGCGAAGTTGTAGGTCGGCAGTCCGTTCGAGCGCAACAGCACGAAGTCACCCACCACGCCCTCGGGGAACGTGACCTCGCCGCGCACCAGGTCCTGCAGCGTCCATTCGCGCCGCGGGACCGCGAAGCGCAGGCTGTGCGCCTCGCCCGCGCGCACCCGCGCCTCGCGCTCGTCGCGGGGCAGGTCACGGCAGCGGCCGTCGTAGTGCGGCGGGCGCCCCGCCGCGTGCGCGATCTGGCGCCGCCGCTCGAGGTCCGCGTCGTCGCAGAAGCAGGGGTAGGCCGCGTCCCGCGCGAGCAGCGCCTCCGCCTTCGCGCGGTAGAGCCCGAGCCGCTCGCTCTGCCGGTACGGCCCGTGCGGCCCGCCCTCGCGCGGGCCCTCGTCGAAGTCCAGGCCCAGCCACGCCAGGTCGTCGAGCACGCCCTGCTCGCTCGCCGCGCTCGAGCGCTCGACGTCGGTGTCCTCGATGCGCAGCACCACGGCGCCACCGTGGCGGCGCGCGAAGAGCCAGTTGAAGTACGCCGTGCGCGCCCCCCCCACGTGCAGCCAGCCGGTGGGGCTCGGTGCGAAGCGGACGCGGGTCGCCCCGCCGGCCGGGCTCACGCGCGACCCCGGTGCCGCCGGCCCGTGCGCCGCTGCGCCCTCACGCGAACTCCACCATCGCGATCGCCAGCGCCGCCACGCCCTCGCCTCGCCCCAGCGCACCCAGGGTCTCGTTGGTCGTGGCCTTGACCGAGACCTGCCCCCCGCCGATGAGCAGCGCCTGCGCGATGTTCAGGCACATCGCCTCGCGCAGGGGCGCGATCTTCGGGGCCTCGGCCACCACCGTCACGTCCACGTTCACCACGGTCGCGCCCCGGCCGGCGAGCAGCGCGCGGATCAACCGCAGCAACTCGAGGCTCGACGCGTCCTTCCAGCGCGGATCGCCCGGCGGAAAGTGCTTCCCCAGGTCGCCCAGCGCCGCCGCGCCCAGCAACGCGTCGCCGATCGCGTGCAGCAGCACGTCCGCGTCGCTGTGCCCCTCCAGCCCCCAGTCGCTGCGGATCGTGACCCCGCCCAGCACCAGCGGGCGGCCCTCCACCTTGCGGTGGATGTCGTAGCCGATGCCCACCTGGAAACCCATCTCAGTCCTCCCGTCGCGTCCGCCTGGACGGATCATGACCCGCGTCAGGATCCGTCCGCGCGAGCCAGGCCCCGGCGAGCGCCAGGTCCTGCGCCGTCGTGATCTTGAAATTGAGCACATCGCCCTCGGTGATGAAGACGGCGTGGCCCAGCGCCTCCACCAGCGCCGCATCGTCGGTCGCCGCGCTGCGCGCCTGGCCGTGCGCCGCCTCGAGCCATTCGCGCCGGAACACCTGCGGCGTCTGCGCGCGCCACAGCGCCGCGCGCGGCACCGTGTCCTCGATCCGCCCCAGGCTGGCGCGCTTGAGCGTGTCCTCGAGCGGCACCGCCGCGATCGCCGCGCCGTGCGTGACCGCGTCCGCCACCACCCGCGCGATCAGCGCCGGCTCGACCAGCGCGCGCGCCGAGTCGTGCACCGCCACCAGGTCGAAGCCCGCCGGCAGCGCGCGCAGACCGCGCGCGACCGAGTCCTGCCGCGCGCGGCCGCCCTCGGTCCAGGCCAGCACCTTGCCCGGCCCGAAACCCGTCGCCGCGAGCACGTCCTGGAGCCTGCGCACCGGCCCGACGACCACGATGCCGTCCACCGCCGCGCAACGCTCGAGCGCCTCCAGGCTCCAGAGGAAGAGCGGCCGGCCGGCCAGCGGCGCCAGCGCCTTCTCCACCCCCGCGCCGAGCCGCTCGCCCCGCCCCGCGCACAGCAGGATCGCCGCGGTGGTCATGACCGGCTGCCCTCCCGCTTCGCCGGCGCGTCCCGGCGCGGCGCGCCGGCCGTCGTCCCGTCCGGCGGGCGCACCTCGACCTTCGCCCCCAGCAGTTCCGCGATCGCCTCGCGCACCGTGGCGACCGGCACCACCTCGATGCCCTCGGTGCGCGCGTCGGCCGCCTGCATGGCCGGGACCGCCGCGCGCCGGAAGCCGAGCGCGGCCGCCTCGCGCACGCGGGCCTCGATGCGCGAGACCCGGCGCAGCTCGCCCGAGAGGCTCACCTCGCCCACCGCGAGCGTGCCCTCGAGCACCGGCCGGCTGCGGTAGGACGAGGCCACCGCCAGCGCCAGCCCCAGGTCCGTGCCCGGCTCGTCCAGGGTGAGGCCGCCGGTCACCGCCACGAACACGTCGTGGCGGCCGAGGCGCAGGCCCACGCGCCGCTCGAGCACGGCGAGCAGCAGCGCGAGCCGCCGTTGATCGAAGCCGCTGGTGACGCGCTGCGGCGTGCCGTAGAACGACGTCGCGACCAGCGCCTGCACCTCGACCAGCAGCGGGCGCGTGCCCTCGAGGCTCGCCACCACCGCCGTGCCCGGCTCCACGCCCCGGCGCTCCGAGAGGAAGGCCAGGCTCGGGTTCGCCACCTCGCGCAGGCCGCCGTCGGTCATCTCGTAGACGCCCAGCTCGTTCGTGGAGCCGAAGCGGTTCTTGGCCGCGCGCAGCACGCGATAGTGCTGGTAGCGCTCGCCCTCCAGGTAGAGCACCGCGTCCACCATGTGCTCGAGCACGCGCGGCCCGGCCACCGAGCCCTCCTTGGTGACGTGCCCGACCAGGAAGACCGCGGCCGACGAGCCCTTGGCGTAGTGCAACAGCGCCAGCGCGCACTCGCGCACCTGCGAGACCGAGCCCGGGCCGCCCTCCAGATCGGCGCGCGCCAGCGTCTGGATGGAATCCGCGACCAGCACGTCCGGCTGCACCTGCGCGGCCGCCTCGAGCACCGCCTCGAGGTCGGTCTCGGCCAGGATGAGCAGCGACTCGGGGATCGGGCCCAGCCGGCCCGCGCGCAGGCGCACCTGCTCCACGCTCTCCTCGCCCGAGACGTAGAGCACCCGGCGGCCCGCCGCGGCGAGCGTCTCCGCCAGCTGCAGCATCAGCGTGCTCTTGCCGATCCCCGGGTCCCCGCCCACCAGCACGAGCGAGCCCGGCATCACGCCTCCGCCCAGCACGCGGTCGAGCTCGCGCAGCCCCGAGGGCCAGCGGTGCGTGGCCGAGACCTCGACCTGCGCGAGCGGCCGCGGCCCCGGGGCCGCCCCCGGCGCGCCGCCCGCAGCCCCCGGCTTCGGCACCCAGCGCGCGCGCGGGCCGCGGGC
>JANXPZ010000176.1 GCA_025357055.1 Candidatus Eiseniibacteriota bacterium | reverse complement strand
CCTTACGCTCGCCCACCACTATTCCCGCCCCCCGCTTGCTCGGCGACGCCGCGGCGAACGCGGCGTTTGCGGCCCCGCTCTCCCGCTCCTAGAATCCCCGACGCGCCGCGTGTCTCCTCACCCAGGAGTGGCTCATGAGCGAGAAACTCGTCCAGCAGCTGCACACGTTCATCCGCAGCGCTTCGACGGCGCTGCCTTCGGACGTGGAGGCCGCCCTGCGGGAGGCGCAGGGCAGGGAACTGCCGGGGACCACGGCGGCGAACACGTTCAGCGCGATCCTCGACAACGTCGAGATGGCGCGGCGCAATGTCACACCGATCTGCCAGGACACCGGGTCCCTCATCTTCTACGTCCATCACCCGGTCGGCCTGGACACGATCGCCTTCCGCAAGGCGATCGAGCAGGCCGCGGAGCAGGCGACGAAGGACGTGCTGCTGCGCCCGAACGCGGTGAACCCGCTCACCGGGAAGAACACCGGCACGAACGTCGGCTTGAACGCCCCGTACGTGACCTTCAAGGCGTGGGAGAAGGACGAGGTCCGCGTGAAGCTGATGCTCAAGGGCGGCGGCAGCGAGAACGTGGGGACGCAGTACAAGCTGCCGGACACCGCACTGGGCGCGGGCCGCGACCTCAAGGGCATCCGCAAGTGCGTGCTCGACGCGGTCTACAAGGCCCAGGGGATGGGCTGCGCCCCGGGCGTGATCGGCGTGGGGATCGGCGGGGACCGCTCGACCTCCTACCTGCTGTCGAAGGAGCAGTTCTTCCGCCGGCTCGGCTCGGTCAACGAGGATCCGGCGCTCGTCGCGTTCGAGCAGGAGCTGCACGCCGACCTCAACCGGCTCGGCATCGGGCCGATGGGCTTCGGCGGGAAGACCACGGTACTGGGCGTGTTCGCCGCCTGGCAGCACCGCCATCCGGCCACTTTCTACGTCGCCGTCTCCTACATGTGCTGGGCCTGCCGGCGCAAGGAGATGACGTTGAGGAACGGGGAGGCTACGTATGATCCGGCTTGAGATCCCGATCCCCGAGGCGAAGATCCGCGAACTCAAGGTGGGCGACACGGTGCTGCTCACCGGGATCGTCGTCACCGCCCGCGACGCCGGGCACAAGCTGATGGTGGAGGAGCGGCCGAAGTTCCTCGACGACCTGCTGCGCGAGGGCGTCATCTACCATTGCGGCCCGGTGGTGAAGAAGCAGGGCGAGCGCTGGTCCTTCGTCGCGGCGGGCCCCACGACCAGCGCGCGCGAGGAGCCCTACCAGGCGAAGGTGATCGAGAGTTACGGGGTGCGCGGGGTGATCGGCAAGGGCGGCATGGGCGCGGCCACGCTCGAGGCCTGCCGGAAGTTCGGCGCGGTCTACTTCCACGCGGTGGGCGGCTGCGGCACCTCGATCGCCCAGTCGGTCAAGGAGGTCGTGGCGGTCCACAAGCTCGAGGAGTTCGGCACGCCCGAGGCCTTCTGGGTCACGCGGGTCGAGGACTTCCCGGTGATCGTCACCATGGACTCGCACGGCGTCAGCATCCATGACCAGGTGCGCGCGGAATCGAAGAAGGTCTACGAGGAGCTGATGAAGGCGTAGCCGCCCCGCGCGGCGCACGAAGAACGCGCGGGCCCGGCCACCTCCACGGCGGCCGGGCCCGCGCGCTTCCCCGTCAGACCCGCTCCCCCGCCCGCCGGCCCTCGGCCCAGCCATAGATGACCGGGAGGACGACCAGCGTGAGCAGCGTGCTCGTCACCAGCCCGCCCATCACGACGACCGCGAGCGGCTTCTGGATGTCCGCTCCCGACCCGGTCGCGAAGAGCATCGGCAGATGCCCGATGAAGCTCGTCAGCGCGGTCATGAGCAGCGGCCGGAAGCGCACGTCGCAGCCCCGGGAGACCGTGTCCGCGACGCTCTCGCCGCGCTCGCGGAGCTGCCGGAAGAAGGCCACCAGCACCACTCCGTTCTGCACCGCGACCCCCAGCAGCACGATGAAGGCCACCGCGGCCGAGACCGAGAGCGGCATCCGGAAGGCGACCACCGCGATCACGCCTCCGACCAGCGCGAACGGGAGGTTCAGCAGCACCAGGAGCGAATTCGAGATCGAGCCCAGCGCGATGTAGAGCAGGACCATGATGAGCAGCAGCGCGATGGGCACCACGACCAGGAGCTGCCGCATGGCGCGCTGCTGATTCTCGAACTGTCCGCCGTAGCCGACGTAGTAGCCTGGCGGCAACTGCTTCGCGAGCGGGGCGATCCTGGCCTGGACGTCGCGGGCGAAGCTCCCGAGGTCCCGCCCGCGCACGTTGGCCTCGATCACCACCCGGCGCATGCCGTTCTCGCGGCTGACCTGGGCCGGCGCCTCGACCATCTGGAATCGCGCGATCTGCGCCAGCGGAACGCGCTCCCCCCCGGGCGCGGGGACCAGCAGCCGTTCGATCGCGGGGATGTCCCGGCGCGCCTCCTCCGGGAACCGCACGACCACCGCGAAGCGCCGCTGCTCCTCGATGAGCGTGGTCGCCTGGCGGCCCGCGACGGCGGTCTCGATGACATCGTTGACCGTGCCGATGCTGATGCCGTGGCGCGCCGCGGCCTCCCGGTCGATCACCACGTCGAGCTGGCTCATCCCGGAGACCTGCTCGACCTTGACGTCGCGGGCGCCGCGCACCCCCTGCATCTCGACGGCCGCGCGGTCGGCGAAGCGCTTGAGCAGGTCGAGATCGGGCCCGAAGACCTTCACGGCCAGATCGCTCTTCACCCCGGAGATGAGTTCGTTGACCCGCAGCGCGATGGGCTGGGAGAAGGAGTAGCGCAGGCCGGGGATCTCGCCCAGGTCCTTCTGGATGGCCTCGACCAGCTCGGTCTTGTCGCGGCCGGCCCCCCACTTCGCGCGCGGCTTGAGCATGATGAAGAGGTCGGTCTGCTCGGGGCCCATCGGATCCTCGGAGATCTCGGCCCGGCCGGTCTTGCTGACCACGGTCTGCACCTCCGGGAACTTGAGCAGCCGCTGCTCCAGGAAGGTGGCGACCTTGACCGAGCCATCCAGCGAGGCGTTCGGCAGGCGCACCACGTTCACCGCGATGGAGCCCTCGTCGAGCGGCGGCATGAACTCGGTGCCGAGGAACGGGACGAGCGCCAGGGAGCCGGCCAGCAGCGCGCCCGAGATCCCCAGGGTCCAGGCGCGGTGCCGCTGCGCGCGCGCGAGCAGGCGCAGGTAGCCCTCGCGGAAGCGGCGGATGAAGCCGAACTCCCGCTCCGGCACGTGCTGGAGCACGAGGTCGGCGAGCACGGGCACCACCGTGAGCGCCACGCCGAGCGAGACCAGCAGCGCGATCAGCAACGTCAGCGCGAGCGGGATGAACATCTTGCCTTCGACGCTCTGCAGCGTGAAGAGCGGCACGAGGATGATGGCGACGATGAGCACCGAGAAGGCGACCGGGCGCGCCACCTCGGCCACCGCCTCGGTGACGATCACCCGCTTCGAGTCCAGCCGGCGCGGGTCCGCGAGGTGGCGGCGCACGTTCTCCACCACGACGATGGAGGCGTCCACCACCATCCCGACCGAGAAGGCCAGGCCGCCCAGACTCATCAGGTTGGAGGAGAGCCCCGCCGCGCGCATGACGATGAAGCTGATGAGGAAGGTGAGCGGCAGGGAGAAGACGACGATCAGCGCGGTGCGCAGCTCGGCGACGAACAGGAACAGCACGAGGATGACGAAGAGTCCGCCCGCCAGCAGCGCGTCGAGCACGGTCGCGATGCAGGCCTCGATCAGCGAGGTGCGGTCGTAGAACACGTTGATGCGGACTCCCGGTGGCAGGGTGCCCTGGATCCGGCCCACCGCCTCCTGGACCCGGCCGACCACGTCCTGCGAGTTCGCGCCCTTGAGCATGATGATCATGCCGGCCACGACTTCGCCCCTGCCGTCGCGGCTCACCGCGCCCTGGCGGGGCTCCGCGCCGATGACGACCTCGGCCACGTCGCGCAGGTACACCGGTGCACCGTTCACGGACTTGAGCACGATCCGCTCGAGGTCCGGGATGTCCCGGAGCAGCCCCACTCCGCGCAGGTAGACCTGCTCCCAGCCGCTGACCAGGACGCCGCCACCCGCGTTGGCGTTGCTGCGCTCGACCGCCTCGACCACCTCGCGGGCGGTGAGGCCGTACTGGAGCAGCCGCTCGGGGGCGAGCAGCACCTGGTATTGCTTGACGTAGCCGCCGAAGCTGTTGACCTCGTTCACTCCCTCGATCGGCTTGAGCAGCGGCGCGACCAGCCAGTCCTGGATGGTGCGCAGTTCCATGGGGGACCGCCCCGCGCCCTCCAGCGTGTACTGGAAGACCTCGCCCAGGCCGGTACTGAGCGGACCGAGTTCCGGCTCCACCCCCGGCGGAAGCTGATCCCGGGCCAGCGCCAGGCGCTCGAAGACGACCTGGCGGGTCCAGTACGTGTCCGCGCCGTCCTCGAAGATGATGACCACCTGGGACAATCCGGCCTTGGAGATCGAGCGGACCTGTGTGACCCGGGGCAGGCCCCGCATCACCTGTTCGATCGGGTAGCTCACCCGCTGCTCGACGTCCACCGCGGCGAGCCCCGCGGCCTTGCTCAGGATCATCACCTGGGTGTTGGTAACGTCCGGGAAGGCGTCGATGGGCAGACGCATCCAGGCGACGACACCGGCGATGGCCAGGATGCCCGTCGTCAGCAGGACGACGAGCCGGTTGTGCAGCAGCCAGGTCACGAGTCGCACGGTGCCCTCCCTCAGTCCGCGCAGCCTGCGCCCATCTTCGAGCGCAGGACGTCGGACTTCAGCAGGAACGAGCCGTCGGCGACCACCGTCTCGCCGCCCTTGAGCCCCCGGAGGATCTCGACGCGGTCACCCCACGACCGCCCGGGCTCGACCGGACGGCGCACGTAGTAGTCGCCGTGGTGGTGGATGAAGACGAAGGAGCGCCCCGCGTCCTCCAGCACCGCGTTCCGGGGCAGCGCCAGCGCTTCCTGCCCGCCCGGCAGGAAGACCTTCACGTCGGCGAACATCCCCGCGAACAGGCGCCCGCGCGGGTTCGCCACCGCGATGCGCAGCCGGACGGTGCGCGAGGCCTCGTCCATGACCGGGCTGACCAGGTCCACGGTGCCGCGGAACTCCTCACCCGGGTAGGCCTTGACGGTCACCGTCGCCGCCATCCGCCGTTCGATCTGCCGGCGCGAGAAACGGGCGACGTCCCGCTCGTAGAGATCGGCCCACACCCACACCGTGGCGTCGTCACCGAGGGTCGCCAGGGGCTCCTCGGTCCGGGCGACCTCGCCCGGGACCGCGTGCAGGGAGAGCACCGTGCCGCCCGCGGGGGCGCGCAGCGTCAGGCGGCCCCGTGCCGACTCCGGGCCGAGTCTCCGCGCGTCGGCCGCGGACATGCCGAGGCGGGTCAGCACGCCCAGCGCCGACTCCGCGCGGATCTCGGCGGTCTCGAACTCCTGGCGGGCCTGGAGGTATTCCTTCTCCGAGGAGATCCCCTCGTTGCGCAGCCCGAGCGCCCGCTCGTGGTTCCGACGCGCGAGCCGCAGCACCGCCTGCGCCTCCAGACAGGCGCCCTCGGCCTCGCCCACTGCCACGCTCTCGATCTCGATCAGGGCCTGCCCCGCGCTCACCCGGTCCCCGAGCGCGACGTGGACCTGGCGCACGATCCCCTCGGCCTGGGTGTTCAGGTGCGTGACCCTCCGTTCGTCGAAACGCACCTCGCCGGTCAACTGCAGCGGGATGGCGATGCGCTCGCGGACGGCCTTCCGCGTCTGGAGCAGCCCGCCGGCGAAGAGCCTCGCCGGCGCGCAGACGACGCCCGTCTCGTAGCGGCACTCCGCGCACTCGAAGGTCTTGCGCTGGTGCTCACAGGTCAGGGCGAACAACTCCTCGAGCGGACGGTCGAGGTCCGACGGCTCGGCCTGCTCGGCCTTTGCAACCAGGATGGCGGAGCTGTCCGCCGGGGCGTCCCCGGCGGGCGCGGTCTGCAGCGCCCCGCTGGCGACCGGCCTGCCACACGACGCGGCCGACAGGGCCAGGAGGAGCCCGGCGATGGAGAGC
>JANXPZ010000169.1 GCA_025357055.1 Candidatus Eiseniibacteriota bacterium | reverse complement strand
TACGGCGAGCACATGAACGTTGCCCCGCTGGTCAACCCGAACCACCCGGGCTACCAGGACCAGCAGCGCGCGATCTCTGCGATCGCTGCGGCCGCTGAGAGCACGCAGTGAGCCCCGTGAGCGGTCGGTCGTGAACTTCTGGACCGGCGTCTTCATCGGGGTCGCTGCGACCTACGCTCTTTCCATCGGAGCGCTCGTCGTGATCTTTCTTTTGGACCTTCGCACCGAGCGCCGTGACGCAGCCCACGTAGCCCACGCAGCCCGCGCAGAACACCTTCGTCGCATCCTCGACTGCGATCCGGTGAGCGGCGAAAGCTGGTCCCCGGAAGATTCGACCGTTCACTTCACGCACATCACCGGGATCGGCCGCTACGTGCGTGGACGCGATGACTGATCGCGCCGCCTGATGGCCCGCCGCTACGCCGCCCCGCACGAGGCCCGCGCGCCCAAGACGCCGCAGGATCGCAAGCTGCTGCTCGAGCTGTATACGCCCCAGGATTGGCAGCTCGAGGTCCACCAGTGCATGGCGCGGTTCCGCGTGGTCGTCTGTGGTAGGCGCGCCGGGAAGTCTTTTGCGGGCGTCAACGAGATCGCCGCCTACTCGTGGGAGAACATCGAGTACCCCTCCTGGTGGGTAGCCCCGACTTACGGCCAGGCGGAAAAGGGCTTCACCGTCTGCACGCAGAAGTTTGATTCGGCGATCAAGTCAAAGACCCAGGCTCAGGGGCGCATGACGATCACCTGGAAGAGTGGCGGCAAGACCGTCTTCCAGTCGGCCGAGCGCTACGAGAACCTCCGCGGGGAGGGAGTCGGCCTGATGGTGCTCGACGAAGCGGCGTTCATGGCACGGGCGGCCTGGGAACAGGTACTTCGCCCCATGCTCTCCGACACAAACGGCCGGGCGCTGTTCACGACCACGCCCAAGGGCAAGAACTGGGTGTACGGCCTCTACCAGCGCGGCGAGGACCCCGAGCAGCCCGATTACGCCTCATTCAAGGTCCCTACCTCGACCAGCATCTACGTGCCTGATTCCGAGGTCGAGGAGGCGCGCAACACGCTGCCTGCCGACGTGTTTTCCCAGGAGTACTTGGCGGACTTCCTCAGTGAGGCGGCGGGCGTCTTTCACGGTGTCGAGGCTTGCATCTATGGTGACCTCTACGAGCCCTCGACCGCAGCCGCTATCCTCGGGCACCGCTACGCACTCGGCGTTGACCTGGCGAAGCATTCCGACTTCACGGTCATCTTCGTCATCGACCTCGACGCGATTCGCAACGACGACCAGGTAAGAGGCATCGTCACTCCGCACATTTGCGGTTTTCAGCGCCTCAACACGCTCAACTGGGACCTGCAGATGGACCTCATCGCCCAGACAAGCGCCCTGTACGGGGGTGCCCCGGTGCTGATTGACAGCACGGGTATCGGGGATCCGATCCACGACTTCCTACGGGCCAGAGGCGTGCCGGTCTTCCCCTACATGCTCATCGGGCAGCGCAAAGTGCAGCTCATCCAGAACCTTTCGGTCACGATACAGACCAAGTCCGTCTCGTTCCCAGGCATCCCTGTGCTGAGGCAGGAATTGAGCGCTTATCAGTATACGATCAGCCCATCCGGGGGCTTCACTTACTCGGCTCCCGACGGAGAACATGACGACACGGTGATCGCGCTCGCTCTGGCCGTGTGGGCAGCACAACATCCGGTGAACAACCTGACTCCTCGATTCACCGTGGAGGACGATCTTCGCGAGAACATGATTTCTCCCTACTGAGCGGATAGATGTGATCGACATGGAGTCTTCCACCGCTAGCGTAGGGCGGCCCCCACCCCGACCCGCTCCGTGAGGGAGCTAGGTTCGGTTTGGGGGCCGATGTCTGCATCAAATCACATCTCGCGTTGCGCCGCAACGAAACCGGGACCACCTCCTACGGAGGTGTCTCCGGTTTCGTTGACTGCTGAATAAAAACTCGCGCAGCAAAGTATGGTTGAATACTTATTCAGCTTGTGAAAGGCTCCGTTTGTGAGCCTGACCTCGACCCTGCGAGGGATCCTTGGCACGGATGTCGACACCCGTGTTGCGGAAGCATTGTCTGAGGTTGCCGCTGGGAACGATGCCCGCGTGGTTGAGGTCCTCTCGGACATGACCAAGGTCGTTGGTCAGAACGGGCTCCTCGAGGAACGCATCTCCGAGCTTGAGAACTTCATCGAGGACGTCGGCTGGGAGCGCATCTACGGCTACAATGGCGACTTCCAATTCACTCGCGAAGCCCTGCGTGACATCATCCGCCTTTCGAGGCTGATGTACCTAAAAAATCCGATCATCCGCCGCCCCGTCGACCTGCAGGCGTACTACGTCTGGGGTCAGGGCTACGAGATCAAAGCCGACAAGAACAGCGCCCTCAACGACGTGGTGCAGCGCTTCATCGACGACCCCTCGAACCAGCGCGCGCTGACCGGGTCGGAAGCCTGCCTCGATGCCGAGCGGAAGCTCCGCGTCGAAGGTAACCTTTTCCTCGGCTTCTACGTCAATCTCTCCTCCGGGCGCGTGCAGGTCCGCCGCTTCAAGGTCGACAAGATGGCGGGAATCGTCTACGACGACGATGACGACACCGTGCCGCACTTCTATCTGCGCGAGTGGTCGACCTCAAATGGTGCCCAGAGGCGCTACTACCCCGACTGGAACTACGTGCGCCTCCTCCGCGCAAAGCGCGAGGCCGGGCTGCTCGCCGGGGAGACAGACCAGCTTAGCGAACCGATGTACCGGGACGTCGGGATCGACTGGGATGTGCCGGTCCTTCACCGGAAGACCGGCGGGTTCTCCGACATGGATTTCGGCGTGCCGGAGACTTATCCGGCGCTCGACTGGGCGCGCGCCTACAAAGAAGTCCTCGAGGACTACAAGAAGACGGTCAAGGCCCTCGCGAAGTGGGCGATGGTGCTCAAAAAGGAAGGCGCGACCCAGGCGCAGATATCAGCCATCCAGGCCCGCTTGCAGTCCACGCTCGGCACCACCTCGCAGGAGACGAACCCGGCGCCGGTGACCGGCTCGACCTTTGTCGCCAACGACAGTATCGACCTCAAGGCGCTCGACGTCTCCAAGGCGGCCGTAGACCCGGATAAGTTCAACCGCATCATGCTCATGGCCTGCGCGGCGATGGGCACGCCCTCGAACTTCTACGGCGACGCCGCCTCCGGAAACCTCGCCTCCGCGAAGACTCTCGACCGCCCCACGGAATTGATGTTCCGCTCCCGTCAGAACCTTTGGTCCGAAGTCTTCTCCGACTGCTGCACGGTCGCGATCGAAGCCGCTGCGCTGGCACCCAGGTCGAAGAAGGTCACTTCAGCCGGATACGACGAGGATACCGGCTTGATGAAAATCAAGGCTGACCGCAAGCTCGTCGAGATCAACATAGACATGAACTTCCCGCCGGTATTGCAGCAGGACGTGCAGTCGGTCGTACAGTCGCTCGTCACGGGGATCACGCTGAACGGCCAGCCGATACAGGTGATGAACGACGGGCCGACCATCCTGCGCATCCTGCTCAAGGCGCTCGGCATCGACGAGGTCGACGAGGTCGTCGAGATCTTCTATCCCAAGGACGGTGGCAAATCGACGGCCAAGCCTATCGAGACCTACGCAAAGCCTGCTGCGCCAGGCGAGAAGCCCGTCCCCGCCGCTGGCCCCAACTCCCCCGTGCTCCCCGGAACCGACGGCGCGACCCTGACCCCGGCGCAGCAGGCGGCCCAGCAAAACCAAAAAGTCAAGTCGCCGCATATCGACGCGCCTCCGCAATCTCCGGCCCAGAAGGGGTGATGATGTGACTGCAGAAGAGATCAAGCAGATGCTCGAGGGCATGACCCCCGAGGAGCGCGCGATGCTTCGGGCAGAGGTTTCGGCCCTCGACACAAAAAACGCGCAGGAAGCGCTTGAGGGCGACGTCGTCGACCTTCTCGAGAAGGCTGTATCTGACGACAACACCATCGACATTCGTCTTCTCTCTCCTGGCTGGGGATCAAGCGGCTACTACTCCGCTGAAATCCTCAAACGAGACGGGCCGATCGCGTTTCCAGTCGGGACGCAGATGTTTCTGGACCACCCGACAGAGTCTCAGAAGCGTGAGCGCCCGGAGGGCTCCGTAAAGGACCTTGCTGCGACCATCGCGACGACGCCCGTCTACCAGGAGAGTGGCGCTGCCGGTCCGGGGCTCTACGCAAGGGCGGCCGTGGTCCCTGAGTACAAGGGGCTCATCAACGCGCTGCAGCCGCACATCGGCGTTTCCATCCGCTCCCCGGGCGCGTTCGCCGAGGGTGAAGCCGAGGGGCGCAGGGGTCGCATCGTCAAGGAAATCTTCAACAGCCCCATCCACAGCGCCGTCGACTTCGTCACCAAAGCTGGTCGCGGCGGACAGGTGCTCGCTCTCATGGAGAGCTGGCGCGACCCCCACGACGCTATTCCTCCTGCCCCCGACGCCCAGAAAACCCTCAAGGACGACCCAGCCAGCAATCTCAAGGAGAATCAGGACATGGATGAGTTGCAGAAGGCCCATGAGGCGCTCGCAGCCTCCGAGGCGAAGGCCGCCGAATTCGCGACCGCGAACGAGGCGATGAGTGCGGAACTCGGCAGTCTGCGCGAGTCCGTGGCTCTGTCCGAGGCCCGCGTGCTTGTCGGCGGCGAGGTCGGCAAGGCTGATCTGCCCGATATCACCAAGGCTCGCCTCACGGAGATCCTCGTGAAATCGGCGAAGCTCGCCGTCGACGGCAAGCTCGACGCTACCGCTCTGACTGAGGCTGTCGCCGAGGCGATCACCAGTGAGGCTGACTACGTCGCCAAGCTGACAGAATCGGGCAAGGTCCGCGATCAGGGCAAATCCACGCAGAGCGATGATGCTCATGCCAAGCTCGAGGAGTCGTATCGCGTCCGCTATGCGGGCGAGGGCTACTCCGACGAGCAGGCGAAGAAGATGGCGGCTACCGCCGCCGGGAGGTAACAGATCATGTCCAACGCTGAAGTCATCCACGACGCCTGGGTTCTGCCGGTAGTCGTCACTGACCCGGTCAGCCCCAAGGGGGGCGACCCGTGCCGGTGGGGTTTCCTGACCGGCGTCGCTGTCGACGTTAAGAACGCCGCTGGCGTGACCGTCGTCGATTTCGGGCAGCGCGTCCACACGCTGCACACGCACGACCGCGTCGGCGGGGGCATTGCTCTCGGCGACACGCTGTTCTATGCCGATGCCACTGACGACATCGACAACGTCGCCACGGGTACGCCGTTCGGCTATGCGTACAGCACGCTTGGTGCGGGGCTCAGCGGGGATGTCAGGGTGCTCCACGTCCCCGGCCACGGCGCCGCGACGCTGGGCGCAGGCGTGATCTCCGCTGCCAACATCTCCGCCAATGCGGTCGACGTCGCCAAGATCAATGCCGACGCCGTGACCACGGTGAAGATCCTGAACGCCAATGTCACGCTCGCCAAGCTCGCCGCGGCCAGTGTGGACGGATCGAAGCTGACCAACGTCGCCGACGCCAACACGACCGGCTGTCCCGATGTCATCCACCGCTTCGACATCGCGGCCGGTGCTCTCGCAGCCAAGGACATCGTGCTTGCCCGCAAAGAGCGGGTCATCGACGCCTGGTTCGTGCTGCAGGGCGCGGGGGTGGCGACCACCACGTTCACTATCGAGACCGGCGCTGGCGTCGCGATCTCCGACCCGATGGCTGCGTCGGGCGCCGACAAGGCTCTCGTGCGCTGCGCCACTCTTGACGACGCTCAGTGGGAGATTGCTCTGGGCGGCACGCTGCGCGCTGAGTCCAAGACGGGCGCGACCCAGCCGGCCGCCACTGTCTTTGTCCGTTGCGTCCCTGTCGCCTAAGTGGCTGAGTCCACTCGGCCAATGAGAAAGGAATAGCCACTATGGCTGATGAACTGCAGACCTTCAAGGATGACGAGGGTTTCGTCCGTTTGAAGGAAACCCCGCGCATCAAGGCTGGCATTACCCAGCTCAACGAGATCCTCGCGAATGACCCGTACACGGTCTCGCGCTGGGTCGACGACCTGCGTCACGACCACGTTCGGAACCTCACCGAGGCGATCGCTCCCGGCGACTTCCCGACCCTGTTCGGCTTCATGATCCAGCGCGATATGCTGGCGAAGTACGCCGAGATGCCCGCTGAGTGGCGTCGCTGGATCCCCACCGGCACCGTGCCGAACTTCAACGTGCACCGCAAGCTCAAGGTGTACGGCCAGGACAATGAACTGCCGGTGGTCCTGCCGGGCGCTCCCTACACCGAGTCGCCCTCGGGCACCTCTGGGTACAACCGTTCGGTCGTCAAGTACGGCCGCCGGTTCAACATCCTCTGGGAGAGCATCATCAACGACGCGCTCGGGGCTTTCTCCGATATCCCGCAGCGCTTCGCGACTGCGGTTGCCCGCACCCAGGCCAAGAACGCGACGCGGATCTATTCTTCGGCGACCGGTCCCAAGGCCGCTCTCTTCGGCACTCCGATCGTGGACGTTGACGGTCAGAACGTGACCAACAAGGGCGTGCTCCCGTTCACCCTCACCAACCTGTCGGCTACTCGGCAGCTGATGAAGATGCAGACCGACCCGAACGGCGAGCGCATCGGCCTCACGCCGAAGTATCTCGTCGTGCCCGGCTCTCTCGAGGACGCCGCATGGGCGGCCCTTACGAGCACGATGGTGCAGCAGCAGGCATCGGTCACCCCGATCCCCACTACGAACCCCGCATCCCGCTGGGGCCTGCAGCTCATCGTCGACGACTATCTCGAGACCATCGACCTGACCGGCACCGCGGATACCACCTGGTATCTGTTCGCCGAGCCGGGCGGCGCGAGCGCGCTGCAGATGGACTTCCTCGCCGGCAACGTCGGCCCGGACATCCGCATCAAGAGCAACGGCTCCGGCGGCAATCCGATGGACGGTGACTTCGAGAACGACGCCATCGCTTATCGCGTCAGGGACGTCCATGGCGGATCCCCGCTGGAATGCAGGTATGCGTACTGTCAGGTTGGTCCGTGACCTGAGTAGCTCTATCCCGACCACCCGGGGGGCCTTTTAGGCGGCCCCCCGGGGCACGGATGAGACGAGAGAGGAGGTTGCCCCGATGAATGACTTTCCTTGGACTCCCCAGCATGGGCAGCCCGCCGACGCAGACGGATTCATAGACGAGGCCGAAGCTTCAGAGGCCGCACAAGCGTTGGCGACAGCCAAGCAGATCGCCTCTGAAGCTGGCCGCATCCTCGAGATGCACCAGCAGCAGGAGAAAGCGGGCGATGAAGTGGTCGTCGATAAGCCGGCTACCAAGAAAGCGGCCTCGAGGACGCGTGTGACCAAAGCGAAGTCGAAGAAGGCGACGAATTGACTTTCTCGTTCGACCCCGCGACTGAACTCGGCAAGATGCGTCTCCTCGTGTCGGATACTGATTCGACGCGGCAGATTCTCCAGGACGAGGATCTGCAGGCGTTCGTCGCCATCGCCGGGCACTACTGGCCCGGCGCCGCGATGGCGCTCGACTCCATCGCCACCAACGAGGTCCTGACGCAGAAGGTGCTCACCATCATGGGCACCTCCACGGACGGGGCTAAGGTGGCGAAGGAGCTGCGCTCGCGCGCCAAACAGCTTCGTGAGGACTTCAAGATGTTTGGTCCCGTCACTGAACTCGGCTTTGCCACCGCCGAGATGCCCGATGGAGTCTTCTCGCGTGAAGAGATGCTCCTGAAGCAGTACAAGCGAGGGTTTTGATGGCCTTGCGCGCCACCCCCCTCGGCGGCCCTCCCCTCCTCGAGGCCCTCGCTGTACGCTTCACTGACCTGGTGACCATCTACACCGGGGCGGAGACCGTCACCAAAGGGGACGTGACCCAGGCGCACGCCAGCGCGCGCGCCGGGCACTCGAATATTCCGGCTATCGTCTCGCCCGGTAACGTCGGCAACGCGCGCATGAAGCGCGAGGAGACAATGGCTGCCGCAGTCACGACCGAGATGGAGTACATCTACGTCCAGCTCTCGGGAGCGTGGCCGCTCATCGACCTGCAGGACGATATGCTGGTCGTCTCTACCGGCTTGCACTGGGCGATCGTCGCCATCGACATCGACCAGACGCAGACGTTCACCAAGCTCTACTGCGAGCGCATGGCACCGGGGAACATCTGATGGCCGTCATCGTCACCGGGGATGCGGCTCTGGTCGCCAAGTTCCAGGCTGCAGACGCCGCCCTCAAGGCGAGCGAGCGCGAGTGGCTGGACGAGGCTGGAATCATCGTCGAGACGGCCATCGAGGCAAACATCGCTGCGCAGGGCCTCATTGATGAGGACGGTCCTCATCCGGGGGAACTGAGTGGGAGCGGACGTGTGTTCGATAAGACTGCTCACGGCGTGACGGTCGGGTTCGGTCAGGGGATCGACTATGCCGCCGCACTGGAGAATGGGTCAGTCCCCCATATCATCGTCGCGGGCGGCGGTGAGGGGGG
>JANXPZ010000131.1 GCA_025357055.1 Candidatus Eiseniibacteriota bacterium | reverse complement strand
TGATCCCGGAGACGTTCTGCTCGTGCTTCTCCATGTCCACTTCCTCCGTCCCGGACAGGCAGGCGGGCGGCACTTCAGCGTCCACCCCGTGTCTGCGGACACGGCGGCGCGACGGGCCACCTGACGGCAGAGTCCGCGCGTGAGCACGGACGCATGCGGAATCCTATCCAGGATTGAGTGTCGCTCCGTGCGCCGGATCCTTGAAGACTTGGGCAGGCATCGTGCAATTTGCACGACGGGAGCGTCCCGGGCGGAGCGGGCAGGCGTTATTTCCTGGCTTCGCGAAAACGCGGTCGTTTACAATCGTGTCCAGGGAGGACACCATGGACACCACGCGCTACGACCAGACGCTGAACCAGCTCCGCGCCCGCATCGCCGACCTGCCCGCCGGGCAGCGCGCCGCACTCGAAGCGCTGGCGGACGAAACCGCCGCACGTCAGCGGGAGATCGCGGCCTCGCACGACGAGACGGCGGCGGTGGCCGAGGGTTTCTACCAGGCAACGGCGCGCTTCCAGGAGGCCGCGGCCCGCATGGCGGACTCGCCCGCGCGGGTGCTGGACAAGATCCAGGACGCGCTCATCGACCTGAACTGCATCGCGCTGGACCTCGAGTCGCAGAACCGCAGGCGAAACGGGGCCCGTTAGCCCGCACGCTTCATGAATCGTGCGGGCTGGCCGGGCCCCGCCGACCTCAGGGGACCGAGGCCGTGACTACGGCCTCTGCGCCCGTCTCCGCGTCCGCCTCTGCGGCAGCTGCTTCCGTCTCATCCTGGCGCCGGACGGCGATGCGGTGCAATTCCACCACGTCCATGATGAGCGCGACCCGGCCGTCCCCCATGATCGTCGCTCCCATGACGGCGTCCACCTTCCGGTAGTTCTGCTCCAGGCTCTTGATGACGACCTGGGACTGCCCCAGCACGTCGTCCACCAGCACCCCGAACCGGCAGCTGTCCGATTCCAGCACCACCACGATGCCCTGGTACGGATCGGTCACCGCCCCGGCGATGCCCAGCAGACGATCCAGCCGGAGCAGCGGGACCTGCTCGCCCCGCAGCACGAAGATCTCGCCCCGGCCGCCCAACACGGTCTTGATCGCGCCGGGCGCAGGGCGCACCGACTGCGCGATGGCGAGGAGCGGGAAGATGAAGATCTCCCGGCCCACCTGGATGGAGAGCCCGTCCAGGATGGCCAGGGTGAGGGGAAGCCGGATGCGGAAGCGGCTGCCCTGTCCCGCGACGCTCGACACGATGATCGCGCCGTTGAGCGCATCGACGTTGCGCTTCACCACATCCATCCCCACCCCGCGTCCCGAGACGTCCGTGACGACGGTCGCCGTGGAGAAGCCGGGGCGGAAGAGCAGCGCATGGATGTCCTCGTCGGCGAGCACCGCGTCCGCACGCACCAGGCCCTGGGCGACGGCCTTCTGCCGGATGCGTTCACGATCGAGACCCTTGCCGTCGTCCGCGATCTCGATCACGACGCTGCCGCCCTCGTGGAAGGCCCGCAGGTGCACGACGCCCTCTTCGGGCTTGCCGCAGCGCACGCGCTCCTCGGGTGACTCGATGCCGTGGTCCACGGAATTGCGGATGAGGTGCGTGAGCGGGTCGCCGAGGCGCTCGATCACGCTCTTGTCCAGCTCGGTGTCCGCGCCGGAGATCTCCAGGCGCACGTGCTTGCCCAGCGACAGGGCCAGGTCGTGCACGGTCCGCGGGAAGCGGTTGAACACGGACCCTACCGGCAGCATGCGGATGGACATCACGCGCTCCTGCAGGTCCCGGGTGCTGCGCACGACCATGCCCAGGGCCTCCTGGATCTGGATCAGGCCTTCGCCGGTCATGCCGCTGGCGACCTGGCTCACCATCGCCTGCGCGATGACCAGCTCGCCCACCAGGTTGATGAGCGCGTCCACCTTCTCGGTGGGCACGCGGATCGAGGACGCATCGGCCTGCCGCTTCGGCGCGAGCGCTCCAGCGGATGCCGGCGCCGCCGCGGACGACGACGCAGTCGTCTCCGCCACGGTCGTGATCATGAGATCGCAGGCGTCCTCGACGAACATGAAGATGTCGCGGACGGCCGCCTCGCTGGTCACCCCGCGCAGCCGGTAGGTCCAGGACAGGTAGCAGGCCTCCGGATCCAGCGCCTCCAGCGCCGGGAGCCGGGAGCGGTCACACTTCGCCTCCAGCACCTCGCCCAGCTCGGCGACCTCCTGCAGCAGGAGGAACACGTCCTGCCCCTGGCGGAAGAAACCCGCGTGCGGGCGGAAGCTGATCTCGCAGACGGCTCCAGGACCCGCGCCCGCGGGCGCGCGCGCCGAGGCCGGCCCGGCCGCCGCCGGCTCGACGCTGAGCGTGGCCTCCAGCGCCGCCACCGTCTCGTCGATCGGGACCGTCCCGGCCTGCTCGGAGCGCGTCGCCTCGACCAGGTCGCGCAGCAGATCGGTCGCCTTGAGGAGCAGGGCCGTGAGCGCGGGCTCCGTGGCCAGCCGGCCGCCGCGCAGGCGGTCGAGCACGTTCTCGAGCACGTGGGTGAGGCGCGCGATCTCGGTGAAGCCGAAGCTGCCGCTGCCCCCCTTGATAGAGTGAGCCGCACGGAAGATGGTGTTCAGCAGTTCGGCATCGTCCCCGCGGGTCTCGAGCTCGAGCAGGCCGGCCTCCATGGTGGCGAGGTGCTCGAAGGCCTCTTCGAAGAAGGTCTCGTGGAAACGCTTGAGATCCACCTTCATGAGAGCTCACCCCCCCCCGACTCGAGGGCAGTTCGCGGATCGGCGGCGAAAGCCTCCGCGAGCCCGACGACCCGCAACGTGTCCTCGACCGAGGGAGCCATCGCCACCACCTTGAAAGCGCGTCCCCGCGCGACGAGTTCCATGTGCAGCGCGAGCAGGACCTGCATCGCGGCACCGTCCAGGTACTCGGCGCGCGCGAGATCGACCGTCACCGGCCCGGCCCCGGCGAGCGCGACGAGCGCCTCCTCCCTGAGCCGGCGCGCCTGCGCCGCGTTGACCACGCCCTCGAGGCAGAGGCGCTGCTGCTGACCGTCCGTCTCGACGCGGAGCGGCTGCACGGATCCATCCGTCCTGCAGGTTCCCATCAGGTCACTCCTAGAAGAGCACGTCGTCCACAGCCTGTGCGGCCACGGCTTCGGCGGGAGCCCCGGCAGGGGCGGTCGCCCCGGACGCCGGCTTCGCGGACTGCGCTTCACCCAGCAGATCGAGTTCGCCCTTCACCACGCGCAGGCCGAGGCTGAACACCTCGCCCTCCAGGCAGCGGAACACGGCCGTGAGGTCGGAAGGCACTTCCCCCACCTCCTCCGTCACCACCTCGGGCAGCCCCATCTTGAGATCGAAGCCGCGCGAGTGAAGCCCTGCGCGGATGCGGCCGGCGATGGTGTTCACGAGCTCGTAGAGCACCTCGGAACCACCGTCCTCGAACGTGCTCTCGCGCCTCAGCACCTGCGAACCGATCTTCTCCGCCTGGGCGCGGCCGATGACGAGCTCGGTGTGCAGGGTGGTGCCGCTCTCGGCGTCGCGCAGGGTGACCCGCGCGCACACGCCGGTGGGGCACTCGACGCCCTTCTGGTCCTCTTCGCCGAAGGCCGTGACCTCCTTGCCCATCATCACGCCCATGGTCTGCTGGGTCGCCGTGACGAGCTCCTTGCGCAGGCCCTCGCGCACGAGATGGCGCAGCTTCTCGAACGTGTTCTGGTCGCGCAGCACCACCCGGCGGAACTCCTCCAGGAACTGCTCGGGGACGAACGACTTGCGCACCACCCCCGCGTAGCGCACCGCCTTCTCGGCGTCCACGTCCGAGTTCGAGAGCAGGAAGATCTGCGGCGGGGTCGAGCCGTCCTGGATGGACATCTTGCGGATGACGTCCACCAGCACGTCCTCGCTGATGAGCGGGAGCCCCTCCGCCACGCACACCAGGCTGGGCTTCACCGCCGAATCCTGGAAGCGCACGGCCGCCTGCGTGCTCGAGGAGACGTCGGTGACGTCGAACTCCTGTTCGAGGAGCGGCCGCACGAAGGCCAGGAAGTTCGGATCCGCGTCCACGATGAGCAGGGTGTTGAAGGTCCCGCCCTCGCGCCGCTGGCGCCACTGCGTCGAGCGCAACATGACGTTCTTGAAACGCGGCAGCGCATCGACCGGGTTGATGGGCTTGAGGATGTAGTCGGCGACGCCGAGCCCCAGCATGCGGGTCACGTTCTCCTTGCTGCTCGACGCCGAGACGCAGATGACGGGGACGTCCGCCCGCTGGGGGGACTGGCGGATGGCGCTCAGGGCCTCCAGCCCGTTCAGGATCGGCATCTCGATGTCGAGCACCAGGAAGTCGGGGTCCACCAGCTCGAGCTGCTGCAGCCCCGTGAGACCGTTGTCCGCCTCCACCACCTCGACGTTGAGATGGCTGAGCAGGCGCTTGATCACCGCGCGCGAGATGCGGTCGTTGTCCACCACGAGGGCCTTCATGGCTTCAGAACAGCTCGATGCCGCCGGAATCCAGTGACTGCTGCTGGACCGTCTTGCGTCCCACCGCGAGGAGCTCCGTGCGGTGCAGATCGAGCCGCCGGAAGAGATCGTCCAGCACCTCGTCCGTCAAGGGGGCCCGGGGATTGTCGGGATGGGGGTGCAGGATCGCCATGTCCTTCGAGAACAGCTCGAGCGTGGCCAGACGACGGCCCACGTGCTGGAGCAGCTGGGTGGCCATGTCCTCGAACTGCAGGCTCTGGACCGTGCTGCCCGTCCTCGAGGTGATGTCCCGGGCGATCAGCGCGACCTCGGACAGCGGCGCCACGCCGGGCGTGGCCGGGGCCGCCTCGATCAGGCGCACCAGCTCGGAAAGGCTCCCGGTCATCACGCAGAACGCGGCGGAGAGCTTCTCGGCGGCATCCGCCAGGATCCCGCGAAGCTGCTCGAGGTCCACCGCCGTCGTGTCGAACTCGCTGTGCAGCGTCGTGTGCACCTCGTCGCGCAGGAGGTACAGGCGGTCCCGGAGATCGGGCATCGGCGCCGGGGCTCCATCCCAACGGGCCGCGTCGGCCGCAGCGTTCATCGCGGCGGTCACGTCACCGGCCGGACCAGTTGTCATCGTGTCCTCCGTGGGATGGTCACCACCACGACCCGCGCGGGGTTGCATGGATCGTCTCCGCTCAAGTCTTGGGTACGACCTTCGCGATCACCTGCAGCAGCATCTCCGGATTGAAGGGCTTCACCAGCCAGCCCGTGGCGCCGGCGGCCTTCCCCTGCGCCTTCATGTCGGCCTGGGACTCCGTCGTCAGCATCAGGATCGGGGTGAACTTGTACTCGTCCCGGGCCCGGACCGCCTTGATGAAGGCGAGACCGTCCATCACCGGCATGTTGAGATCGGTGATGATCAGATCCATCGGTGCGCCGGACAGCTGCTCCAGCCCATCCTGGCCGTTCTTCCCGACCAGGGGCTCGAAGCCTGCCTGCTTCAGCGTGTAGGAAACCATCTCCCGCATCGTCGCGGAATCATCCACCACCAGGGCGCTCTTGCTCACGGATCCGCCTCGAGTTGAGCGACACAGGACACGTCCCCGACCGGGACATCGGCACTCCAGGCGGGCCAGGGGCCGTCCGGAGTCATTGTTGAGTATCGGGCCGGGGGCGGATTCCTTGAGGCTCTTTCGGCACCTCCGCCAGCCCGCCGCCACGGTCCGCATCCGGCACTCAAGCCACGGTCTGCCAAACCGATACTGGATGCACGGCCGGGCGTCCGCCGGTCCTGGTCGAAGCCCATGGGAGTACGCGAATGATCGCCCTGATCGGACTGATCGTCGTCATCGCGTCCGTGGCCGGCGGTTTCACGATCGCCGGGGGGAAGCTCATTGCCCTCTTCCAGATCTCGGAGCTCGTCGTCATCCTCGGGACGGCCACCGGAACGGTGCTGATCGCTACCCCCCCTGCGGTCCTCAAGTCGCTCGGCGCCAAGCTGCCCAAGATCGTGCAGCCTTCCCCCTTCGGCAAGACGTTCTATGTCGAAGTCCTCAAGATGTTGTACGAGATCTTCCAGACCGCCCGCCGCGATGGCCTGGTGGCCATCGAGGCCCACATCGAGGGCCCGGCGAAGAGTTCGCTCTTCGCCCGCTACCCCACGGTCCTGCGCCACCACCACGCGATCGTCTATCTGTGCGACTCGCTGCGGCTGGTGCTGGTCGGCAGCGTGCCGCCCCACGACCTCGAGGCGCTCATGGACGGCGAGATCGACGTCCACCACGAGCAGGAGGCGATGCCGGTGACGACCATGGCGAGGGTCGGCGACGCGCTGCCCGGCATCGGCATCGTCGCGGCCGTGCTGGGCATCGTCGTCACGATGAGCGCGATCTCCGGCCCGGTGGAGATCATCGGCGAGAAGGTGGCGGCGGCCCTGGTCGGGACGTTCCTCGGGGTGCTCTGCGCCTACGGCTTCGTGAACCCGATCACCGCCGGGCTCGAGCACATCAACAACTCCGAGGCCCGCATCTTCCACGTCACCAAGGCGTGCGTCGTGGCTTTCGCGAAGGGCTTCTCCCCCATCGTCGCGGTCGAGTTCGGACGGCGCGCGATCTTCGCCGAGTCGCGGCCGACCTTCGCCGAGATGGAGGCCGCCTGCAAGAGCCTCAAGGCGCAGGCCAAGGCCGGAGGGGCGAGGTGAACAAGAACCGCGAAGCACCGATCATCATCATCGTGAAGAAGAAGGTGCACGGGGGCGGCCACCACGGCGGCGCCTGGAAGGTCGCCTTCGCCGACTTCATGACCGCCATGTTCGCGCTCTTCCTGGTGATGTGGATCGTGAACCAGAGCACCGACATCCGCTCGGCGGTCGCCGGTTACTTCCAGGACCCGCTCGGACGCTCCGACGAGTTCGGCAGCTCGATCATGCCCGGCGAGGGCGCGCAGACCTCCACGGTGCGACCGCTCACGCCGACCGAAGTGATGGACATGCGCCGCAACCGGCTGGGGGCGCTCGCCCAGCACCTGGAGAGCCAGCTCGACGAACTGACCGATCTCGGCGCCGCCCGGGACAAGATCGAGGTCCAGCTCACCAGCGACGGGCTGCGCATCCAGCTGCTCGAGGACTCGACCGGGGTGTTCTTCGAGACGGGCAGCGCCGTGCCCAACCCGCGCGGCGTCCAGATCCTGGCGCTGGTCGGCCGGGAGCTCGGCTCCCTGCCCAACGCCGTGCGCATCGAGGGCTACACCGACGCCCGCCCGTACTCGGGCAACAGCGCCTACACGAACTGGGAGTTGAGCGCCGACCGGGCCAACGCCGCGCGGCGCGTCCTCGGGCGGAGCGGCATGGGGCCCGACCAGGTGGTGCAGATCCGCGGCCTCGCCGACCACGAGCTGCGCGATCCCGCGAACCCGTACTCGGCCAGCAACCGGCGGATCACCATCACCATGCTGATCGAGTACGCGCGGCGGCCCGACACGAAGTCGCCCGACGGCCTGCCCTCCGACTCCACGGCGGGCGGCAACCGTCCGCCGGCGACCGGGACGTCCACGTGAGCGGCCCGGCGACCGTGCTGCTCGCGTCGGCCGATGACGCGATGGTGGAGGGCTTCCGCGCGATGCTGGCCCTCGAGCCCGGGGTCCGCCCGCTCGCGACCCCCCGGGGAGCGGAGGTGCTGGCGCTGGTGCGGGAGCAGCAGCCGGAGCTGGTGATCGTCGACCACGAGCTCATCGGCGCCCGCGCCTTCGACCTCTGCCGCAGCCTCCGCGCCCAGCCGGGCATGGCCGAGGCCATGATCGTGCTCGTCGTGTCCGCCGACAACGCCGAGTTCAAGCGCCTGGGGCTCGCCGTCGGCGTGGACGAGTACCTGACCCGGCCGGTGCAGCCCGCGGACCTGCTCGCGAAGGTGCGCTGGATGCAGCGCATCAAGCGGGTCAATGACGAACTCCGCTCCGACCGTCTGGAGCTCGAGCGGCTGCACGTGGAGCTCCGCCTGGGCTTCGACCACCTGCTCGAGCTGCTCGTGAGCCTGGTGGACATGCGGCTCCCCGGGGCCGCCGCGCGCGGCGAGCAGGCCGTGGAGCTGGCCCGGGGGCTCGCCGAACGGTTCGAGATCCCGGCCTCCATGTGCCGCGACCTCGACATCGCCGCCCGCCTGCACGAGATGGGCCGCGTGCTGGCCGGGAGCGACGAGCCCGATGCCGAGACGCACCCACCGGGCGTCCACGACCGGCGCTTCGTGCTCGCCACCCGCGCCCTGCTGCAGCGCGTGGACGGCCTTCGCGAGGCCGGGGACCTGGTCGGCGCGATCTTCGAGAACTGGGACGGCTCCGGCTTCCCAAGCCACCTGCAGCACGGCCAGATCCCGCTGCGCTCCCGGATCCTGCGCGTGATCATCGACTTCACGACCGCGCTCGCGGCCCCGGGCGACCTCTCCGTCGATGAGATCATGGACGGGCTCGAAGAACGCCGCGGCACGTGCTACGACCCCATGGTGATCGTGCAGCTCCAGGAGATGCTCGCCAGCGGGCCCCAGCGGGAACTGCGCGACTCGCGCGTCCGGCTGGCCGTCCCGGACCTCCGGGCGGGCATGGTGCTGGCGGAGGACCTCTGCACGGACTCGGGCCTCAAGCTGCTCGCACGGGGCACCCGCCTGTCGGCCTCGGTGCTGGAGACCATCTGGCGGAGGCACCGCCTCCATCCGCTGCTGGAAGGCGCAACAGTCGTACGGCCCTCCGCCTGAGGCGCGGGCCGGGCCCCAGGTCACGTCGAGGGGCGATGGTCCGGCGCCGGTCGAGGGACGATGGTCCACCGCCGGGGGCAGGCCACGCGCCGGGCAGCGGCCACGCACCGGGCAGCGGCCCGCGGCCCTGCCATCGCGGATCGCGGTCGAAGCAGCGACCCGGAGATCGTCCGGGCTGGCCCGGGCTAGATCATCTCGAGCACGGACTGCATCATCTCGTTGGCGACGTTCACGATGCGTGCGGCCGCCGTGTAGGCCTGCTGCTGGCTGATGAGCGCGACCATCTCCTCGTCCACCGAGACACCGCTCACGCTGGCGCGCAGCGTGTCGGCCTGGTCCACCATCGCCAGGTGCGCTTGCGCGTCCTGTGAGGCGCCGCTCACGTCGGAGCCGATCACCCCGGCGAGGTCGATGTAGAAGTCCCGGAAGCTCCTCCCGCCCAGCGCCGCGACACCGGTCGTGGTGAGGGCCGCGAGTTGCTGCGCGATCGTGCCATCCCCGGGGGCCGCGATCCCGGCCGCCGCGATGGCGTCTCCCGATGCGACGACCGCGGGCGCCAGCGCGATGCTCTGCGCGGTCACCCCCGCCGGGTCGAAGAAGTCGGTGTTGGTCGTGCCGTTCAGGGTGTAGCCCGAGCGGTGGATCGCGTTCACGGTGGTGACCAGCGTCTGGGCCAGCGTGTCCAGTTGCCGCAGGATGCCGGGCAGGGTCGTCGTCGTGAGCTCGCAGAGCGCGCGCAGGCTCCCCGACTTCGGGTCCATCGTGCCACCCCCGCCCGTGGTCAGGCTGAAGCCGCCCCCCGCCAGCGGGTTCACGGACACGGTCTGGGCGTTCGCGCCGTCCACCAGCATGGTGTCGCCCGCGACCACGGCGATGGTGCCGTCGCTGCGGTCCAGCACCCGCACGCCGACCAGGCTCGAGAGCTGGTCCACGAGCATGTCGCGCTGGTCCTGCAGGTCGGGGGAGGTCCCGTTCGGCCCTCCGGTGGAGAGAACCTGCTGGTTGAGCTCGCCGATCCGGCGGGTCAGTTCGTTCACCTGGCCCACCTGGTCGCGCATCTGCGTGGCCGCGCCGTCGGCGACCTGGTGCACGGTGGCGTCGAGCTGCTTGAGCTGCTGGACGAAGCGCCGTCCGGCCTGCTGGACCAGCGAACGGCTGGTGGAGCTGGCCGGATTGTTCGCCAGATTCGCGAACGAGCCGAAGAGCCCGTCGAGCGAGGCCGCCAGCCCGTCGGCCGAGGGCTCGTTGACGGCCGCCTCGACCTGGCCCAGGAAGTCTCCCATCGTGGCCGAGTTGCCCAGCAGCCCGGACTCGCTGCGATAGCGGGAGTCGAAGAAGGTGTTGCGCACGCGTTCGATGCTGACCTCGGTCACGCCCCGGCCCAGGGGACCGATCGGCGTGAGCTCGGGAGAGGCCGCGGAGAGTTCGAGCCGCTGGCGGCTGTAGCCTGGGGTCTGGGCGTTCGCGACGTTGTGCGCGGTCACGCTCATCGCGCGCTGCTGGGCGAACATCGCGGAGCGGGCGATGCTCAGCAGACTGGCGAGGGACATGGTCAGGCCCTCCGGTTCAGGATGAAGCCGGGGCTTCTCGGAGGATCCTGGCGCTCGGTCGCCTTGTAGACCGGCGGGGGATCCTCCGAGGAGGAGAACAGCGCCTGGAGGAACGCGTTCCCGGCTTCGACGGCGCTGCGCAGCACGGTCCGATTGACGGCCGCCTCGTGAGCGGCCTTCTCCGCCTCGCGGCGCAGTGCGGCCCGCGCCGCGGCATAGGCGCCCGCGCCCTGGGCACCGGGCGGTGGTTCGAATTCCTCGAGCGAGGTGCCCGGACTGCCACCCAGCTCGGCCACGACCGCCACGCGGTGGCGGCGCGATCCGTCCACCGCCAGCAGGAGCCGCCCCACGTCGTCGACGCTGGCGTTCACCGCGGCGACGTCATTGGCGGCCACCGCGGAACGCTGCTGCACGAGGGCCTCCCCCAGCTCGCGGACGGCCACGATCTCGTGCTCGAGCGCGGCGGTGAGCCGCTCGAGCGACTGCGCCGTCCCGGAGGCCGCGGGCGCTGCGGGCCGCGCCCCCTCCAGCACCAGGTTCAACGACTGCGGCTTCATGGCCTGACCTCCGGTGTCGGTGAGGTTTCTTCGGGCGGGAGCCGCCTCGCCATCTGACGATACAGGGCTTCGCCGAGACCACCCTTCATCCGCTCCGCGGCCTGACTGGCCAGCCGCTCGTCGAGCAGGGAGGTGAAGAGCTCCTGACCCGGTGCCGCCTCGATGAGGCCGTCCTCTGGCACGCTCGCGCGCATCGCTTTGAAGAGTTGATTCAGGAATACGCCTTCCAGTTCGTGGGCCATCTTGCGGAGCTGGGCGTGCGTATCGGGACGCGGCGCCACCGCCAGCCCCGCGGGCCCGCGCACCGCGCTCATCGGACCACCACCTGGGCCTGGAGGGCGCCGGCCGCCTGGAGCGCCTCGAAGATGGCGGCGATCTCCTCCGGCTTCGCCCCCGCGGCGTGCAGCCCGGCGGCCACGTCCAGCACGGAGGCCTGGGGCTCGACGCGCACGAGACTGCCCGCCACCCCGCCCGTCGTGGGCTGACCACCCACCAGGAGGGTCAGGTTGCCGTGGCTCACGGAAGCCGGGCCCACCGTCGCGCCGCCTCCGGCGACCACCGTGCCGTCCCGCCCGCCGATGATGATGAGCGCCTGCTCGCGGGTGGTCACCAGCACGGTGTCCACGGCGGCGAGGAAGGCGTTCACCCCTTCGGTGCGTCCGGCGGCCAGCGTCAGTGTCACGGCCCCGGGGTCGTCCGCCTTCGCCGTGTTCGCGCCGAAGACCGCGTTCACGGCATCGGCGATGCGGCTCGCGGTGGAGAGGTCCGGGCGGCGCAGCAGCAGCCGCGTGGAGATGGCCTCCGCGGGCAGCTCCACCTCGAGCAGGCCACCCTGCGGGATGCGCCCCGTGTTGCCCTGCCGGGCGCGGAGGGAGCGGGACTCCCCGTCGTCGGACACCAGCACCGTGCCCTGCGCGGTCGCCAGCGGCGGCTGCCCGGGGTCGGTCACGAGCGGGGTCATCCACAGCACGCCACCCCGCAGCGAGGTCGCGTCGCCGATCGCGGAGACCTGGACTTCGAAGCGACCTCCGGCGCGCAGGTACGGAGAGGCTTCCGCCGTCACCAGCACCGCCGCGACGTCGCGCATGCGCATCTGCTCGGCCGGCACCTCGATCTGGAACCGGCGCAGCAGGTTGACCACCGAGCGCACCGTGGGCGTGCCGGCGGTGGATCGTCCGAAGCTGCGGTCGCCGCTGCCGTCGAGACCGACCACGATCCCGTAGCCCACGAGGCGGCGCGGCACGTCGCCGGCATGCAGGGTGAGGTCGCCGATGCGGCCCTCGGCCGACGCGGGCACGGTCAGGGCCAGCAGCAGGAACAGGGCACCGAGGATGCCCAGGGGACGCGCGCTCATGGCCACAACATCGCGAGGAAGCGGCCGACGATGCCCATGGTCGGAGCGATCTTCTTCCCCTTGTAGGTGATCTCCGCGTTCGCGACCCGGTTGGAGAGCACGCAGTTGGTCTGCGAGACGTCCTGCGAGCGGACCAGGCCCTTGAGCGTGAGGTCCTGCACACTTCCGTCCACGGTGACCTTCTTCTTGCCTTCGATCCGGATCGTGCCGTCACCCTCGATCCCGGTGACCTGCACGGTCAGCACGGCCGTGAGGTCGCCCTGCCGGCCGGCCTCCCCCACGTCGCGCGAGTTGCTCTTGAAACCCGAGCCGAAGGACTTCGCCGGACCGACGATCACATCCGCGCCTACCCCCGCGTTCAGGTCGGCACGAATGGCGTGATCGCCGGTGGCGACCCTGGAGACCCGCTCGCTCGCCGCGGTGGCCTCGTCCACCACGACGGTGAGGAGATCCCCCACGCGCAGCGGCATGCGGTCGGAGGTCCACGAGAGGCGCGCGGGTGCGCGCCCGGTGAGCCCGGCGGGCGCAGCGGCGCTCGAATCGGGGACGGATCCCGCGGCAGGCGGCTCCGGGGTCTGCGCGGTGGCAGCCCCCGGGACCGCCAGCGCGGCCAGTATCAAGACGGCAAGGGACGCTCTCATCGGTCTCCCCCACTCGAGATCACCACGGTGCCCGTGGCGGTGGCGGTCCCGACCAGCCGGTCGGTCCTGCCCTCCACCCGGGCCCTCACGGACTCACCCTGACGCGCGCGATTGAGCGCGATGCCGGCCACCGAGACCTGGACCGCGCCTCCGGCCCACACCAGCCGCACCGGGTCGCCCGCCGCGACGAGCACGGGCGGAACCACCGCGGGACGCGCCAGCGTCTCGCCGGTCGCGAGGGCGCGGCGCACCTCCCAGCCGGGTCCCGGGCGGGACTCGGAGGACGGCGCGGGCGGCCCCCAGCACACGCGCGGCTCCAGCCGCACGTCAGCGGGGTCGAGGATCCTGCCGGCCACGAGCGGCCGCGCGGCCACGGGTACGGTTTCCTCCACGCCGGCGCGCAGGCGGACGGCCACGGCGCCCCGGCCGGACGGGCCGAACACCACGACGAACCAGCCCGCCACACCCCGGCCCGTGACGCGGAACGGCAGCGCTCCGCCGGGCAGCGCGGCGGACAGCCGGCCCCACTCGAGTCGGACCGCAGGTTCGGACACGCCCCACTCCCGGGCGAGCCAGCTGCCCACGCGCGCCGCCGCGGAGTCCGGGACCACCGCGGGTGCGGGGGCCACGAGCTGCAGGAGGACGAAGAGGCTAGCGAACAAGGCCACTGGCGGCCTTCGCCATGTCGTCGCTGGCGGTGATCGCCTTGGCATTGATCTCGTAGGCGCGCTGCGCTGCGATCATGTCGGTCATCTCCTGCACGATCTCGACGTTGCTGGTCTCGAGCGCGCCTTGGAGCACGCGGCCGAAGCCGTCCTCCTGGGGAGAGCCGGTCATGGGCTGGCCCGCGGCCGGCGTCTCGGCGTACTGGTTCTCGCCGATGCTGAGCAGGCCGCACGAGTTCACGAAGCGCGCCAGCTCGATGCGTCCCAGCTCGACGGGGGTCTGGTCACCGGCGGCGAGCGCGCTCACGGTGCCGTCGGGAGAGATCGTGATGGAGGTCGAGTCCGCGGGCACGGTGATGACCGGCAGCACCGCGTGGCCGCCGTTCGTCACGAGGGTGCCCGAATCCGAGAGCGTGAAGCTGCCGTCGCGGGTGTAGGCCGTGGTGCCGTCGGGACGCCGGACCTGGAAGAAGCCGTCGCCCTCGATGGCGACGTCCAGCGGGCGCTGCGTGGTCTCGGGGGCGCCCTGCCCGTGGAGGCGAAGCACCGCGCCGATGCGCACGCCCTTGCCGATCTGCACCGGCCCGACGGTCTCGGAACCCTGCGCGGTCGCGGAGCGGGGCCCCTGGAGGGTCTCGTAGAGCACGTCCTCGAAGCTCATCCGGCTCCGCTTGAAACCGGTCGTGTTCACGTTGGCGAGGTTGTTGGCGATCACGTCGATCATGCGCTGCTGCGCGGCCATGCCGCTCGCGGAGGTTCGCAGGCTCGAATTCATCGGTCGTTCTCCCGGCGGAGTCGCGTGACGCCCGTGGCGCCTGCGCCTCGCCCTGCGGGCCCGGTCACTGGACCCTGCCCACTGAATTGGTGACGGCGCCCAGCACGCCGTCCAGGACCTTCAACGCATCGATGTTGGCGCTGTAGGAGCGCTGGATGGTCACGAGTTCCACCATGGACAGGAGCGGATCGAGGTTGGCTTCCTCCACCGAGCCCTGGCGCACGAACACCTGGGTGTCGGGCACGGGACGCAGCGCGCCACCGGGCACGTAGCGTCCGGAGCCCTCCTTGAGGAGCGAGGCTGGATCATCCACGGTCTCGATCCGCAGGCGTCCGGCACTGTTGCCATCCACGAGCACCGTGCCATCGGCCTTGATCTCGACCTGGGCGCCGTTCACCCGGATGGGGCCCTCCGCGCCCACCAGCGGATCGCCCCGCCCGTCCATGAGACACCCCGAGGCGTCCAGCCGGAGAGAGCCACCACGGGTCAGGCGCTCCCCCCGCGCGGTGCTCACGACGAAGTAGCCGGGGCCCTCGAGGCCCACGTCGAGCGGCCGGCCGGTCTCGTGCAGACGTCCCTGCTCGATGTCCGTCTGCTCGATCGGCACGGGGTACTCCAGGCCCGGGAGCTGCCGGGCGGTCATCCGGTCGGCCTTGAACGCGTCGGTGTTCGCGTTCGCGAGGTTGTTGGCCGTGACTTCCTGGAGCCTCCGGTAGTACGAGAGGGTGCGGGCCGTGTTCACGATGCCCCGCATCGACATGGTTCCTCCTGCCTCCGTTCCCGGCGCTGAGCGCCGGGGTTCCACTCCCCTGTCAGCAAGGCGCATGCCGTGCGCGCCAGGGTCGCGGGCGACCGGCTAACTGCTTTCGATCCATCGCATCCCGCGCGCGACGGGCGTCTGACCGCGGCCGTTCCGGGGGGCCAACCCTTCCGGCACGGAAGGTTCTTCCCGGCGGCGGCGGGAACGGCGGCGCTCGGCGCGGTCGGGACGCAGAAGCGTGCGCACGGCGTCCTGGGCCAGCCGCGTGCGGCGCGCGACACCGGCGATCTGACGGCCGCCGCGCACCTGGCGGACCACGGTCTTGAACGGGTCGCGACGGCGGCAGACGAGGGCGAGTGTGAAGCAGGCGCCCGCCAGCGCGGCCAGGAGCGCAGCCGAGCCCACGGCGAACGCGGGCGTCTGCAGTTCCAGCGCCAGCGCCGGAAGGCGGGCGAGCAACTCGCCCCAGAGCGCGGAGCCGGCGATGACGATGCCTTCCCACTGCGTCGGGACGCGGGCGACGATGCCGTCCCACAGCGCAGAGCCGGCGACGAGCCACGAGGCGGGGATGCGACCGGGCAGGTTCCCCGCGAGGACCAGCAGCGCGACCGTGACGAGGACCGCCGTCCAGAGCTTCCTTCTCATGGCTCACCTCCGTTGCGGGTGATGGCTTCCCGCAGGCGCCCCAGCGCCCGGGTGCGGATCTGGGAGACCCGTGACTCGCTGACGTGCAGGACGTCACCGATCTCCTTCAGGCTCAGCTGCTCGTAGTGGTAGAGCGACAGCACCAGCCGGTCCTTGGCCGGGAGCGCGGCGAAGGCTTCGTGCAGCCCCTGCAGGGCCTCGGCACGCGTCAGCTCGACGCCCGGGTCCGCCGATTCGGTATCGGGGATGGTCTCGGAGAGCAGCGCATCCCCTTCCTCACCCATGCCGCCGGGCGCGTCGAGCGCCAGCAGGACGCGGCCCTCGGCCTGCTCCGCCCAGTGGTAGTAGGTGTCCATGTCCACGTCGAGGGCCCGGGCCACTTCCACCGCCGCCGGGGCGCGCCCCAGGCGCTGCGCGAGGTCGTCGCGCACGCGGGACAACTGGCGGCCGCGGGTCCGCACCGAGCGCGGCACCCAGTCCTGCGCGCGCATCTCGTCGAGCATGGCTCCCCGGATGCGCGGGACCGCGTAGCTGCTGAACGCCAGCCGGCGCTCGAGATCGAAGCCCTCGAGGGCCTGCACCAGCCCGAGCGTGCCCGCGCTCACGAGCTCGTCGAGCTCGATCTCCCGCGGGGCCCGCCGGATGATCTCGCGCGCCGCGTGATGGACGAGGCCGATGTAGCGATCCAGCAGCTGGGAGCGGGCCTCCGGGTCACCATGGGTCCGGTAGCGCTCCCACAGGGCTTCGTTGATGTCGGTCATGGCACGCTCGTCGTGTGGGGTGACCGGGGCGGGTCCGCATCCATGCCCCGCGCTCCGGACGTCTTCGATCCGATCAGGCGCGTGATGGCGTCGTCCACCTCGCGCGGCGCTGCGGCGAGCAGCGCGCCCGGCCGGCGGATGTCGGCGCGCAGCACGTCGTCCTCCGGCAGGGCGCCGAGGTAGTCGAGCTCCCGGCCGAGGAAACGCGACGCGGCCAGACTCAGCCGCTCGAAGGCAGCGAGGCCCTCCTCCCCGCTCTGCGTGCGGTTCACCAGCACGGAAACGGGCAGGGCGGGGATCTGGAGGCTCACGATCTTGATGAGGGCGTAGGCGTCGCTCAGCGCCGTCGGCTCCGGCACGGTGACGACGACCAGCCGGTTGGCGTTCATCGAGGCGACGCGCACGACGTTGTCGATGCCGGGGCCGCCGTCCACGACGACCGCGTCGAAGCCTTCGTAGAGGGAACTCAGCTGATGGTGCAGCCGCGCCCGGTCCACGCGGCTCAGGGCATAGAGCGATTCGGCGCCGGAGTCGGAGGGCAGGAGCCAGAGGCCGGGGCTCACGGCCACCGGAAGCTGCTCCAGGTCGGCATCACCGGTCAGCAGGTCCTCGAGCCGGCCGGCGGGGCGCACGCCCAGCAGGATGTGCAGGTTGCCCTGGTTCTGACAGCCGTCCACCAGCAGCACGCGCCGCCCGTTCCGGACCAGCGCGGTGGCGAACAGCACGGAGAGCACCGACTTCCCCACGCCTCCCTTGCCACTGCCCACGACGAAGACCTCCGCGCCCGGCGATGCCGGTTGCGGATGACGCGGGGAGGGCACCGCGAGGCTGCGAAGGGCCGCGGCCTGGTCCATCACAGCGCTCCTGCCATGGCGAACTCGCGCGGCGGCCGCGGGGACGAGGACCTGGCCGCGAACTGCGCCGCGGCCCGCAGGTCGGCGGGCACCTCCTGTCCGTCGGCCGCCCAGCGCACGGGCAGTCCGCACGAGGCTGCCAGCTCGAACAGGGAGCTGTCACCGGGCAGTTCGTCCAGCTTGGTCGGAAGCAGGTGGGTGACGCCCCACTCCCGGAAGTCGTCCACGAGGCGGCGGGCCAGGCGGGTCTGCAGCCCCGCGGGCAGCGTGAGATGCACCTCGTGCGGCGCCAGCTCGCGCAGGGCGACACAGGTGGCGGCCACGTCCCCACGGGCCGCAGGCCCGCGTCCAGCGGTGTCGACGAGCACGACCTCGCAGCCTGCGAGCCGCCGCAGCGCGCGCTTCAGCTCGTGCGTCTCGTAGACGACCTCCAGCGGGATCCGCGAGAGCTCGGCGTAGATGCGGGACTGCTCGACCGCGCCGATGCGGTAGGTGTCGAGGCAGAGCAGGCCGACCGAGTGCCCGCCGAACACCTGCGGGTGGTTGGCGAGCTTGGCGATGGTCGTGGTCTTGCCGGCGCCCGTCGGCCCGACCAGCGCGATGACGAGCGGACGGCCTCCCCGGGTGGCAGGATCGAGGTCCGTGGCGGGCCCCATGCCGGCCCGGGCCGGGTCGTGAGCCGGCGACGGCAGGTCACGCCGCCGCGGGATCGAGCTCGCGGAATCGGCGGCCACCAGCTCGAATCCGCCGACCGGGTCGGCCGAGACCCGGCGCGACGAGACCACGATGGCGTCATCGCCGAACACCGCGTGGGCCTGGGCGAGCAACGTGGGGAAGTCGGGTCCGCAGAAGGTCTCAGTCGGCACGGGTCAGCTCCCAGGTGCTGATGTTCTGGATGGGGGTCTGGGCCGGCAACTCGCCAAGCGAGATCACCGGCAGACGCGGCAGGATCGGCTCCACGAGCCGGCGGATGCCGACTCGCAGCCCGGGCGGAGTCACGAGCGGCGCCATCTGGCCGTCGCGACGCGACGATTCGACGATGCGGTGCAGCGAGTGCAGGGCCGAGGTGAGCTCCTCGGGCTCGAGGGTGCGCTGTCCTTCGCGACCCCGCGGGCTGAAGAGCTGCATCAGCCCGACTTCCAGCCTCGGACCGACGGTGATCGCCCGGATGGGCGCCTCGCCGCCCCCGAGCATCTGCACGATCACGGTCGACAGGCTCCGCCGGACGTGCTCGGTGAGGACTTCCGGGTCCTTGGTCTGCTCGGCCGCGTCGGAGAGCGCCTCGAGGATGCTCACCAGGTCGCGGATCGGCAGACCCTCGCGCAGGAGCCGCTGCAGCACGCGGTGCACGACGCCCAGCGAGAGCTTGTTGGGAACGACGTCCTCGACGAGCGCCGGGTGGGTGCCCTTGAGCTCATCGAGCATCTCGCGCGTGTTCTGGCGGCTCAGCAGTTCGGAGGCGTGGTCGCGGATGGTCTCCATGAGGTGGGTCGAGAGCACGGTCTGCGGCTCGACCACGTTGTATCCCGCGGCCTCCGCCTGACTGCGCTGATCGGGCGAGATCCACACCGCCGGCAGGCCGAAGCTGGGGTCGGTCGTGGCCGTGCCCTCGATGGGCGTCGCCGTCCCCGAGGTGTCGAGCGCGAGCAGCTGGCGGGGCATGAGCGCCCCGCTCGCTACCCGCGCGCCCCGCAACCGGATGACGTACTCGTTCGAGGGGAGCTGGATGTTGTCGCGGATGCGCACCGCCGGCACCATCATCCCGAGCTCGAAGGCCAGCTGCTTGCGCATGACCCGCACCCGCTGGAGCAGGTCGCCCTGCTGGGTCTCGTCCACGAGCGGCACCAGCGCGTAGCCGATCTCGGCTTCCAGCGGCTCGACCGCCAGCAGTTCCAGCAGCGGCGGCATCCCGGTGGGGAACTCCTGCTCGGCCGCCGCGGGCGCCGCCGCCGCCGCCGGGCCCGGGCGGCGACCGCGGATCGCGTAGGCCACGCCGGCCGAGGCCCCCGCGAGCGCCAGGAAGGGCAGCATCGGCAACCCGGGGACCACGGCGAACAGCGCGAGGATGCCCGACGCGGTCCACAACGAGCGCGGACTGCTGGTCAGCTGGCCCACGATCGAAGAGGCCACCGGCATGCCCGAGGACCCGTAGGTCACGAGCAGACCGGCCGCCGTGCTCACGATGAGCGCGGGGATCTGGGTCACGATCCCATCGCCCACCGTGAGCGCGGTGAAGGTCGAGAGCGACTCGCGGGCGGTCATGCCGTGCTGGGTCATCCCGATGATGAATCCGCCGATCAGGTTGATGCCGGTGATGACGAGCCCGGCCACCGCGTCGCCCCGCACGAACTTCGCCGCGCCGTCCATGGACCCGTAGAAGTCCGCGTAGCGGTTGATCTCCTCGCGCCGCCGCCGCGCCTCGGTCTCGTCGATGAAGCCCGCGCCCAGGTCCGCGTCGATGCTCATCTGGCGGCCGGGCATCGCGTCGAGCGTGAACCGCGCGGCCACCTCGGCGACGCGCCCGGCTCCCTTCGTGATGACCATGAAGTTGATGATGACCAGGATCAGGAAGATGACGAGCCCGACCACGTAGTTGCCGCCGATCACGAAGTTGCCGAAGGCGGCGATGACCTCACCCGCGCGGCCGGTGCTCAGGATGAGACGCGTGCTGCTCACGTTGAGGCCGAGGCGCAGCAGGGTGATGAGCAGCAGCAGGCTCGGGAAGATGCTGAATTCGAGCGGATCGCGCGACGACAGGGCCACGAGCAGGATGATGATCGAGAGCGCGAAGCTCAGCGCGAGGCAGGCGTCCAGCAGGAACGGCGGCAGGGGCACGACCAGCAGGGCCACCACGCCGACCACGCCGATCGCGAGGTAGGTCTCGGCCGTCGAGGACAGCAGACGGCGCGCGAGCGGCACGCCCCCGCCGGCCGCGCCGGCCGCCGCGCCGTGCGCGGAGCGCCCGCCGGCCGCGCTCCCCACGGCCGCGCCGGGCACCGGGGCGATCGCGTTGGGAAGGGTCACGACGCTCACGGCGTCCTCCGCTCAGGCGAGGCGGGCAGCGCCCCGCTGCGGGCGACCCGCTGCCGGTACACGAACGCCAGGATCTCGGCCACGACCGCGTAGAGGGCGGAGGGGACCATCTGCCCGACCGTGGCGGTGGCGAGCAGCGCGCGCGCCACGGCACGGTTCTCGATCACCGGAACGTTGGCCTCGTGGGCCAGGGCCTTGATCCGCTCGGCCAGCTTGCGCTCGCCCATCGCCACGACGATCGGGGCCGGGGCCACGTCGACGTCGTACCTCAGGGCGACGGCGACGTGGGTCGGGTTGACCACGACGACGTCGGCGGTCGGCACATCGCGAAGCATCCGCTGGCGGGCAAGGGTCCGCGCGAGCGTCTTGATGCGCCCCTTGATCATGGGGTTGCCCTCGGAATCCTTGTGCTCGCCGATGACGTCCTGCTTGGTCATGCGCATGCTCTTCTCGAACTGGAGGCACTGATACCAGTAGTCGGCTCCGGCGATGACCAGGAACGCGAGCCCGACGGTGAGGCCGAGCTTGAGCGTGAGCGTCCGGGTGACCAGTCCGATCTCGGTCGGGCCCGCCCCCGCCAGCGAGACGAGCTCGGGCAGGCTCGACCGCACCACCTGCCAGGTGATGAAGGCCAGGAGCGCGATCTTGACCGCGGACTTCAGCAGCGTGACCACCGAGTCCAGGCTCACGATGCGCTTGAGGCCCCCGAGCAGGCTCACGTTCGAGAACGACGGGGTGATGGGCTTCAGGGAGATCACGCCGCGCGCCTGCGCGAGGTTCACGCAGACCACGATGCCCGTCAGCCCCAGCCCGAACGGAAGCATCGCCAGGACCAGGCCCTGCGCCGTGTCCCGCAGGATCTGGATCGCGCCCAGCGAGGTGAGCGGGCCGGAGGCGAGCGTGCGCGCGCTCTCCTGGAGCAGGCGGACCGCGAACCCGCCGAGTTCCCGCCCGCCCACTCCCGCCAGCAGCAGGGTGCCCGCCAGCAGCACGGCGACCGTGCTCAGATCCTGGCTGCGCGCGATCCGCCCCTCGTTGCGCGCCTCGTCGCGCTTCTTGGGGGTCGGACTCTCAGTCCGGTCCTGTCCGCTCGATCCGTCGGCCATGGCTCAGGGTCCTGCCGGGGCGGCCTGCAGCGCCCCCAGGAGAGTGACCACGCTGCCGGGAAGCTGGTGCATCCAGCCCTCGATGCTCGTGGCCAGGAAGGGCAGGGCGGCGCCGGTCATGACCAGGCCGACCCCGATCGCGATCGGGAACGAGATCATCATCGCGTTGATCTGCGGCACGGCGCGGCTCAGGAGCGCGACCGAGAGCTCGGCGAGCAGCAGGGTCACCATCACCGGCGCCGCCGCGCTCAGCGCGCAGCGGAACACGGCCCCCGCCGCCAGGACGGCGTCCCGGCCGCCGGTCAGGTCCATGGGCTGGCCGGGCGGCAGCGTCTGGAGACTGTCCGCCAGCCCCCGCAGCAGCATGAGGTGCCCGCCGATGCCCACGTAGATGAGCAGCACGAGGTTGCTCAGGACCAGCCCGATGCCCGAGACCTGCAGGTCGGGCATGGGCGCGAGCTGCGGCGCCAGGGACAGGCCCATCTGGAGCGAGATGATCTCGCCGGCCAGCGCGACGCCCTGCACGAGGATGGCGGCGGTGAGGCCGATGACGATCCCCACGACCATCTCCAGCGCGAACGGCAGGGGCAGCGCGAGCAGCTCGTCGGGCAGTCTCATGACGGGCACCGACGGCAGCAGCACGATCGAGAGCAGCACGGTGATGGCCGCCCGCGCGCGCGCCGGCAGATTCGTCATGGACCAGAGCGGGGCCGTGAGCATCAGCCCCGAGAGCCGCGCCGAGACGAGCACGAAGGCGGGCCAGCGCCCCGGGGCCAGGACCTGCTCGAGGAAGTCGGGCATCAGGAGGCCAACGTCGGGAAGCTCTGCAGCACGCCGACCAGGTACTGGACCAGCTGGGAGAGCGACCACGGCAGGAGGATCACGAAGACGGCCGCCATCGCGAGCAGCTTCGGGATGAAGGTCAGGGTCTGCTCCTGGATCTGCGTCACGGCCTGGATCAGGCTCACCAGGATGCCCACGGCGAGCGAGGTGATGAGCAGCGGGGCCGCCACCAGCAGCGCCACGGTGAGGGCCTGGCGGATGAGCTCCACGGCGAGGGTGGAGGACATGCGGTCTACCGGAAGCTCGCGACGAGGCTCTGGACCACCAGCGTCCAGCCGTCGGCGAGCACGAAGAGGAGGAGCTTGAGCGGGAGCGAGATCATCACCGGCGGCAGCATGAACATGCCGAGGCTCATGAGCACCGAGGCCACGATGATGTCCACGACGACGAAGGGCAGGAAGATCACGAAGCCCATCTGGAACGACGTGCGCAGCTCGCTGGTCACGAACGCGGAGACCACGACGAAGATGGGGAGATCCTCGACGGACTTGACGTCCGAGGCGTGGCTCAACTCGGTGAAGAGGGTCAGGTCCTGCTCGCGCGTGTTCGCCAGCATGAACTCGCGGAACGGCTTGACGCCCTGCTCGTAGGCCTGCACCTGGGTCATCTGCCCGTTGAAGTAGGGCTGGAGCGCCTCGCGGTTCGCCTGCTGGAGCACCGGGTTCATGACCACGCCGGTGAGCAGCACGGTGAGGGCCACGAGCAGCTGGTTGGGCGGAACGGTCTGGGTGCCGAGCGCGGACCGCAGGAAGTGGAGCACGATGAGGATGCGGGTGAAGCTGGTCATGAGCAGGAACATCGCGGGCAGCAGCGTGAGCACGCCGATGAACACGACCAGGCCCACCGCCCCCGAGAGCTGCAGGGCGTCGCGTCCCTCTCCGATACGGACCTCCATCCGGGGCGCCGCCGGGCCGCCGAACAGGACGGCGGGCGTCTTGGACGCCGGGCCGCGCGTCGCGGGCGCCGGGATCGCGGCGGAGACGGCAGCGCGCTTCACGACCGGCCGGGCCGTCAGCGCCGGTCCCGCGGCAGCCGCGCGCGGCGCGGGCGCGGGTGCGGAGGTCTGGGCGTGAACCGCCAGCGGGGCACCGAGCAGCATCAGCACGAGCGCGACGCGACCCAGGAAGGGCAGCCGCCAGGGCCGCCCGAACGGCGCGGCGCGGCGCTCGGTCTCGGACTCCAGCAGCTGGTCGCGTGCGGGCCCTTCGAGTTCGGTCAGCAGCCGGGTTCCGCCCTCGGCCAGGGAGACCAGGAGCACCCGGTCGGCGACCTGCACGACCGCGAGCCCCTGCCGGGGCCCGAGCGGGACGCGCTGCAGGACGCGCAGGGTGACGCCGCGACCGGTCTGGGAGACACCGCCCTGCATGCGCTGGACCATCCGGAGCGCGAGCACGAGCACGCCGATCGTGGCGGCCAGCGCGCCGAGCACCCCGATGAAGCCGGAGGTGATCACGCGGCGCTCTCGACGCCCTGGTTCACCAGCACGCGGGTGATGCGCACGCCGAAGTACTCGCCCACCACCACGACCTCGCCCTGCGCCAGACGCCGGTCGCTCACGTAGATGTCCACGGGCTCGCCCACGATGCGATCGAGCTGGATGACCGAACCGGCGCCGAGCTGCAGGACTTCCTGGACCGTCATCTGGGCGCGCCCGATCTCGATCACGATGGGCATCGAGACGTCGAGCAGCGCGTCGAGCGTCGCCGCGCTCTCGGCGCGGCCGACCACGGTGAGGTCCTGCGGAGCCGGCTCCGGGATCTTCTGGGCTTCGACTGGGCTCATAGCACTCTCCCCTGCCGGTCATGCTCCGACCGCTCGGTGACCGAGGTCGTGACCGGATGAGTGATGCGAAGACAGACTCGCCGGCGCTGCTGACCCAGGGAACCCAGGTAGCTGACCCGGCCGTTGACAAGGACCTCGACGGGAACGTCCAGGAGGAGCCCGGCCTGGATGACCTGACCGACCTGGAGGTTGTTGACGTCGCGGGCGCTGAGCCGGAAGACCGGCAGGCGCGCCTGCAGCACGAGCTGGGCGGTCTTGAGACTGGCCTCGACGAGCGCGCGGGCGCCGCTCACGTCCGCGCCACCCCCGCGGGACTGGAGCTGCCGGGCAGCCTGCCGGCTCTGCAGCGACTGCTCGATGATGCCCATCGGCAGGCAGATGGTGATGAAGCCGTTGAAGCCGCCCGTGCGCATCTCGAACGTCATCAGCAGGACGGTGTCCTCACGGCTCGTGATCTGCAGCATGTCCGGGATGGACTCGAACAGGACCACCTCGGGATTCATCGCGAGCTGGCCCTGCCAGGCGTCCCGCAGCAGGCCGACCCCGCGGTCGGCCATGCCGCGGACGACCGTCTGCTCGAGCGTGGTGAGGCTGCGGCGGATCTCGCAGGGCTCGCCGGGCCCACCGAACATCCGGTCCACCAGGTGGTAGGCGACGTCCGTGCTGAAGTCGATGACCCCCTGGCTTCCCAGCCGGTCGCCGATCTTGAACACGTAGGCGGCACAGGGAGAGGCGAGGGAGAGGATGAACTCCGAGAAGTTGGCCTGCTCGACGCTGCTCAGCACCAGGTCGATGGGCGTGCGCAGGCGCGAGGTGAGCATCGCCTGCATGGAGAGCGCGAACCGCGTGTGGATCGACTCCAGCGTGGAGCGGCGGTCCTTGTTGACCCGGGGGGGCCTCATGAAGTTGTACGCGACGATCTCCGCCGCGGCGATGGGCTCGTTCGTCTGCGACGGACTGAGCGACGCCGTGCCGCAGAGGAGGAGGTCGATCTCTTTCTGAGTGAGCGTCTGTGACATCGCGGCCCCTACTGGAGGACGAACTGCGGCAGGTAGACGCGCAGCTGCCGGTGGCCGGGCACGAACGACTTGACGGCGACGGCGAGCTGCCGCTTGATGACCTCGCGCGACCCGGGGGCCGCGAGCATCTCCAGCGTCTGGCTCTCGAGCGTGGCGATCACCGCGTCACGGATCTGGACCTCTTTCTCGCGCAACAGTTCGACCGCCTTCTCGTCGGGCAGCTCGAAAGCCACGCTGGCCATGAGGAAGCGGGTGCCGGCCGAGCCGGCGGGGTTCACGACGATGTTGTCGATGCTGTAGACGGCGGACTTCTCTCCTTCGCCCTTCTTGCCTCCGCCCTTCTTGCCTTCGGCTTCCGGTGCTCCGCCACCCTCTTCGGCCGCTTCCGTCCGGGCCGGAGCCGCGGGCCGTGCGTTCCGCGCCGCGATGACCTTCGGCGCGATGAGCAGGCCCCCGAGCAGCGAGCCGACGGTCAACGCGGCCACGATCGTGGCCGCCAGGAGGGCGGGCTCGGGGATCTTGAACGGCTTGGCGGGAGCCTTCTCCTCTCCTGATTCCTTGCCCTTCTTCTTGTCCTTGTCCTTGTCCTTGCCCTTGTCCTTCTTCTTCTCCTCGTTCTTCTTCTTGTCCTCGTCCTTGCCGGCGGCCGTTTCTGCTTCCTGGGCCGCGGCCCCACCCTTGGCCGGCGCCTTCGCGTCGGCTGCACCCGGGGCGGCGCCCGCGGCTCCATCGGCGGTCGGCTTCGGGTCCTTCTTGGGCTCTTCGCTCATGGGGCGCCTCGTGTCCGGATCTGGCTTCGTGGGGGGACGCCGGCACAGACACCGGAAGTCCGACCTTGCATTGAGCAACGGCCGTACCAACGTGTCCGGCGGAAACGGAGTTGATGACCGGGAAGGGCAGGCGACGGTCTGGACCGGCTATCTCGCGCGGGGGCCATCGGTTGCGCTGGAGGCGGGTGACCGCGGGCTGGAGCGGGGCGGAAGGATCGGTCGCGGCTGGAGACGGCGAACGGGGTCAGACGGAAAAGTCTTCCCGGGAAGCGGCGTCCCCTGCCGGAAAGCGGCGCCGCCCCCCTGCGGGAGCGGCGCCACCGGTGCGGTCGGGACTAGCCGCGCAGATTCACGAGTTCGTTCAGCATCTGGTCGGCGGTCGTGATCACTCGCGCGTTCGCCTGGAAGCCGCGCTGCGCGACGATCATGTTGGTGAATTCCTGCGAGATGTCCACGTTCGAGGTCTCGAGCGCGCCCGGGGTCAGGGTCGAGCGGCTGGTGCCACCGGCGAAGCCGATGACGCCCGTCCCGGAGTTCGCGGATTCCTCGTAGATGTTGTCGCCGGAGCGCAGCAGGCCACCGGGGTTGTTGAACGTGGCCAGCGCGATCTGCGCGAGGTTGCGGGTGACGCCGTTGCTGAAGAAGCCGGCGATGACCCCCTTGTTGTCCACGCTGATGTTGACCAGGTCACCGGCCTGGTAGCCGTTCTGGCTGTTCACCACGGCGTTCGAGGGGTTGGTGAACCCGGCCAGGCCGTCGATGCCGTTGATGCTGCCGGGGTTGATGGAGATGTCGAACGGCGCTCCGGAGGTCGGCGTGAGCGTCAGACTCGTACCGCCGCCCGGGAAGGTGAAGGTCGACAGGCTGCCGTTGACGCCGAAGGTGGCGGTGCCGGTGCCGGCCGGCGTGACCGGGGCCGTGGCGCAGGTGGCTTCCCAGGTCCACGTGCTGGGGCCCGTGTTCGTGAAGACGACCTGCAACTGGTGCGGGTTGCCCGTGACGTCGTAGACCGTGATGCCCATGTTGTGGGTCGCGCCGACGACGGCGCTCGCGTCGAGGTTGCCCGTCAGCGAGATCAGGTTCGTGGACGAGGCCGGGGCCTTGTCACCGAGGCGGATCTGGACGTCGCCGATGGCGTTGGTCGTGGTGAAGTTGCCGGCCGAGTCGGCGTTGATGCCCTGCGCCACGAAGCCCGAGCTGGGCGAGATCAGCCGGCCGTTCGCGTCGAGCTGGAAGTTGCCGGCGCGCGAGTAGACCAGTCGCGATCCGTTGTGGAGCACGAACATGGCTTCGCCCTGGATGGCCAGGTCGAGCGGCTGGCCCGTCGTCTCGAGGCTGCCCTGCGTGAAGAGCTGGTCGATGCTGCCGACGTTCATGCCGGTGCCGACCTGGATCGGGTTGATGCCGCCGAGGTTCCCCGACGGCCGGGAGGCGCCCTCGATCAGCTGGGCGAAGGCCTCCTTGAAGGTGACCCGCGAAGACTTGAAGCCGATCGTGTTGACGTTGGCGATGTTGTTGCCGATCACGTCCATCCGGGTCTGATGGTTGCGCAGGCCCGAGACTCCGGCAAAGAGAGCGCGCATCATAGGTCAATGTTCTCCTGATTGGGGTCGAACCACTTCGGATCGGTGACGGAACGAATCAAGGCGATTTCGGTGCTCGCGAGAATCCCTCCTGCCGCGCTGAGCGCTCTCGGATGGGGCGTCAGGGGCCCGCCACCACCGGGCCCGGCACGGACTCCGGTTCGATCTCGGCCAGGTCGTCCAGCGCGACCTCCATGCCGCCGATGCGCAGCACGATCTGGCCGTTCTTGAAGCTGACGCCGTCCACCATCCCCCGGGTGAAGGTGGCGACGGCGACGCTGGTGTTCTTGGCCCCCGTGACCGTGATCTCGTAGTGGTAGGTCCCGACCGGCAGGTCCGCGGGCAGGGTGATGGTCTGACGACCCGCCGGGAGCACGCCGAGCTCGCGCGTGGCCACCTCGTTGCCGAGCGAGTCGAGCAGGCGCAGCTTCGCCTGGCCGCCGCCCGCGCCCACCTCGATGCGGACCTGGGCTGCGCCCGTGGTCGGGACGTTCACCTGGTTCCCCTCGGCGATCACGCGCCGGCCGATGAGCGCGGCGCTCAGGGAGGTCTTGCTCAGCAGCGTGGCCTCCCGCAGGGAGATCTCCTGCGAGGTCACCGCCTCGTTGAGCTGCGTGAGCTGCTCGACGCTCGTGAACTGCGCCAGCTGGGCCGCCAGCTGGGAGGAGTCCGACGGGTTCATGGGATCCTGGTTCTTCAGCTGCGTGACGAGCAGCGTCATGAACGCATCCTTGTCGAGGCTCTTCTTCGGGGCCGTGGAACCGGCCGTGGCGCCGAACAGCGCCGAGTTCGTGACGGAGTTGATCATGTCGTGCCTACCTTTCTGTCCGCTGGCGTGATGGGCGCCGGTCCGGACGGTCCTCGGGGGAGGCGGGCTCGCGCTCCTGGCGCGAGGACGGATATCGGTCGCGGCTCTCGCCGCGGGGCTGGGATTCTCCCTGGTTGCCGTCCCGCGGGACGTAACCGGACGCCGGGCCTTCACTCCGCGGGGTCTGCTGCACGTTCAGGCGCGCCTCGGAGAAGCCGCGGTCGAGGAGGGCCCGCTGCAGGCCGTCGAGCCCGCGCGCGAACCGCTCGGCTGAGACCGGATCGTCCGAAAGGATGGTGGCGCGCACGTTCTGTCCCCGCACCGCGACGCGCAGCTGTCCTTCGAGACCGTCCTCGCCGCTGAATTGCAGCGTGACCTGGTCACCCAGGCGCGCAGGCGTGTGCGGCTCCGCGGGCGCCGCCCGCATGGAACCCGCCGCCGGATCCACGGACCCGGCCGCTGGCCGCGCGTTCTGCGGGACCGACGAGTCCGGCCCCGCGAACGCGGGGACGGGCTCGCCCGCCAGGGACGCGCGCGCCGCCGCGGAGACGTCCGCCAGCATCGCGCCCGCCGCTCGCGTCGGGCCGTCACCATCCGGCGCCGGCTCCACGGGCCGGCCGCGGCCCCGTTCGCCGGCCTCGACCCCCGGCAGCGGCACGGCCTGCGTCGGAACCCCGGGCGCCAGGCGCACGTCGCCCCGCAGGACAGGCAGCGGCGGACCGGCCGGTGCGGCGGCTCGCGGCAGCATCGCGCTCCGCGCCATCCAGACTTCGCCCGAGGTCGCGGCCTCGTTCTGCGCCACGGCCTCGGATGCCGGCCGGAGCGGGGCCCGTGACGCGGGCCGGCCGCGTTCGAGCAGGTCAGGGCCCGGCAGCGCCTCGAGCGCCTTGGTCGCGAGTGCCTGGCGGGAAACGACCGCCGCTGCGAGCGGCGCCTCCAGGTCCTGCCGGGGCGCACCCGCGAGCCGGCCGGACTGCGGCGCCGTCTCGAGCGGAGAGCCCTGCGCCGGACCGGTCGACATGGCCGTGTCGAGCGCGACCCGGGCCGCCTGTTCGGTCATGCCGCGCACCAGCTCGAGCACGCGGATGGTCAGCGGCAGGTCGGCCGTTCGCAGCGACGCGTCGCGCGCCACGGCGGCCGCCTCCGCCGCGACCGGGGTCGTTGACGCAGCGGCGTTCCCCGCAGGGATTGCCGGGGAGCTGGCGGGTTCCGGCCGCACCGGCGCGGAGGCCAGCGGCGCTCCTTCGAGCTCCGCGCCCGCGGCGACCGTCATCGGGAGCGGCAGCGGCAGCTTCGCCTCCGGTCCCGCCGGCGAGGCGGGAAGCGGCGTTCCTTCGCGCCCCGCGCCCGCGGCTCGCGCCGGGAACGGCGCGATCGGCGGCCTCGCGGTCCCGGCGGCGTCCAGCGGGAGCGGCGCGGAGCCCGGAGGCGCCGGCCGCGGGACCGCAGCCAGCGCATCGGCCACATCGTCCGCGATCGCGCGGGTCGCATCGGCGAGCGCGGGATCCGGGCGATCACCGGTGGGGACGGGAACGGCGGCGGGCGACGGCCGGGGCACGACCGCGGCCGGCGACTGGGCGGCAGCCGCCATCGCCAGCGCGAGACCGAACTCGGCGGAGTCGGCATCTCCGGTGACTCCGGGCGCCGGGCTTTCGCCTCTCGGCTCGGATAGCGCGTCTACGGAGGTGAAGGCGATGGGGTTCATGGTTTCTTCTCCCGTGGTCCACGATTGATGAGGCGCAGGCTCATCGCCGCGGCCCGCTCGGCCGGCAGTTGCGCCAGCAGCGATGCCGCCGGGCGCGGGCCCAGTTGCGCCAGGATGCCCTCGACGTTCTCGTCGCTCATGCGCGCCAGGATCGGGCCGACCTCGGCCGGCTTCATGTTGACCAGGATCTTCGCGACGTCGGAGTACGACCTGGCTTCGATACGGACAGGACCGACCGCGGGCGGCGGCAGACGAAGGGGCGGCGGCTCGGCCTCGGCCGGCACGGCGGGCTTCCCGGCGGGGGCCGTGGCCGGCGGCTCCACAGCCGTGGCAGCGGGGTTCCCCGCGACCACGGCATCCGGCGCCGGCGTAGGGGCCGGGGTCGGGTGGCTCGTGTCTGCCGCGGCCCCCGGCGGGGTCGCGGCGGTCGCCGGCGCTCCTTCGTCCTTTGCGGCCTCGGCGTGCGCCGCCGGGGACGCAGGTGCGGGCTTCACGGGCGTCGTGAGGACCGGGACGAGCGTGCCGGCGATGAGCGCGACGACGAACGCGGCTGCTCCGCTGATCAGGAACTTCATTTCGACCTTCCGCTGGCGCTGCGCCGGCTGCGCGCGACACTGTCATGCTCGCCCTGTTCGACGCGCGAGGCCTCCTCGGTCCAGGCCGCGCGCCGCTTCTCGCGCAGACGCTCCACCACCCGGCGCTCCACCCGTGCCTGGCTGAAGAGCTCCCGCTCCTGCTGCATCTGATCCAGCGCGGCCTGGTGTGAGACCGCGGCCGAATCCACCTGCCGCATGGCGGCCTCGATGGCGAGCCGGAGGTTGGTGAGGGCGCCGGCCGGCGCCACGTTGTCCAGCACGCCGGCGATCTGGTCGTTGCAGCTGCCGAGCCGCTCGCTGGCATCCGCGAGAGCCTGTCGCTGGGTCTCCTCCCTGCGCATCGCCTGGCCCAGGGCCTGGGCCCGCTCACGCTCCGCCGTGGAACGAAGCTCGAGCAGGCGTTCCAGACGGAAGACGAATCCCTTCATGCGGAGTCTCCACGGTTCGGGACGGCCGCGAGGCTGGAGAGCTGATGCAGCCGGGCGAACGCCTCGTCCAGATCGGAATGGTCGCTGGCGGTCTGCTGAAGGAAGGCCCGGGTCTGGGAACGCAGCGCGATCGCCCGGTCCACCAGCGGGTCGGCGCCGGCCTTGTAGGCCCCGACCGCGATGAGGTCCTCATGCGAATGGTGGGCGGCCTCGAGCTTCAGGAAGTCGTTCGCAGCGTCGAGGTGCCGGCTGCTGATGACCTGGTCGCGCACACGGCTCACGCTCTCCAGGATGTCGATGGCCGGGAAGTGCTTGGCGTTGGCGAGACGGCGCGACAGCACGATGTGACCGTCGAGGATGGAGCGCGCCGCGTCGGCGATGGGCTCGTTGAAGTCGTCGCCCTCGACCAGCACGGCGTAGAGGCCGGTGATGCTGCCCTGCTTCGCCGTGCCGGCGCGCTCGAGCAATCGCGGCAGCGCGGCGAAGACCGAGGGCGGGTAGCCCTTCGTGGTCGGGGGCTCTCCCACCGCCAGCCCGATCTCGCGCCAGGCCATGGCCACGCGCGTGACCGAGTCCATCATCAGCATGACGTCGCGGCCGGTGTCGCGGAAGTACTCGGCGATGGTGGTGGCCACGAGCGCCCCGGTGGCCCGCACGACGGCCGCCTGGTCGCTGGTCGCGACCACCACCACCGAGCGGCGCAGCCCCTCCGGGCCGAGATCGCGCTCGATGAACTCGCGCACTTCACGGCCGCGCTCACCGAGCAGGGCGATGACGTTGACGTCGGCCGTGGTGTGGCGCGCGACCATGCCCATGAGCACGCTCTTGCCCACGCCCGAACCGGCCATGATGCCGATGCGCTGGCCCTTGCCCAGCGTGACGAGCCCATCGATGGCCCGCACGCCGGTGCCCAGCGGCTCGCTGATGCGTGCGCGCTCGAGCGGATCGGGCGGATTCGCGCTCAACGAGCAGCGCCGCGTGGGGCCGAGCGGGCCCTTGCCGTCGATCGGACGCCCGAGGCCATCCAGCACGCGCCCGACCAGGCGGTCGCTGGCGTTCGCGTACAGCGTGCGGCCGAGCGGGATGACGACCGCGCCCGGATGGATGCCGACGGTCTCGTCGAGGGGCATGAGCATGATGCCGCGCTCGTGGAAGCCCACCACCTGCGCCAGGATGCCGTGATGGTCGTCGGGCGCGATGCGGCAGACGTCGCCCACTCCGACCGGGAGCGGCGAGACCTCGACGACCTGACCGATCACCCGCGTGACGCGGCCGCACGCCGTGAAGCGCGGCACGGCCTCGACGTGGGCCAGTGCGTCGTCGAGCCAGGTGGTCAGGATCCGCTCACTCATACTCGAGCCTTTCGTAGAGGCTGCGCAGCGCGAAGTCGGTGCGTCCGTCCACGACGCGCAGGGGGCTCTCGACCACGAACCCGCCGCGCTCGATGGCCGGGTCCCCGAGCCACTTGATCGCGGTGCCCTTCCCGTCGGCCTCGGGGGCCGTCGGCCCGCCCAGCAGCACGGAGAGGTCGTCCGGGTGGAGCCGGACCTCGAGGTGCGGCTCCAGCGGCACCAGTTCGAGCGCCCGGTCCACCAGCTCGCGCAGCAGGGCCGGGTCGGCCGTCACCTCGCGCTGGACGAGCTTGCGGGCGACGGCGAGCGCGAGGCCGTGCAGGTCGCGCGCGCGGTCCTGCACGAACGCGCTCTGGGCGGTGTGCAGGTACTCTCCCACGCGCCCGAGCGTCTCGAGCGCCACGTGCACGCGCTGCTCCGAGCGGACCGTGCCTTCGCGCAGGCCCTCGGCGAAGCCACGGTCGTGCGCCTCGTCGGCCTCCGTCCGGCGCGACGCCGGGCCGTCCGCGTCGGCGGCCGACCCGCCGTTCAGCTCCGGCAGCTCGAGCGCACCATCCGCCCGCTCCCCGAAGGGCGCGGAGAGGACGGCGTACGAGCCGGAGCTGGCCGGGAGTTCGGGCAGCAGGAAGGCTGGCGGGGGCTCAGGCGATGATCTCATCGTTGCTCCCGTTCTTGCGGATCATGATCTCGCCCGACTGCTCGAGCCCGCGCACGACCTCGATGATGTGGGTGTGCGCAGCCTCGACGTCCCGGACGCGCACCGGGCCCATGACTTCGATCTCCTCCTCGAGCGCACCCGCGGCACGTTCGGACATGTTCGACTGGATGTGCTTCTTGAGATCCTCGCTGGCCGCCTTGAGGGCGAGCGCCAGCTCCTTGGTGTCGATGTCGCGCAGCACGCGCTGGATGGCGCGCCCGTCGATGAGCAGCAGGTCCTCGAAGACGAACATCAGGTTCTCGATCTCGCCGGCGATGTCGGAGCTGCGCATGCCGATGGCCTCCAGCAGCTGCTTCTCCAGCGAGCCCGGGGCGAAGTTCAGGAGCTTGGCGACCGCCTCCGGCCCGCCGCTCAGCGTCATCTCCTCGGTGAGCGTGAGGTCGGTCTTGCTGCTCAATCCGGCCTCGACCAGCGCCAGCATCTCGGGAGAGATCTTGTCCATCCGCGCGACGCGGTAGAGCACGTCACCGGCGAGCTCGAGGTCCATGGCCTCGACCACCTTGGAGGCCTGCCGGACGTCGAGATGGGCCAGGATGAGGGCGATGGTCTGCGGGTGCTCGCCGCGCAGGATCCCGGCCAGCACCTCGGGCGCGGCCTTGCGCAGGCGCTTGAGTCCGGAGTCCACCATCTGCTCCTGGATCCGGTCGAGCACCGCCCGGGCGCGGTTGGCGCCCAGGGCCGTCTCGAGGATCTGCTGGGCGTATTCGACACCGCCCCGCGCCACCGACTCCACGGCCTTCGAGACGTGCTGGAACTCCTCCAGCACGGCCGTCACGACATCGCTGCCGACCGACGGCAGCGCGGCGATCTCCCGCGTGACCAGCTCGACCTCGCTCGGCGAGAGCGCCTTGAGGACGCGGGCCGCGCTATCGCTGCCCAGGGCCATGCAGAGCACGGCACCCTTCTGGGCCCCGGTCAGGGACTCGTTCGCCTTCGAGCGCAGGTTGACCGCTTTCGCCATCAGTTCTCCGACAGCCAGGCGCGCAGCACCTGGGCCATGGTCTCGGGCCGCTCAGCCGTCTCGGCCTGCAGCCGGTTGCGGAGCAGCGCCGCCGGCGAGTTGGCGACCGGGGCGGCCAGCAGGGGGGCCTCGAAGATCGGGGCCGATTCGGTGCCCGCCGGGGCGGCGGCGCCCCGGGGGGAGCCCATCATGCGCAGGGCCTGCAGCGCGATGACGCCCAGGATGATGATGGCGACGAGGTTCACCGCCGGACGCCCGTAGCGCTCGACCATCTGCAGGGGCTCGACCTTGGGCTTGTCCTGCGAGGAGGTGCCGCCGGGCGGGACGGGGAGCGTGGCCTGCTCGAACGGCACGGCCATGACGGTGACGCGGTCGCCGCGCGTGCTGTCGGCCCCGACCGCGTCACGGACCATCCCCTCGATGCCCTCGAGGCGCACGTTCGGCGTGGCGCGCAGGGCCTTCTCATCCACCAGCACCGCGATCGTGAGGCGCGTCACGGTGCCCACCGCGGCCTCGCGCTTCTCCGTCCGGCGCGAGTTCTGGTAGGCGTTGCTGACGACGGTCTGCGTGCCCGCGGCGTCGGCCCCGGCTCCGGTCTCGCTGCGCTGCTCGCTCTGGAGCACCTGCCCGTCCGGGTCGAAGGTCTCCACGGTCTCGTCCACCTGGTCGAAGCTGAGCTGGGCGGCGACCTGGGCGCGCGTGCGGCCCGCGCCGAGCACCGTGCCGAGCATGGCCTCGATCTTCTCCGTCAGGCGTCCCTCGGTGGTCCGCTGGAACTCGAGCTGACGCGACGTCAGGCCGGAGATCGAGCCGGCCGCGGAGGGCACCGAGAGCACCCGCCCTGCGTCGTCCATCACCGCGACGTTGTCGCTCGAGAGCTGCTCGACGCTGTTGCTGACGATGTAGGTGATCCCCTGCACCGCGTCGGAGGAGAGCACGGCGCCCGCCTTGAGCTTCAACACGACCGAGGCGCCCGCGGGCCGCTCGAGGCGCCGCAGCGGACTGGTGGTGGACATCACGAGGTGCACCTGGGCACGCTCGATGCCCTGCAGGCCGCCGATGGTGCGCGCCAGCTCGCCCTCGAGGGCCCGCTGGAAGGTCACCCGCTGCGTGAAATCGGTCATGCCCCACGACGGCTTGTCGAAGAGCTCGAGGCCCGGGCGCCCGTTCTGCGGCAGGCCGTCCTTCGCGAGCGTGACGCGCGCGCGCGCCGCCTCCGCGACCGGCACCATCACTTCCGTGCCCCCGGCCTCCAGCCGGTACGGGATGCCGCCCTTGCCCAGACGCTCCGCGATGGTGCCGGCCTCGTTGAGCTCGAGGTCGCGATAGAGGGTCATGTAGGTCGGCGCCGAGATCCAGCGGCTCGCGTACCACACGCCGACCACCAGCAGGACGGCGACGCCGAGCGCCAGGAAGCGCCGGTTGCCGCGGAAGCCACCCTTCGCGCGTGACATGGGGAAGGACGTCTCGCTCATCGGGCCCGCCCGGGACTCATGACATGCTCATCACCGAGCGATACGCCTCGGCGAGCTTGTTGCGGATCTCGACCAGCAGTTCGAGGGAGATGGAAGCCTCCTCGCTGGCCGCCATGACCTGGTGCAGCTCGACCGGCTCGCCGCGCAGGAACGCCCCGATCAGGTCCTGGGCCTCGCCCTGCAGCGAAGACGCGTCGTTGATCGCGCGCTTGAAGACATCGCCGAAGGACGGCCCGCTCTCCTCGGTGGTGACCGTCTGGCGCGCCTTCTCGATCGCACTGCTGATGGTGGACGATCCGATTCCGATGGGATCCATGGCTCAGCCCTTCACGTCGATGCGCTGGCCGAGCGGGCCCGGCGTCGCGTCGGAGCGCGCGGAGCGCGGCCCGTAGGTGAGCGGCCCGAGCGCGGTCTGCTGGGCGAAGAACTCGCGCTCCTCGACCGTGAGCAGGTCCAGGAACGAGGGCTCCTGCGCAGCCGGAGCGGGCGCGCCCGTGCGGGGCGATGGCACCGCCGGGCGGACCGGCGCCTGCGTGGGCGCGATGCGATGGAGCGGGGAACCGGGACCCTGGACGTTCATGAGGACCTCGTGGCTCAGATTTCGATGGCGCGCCGCAGCATGCTCTTCGCGGCCTGGAACACGCTGACGTTCGCTTCGTGGACGCGGCGGGCCAGCATCAGGTCCACCGTCTCGACGCTCACATCCACGTTCGGGTACTCGACGAATCCGTCGACATTCGCGTCGGGATGCCCCGGGTCGTAGACCAGGCGGCCCGGCGTGGGGTCGGCGACCGTCAGGGTCTCGCCGCCAGCCGCATCCGCGCCCGAGAGCGCGATCTGCCGGTGATAGGCGCCGCCTTCGGGGGTGCGCGTGGTCTGCGCGTTCGCGATGTTCGTGGCGATGGTCTCCAGGAAGCGCTGCTGGACCCCCATCCCGCGCGCGCTCGTCTCCATCGGACCGAACAACTGGCGGACGGGCCGCGGCCAGAGCGGGAAGGCGGGGATGCTAGCCACGGAGCGCCGACCGCAGCCGCGCGTAGGCGGACTTCAGGAGCTTCGCATCGGCCTCGTACCGCAGCTGGGTGTCGGCGAGCGCGGTCATGTCATTCTCGAGGTCCGCTTCGCTGGCCGGCTTCTGTGCGTTCTGCGCGGCGAGCGCATCCGGGAACCCCACGCTGGAGCTGGCTGGAAGCGCCCCGGCCACGCGCTGCGCGATCGCGCGGTGCGTCGCGCTCGCCTCCTCGAGTCCGCCGCGAAGCATGCTGGTGAGGGTCGAAGGACCAAACAGCGCCTTGAGCATCGTGCCTCCTGTTCGATGGGAGCAGCGAGCCGGGAAGGAGCAACCCGTGTGCCGCGACCGACGGGAGACAGACCGGCAGGCGTCCCGCGCGGGGCGAACCGAAGGCGCCGGCGCGGGTTGCGCGCGGCGCGGCGACCGCAACGGGGAGGGCCCGGGGGACCGGGGGATGAGCCTGCCGGGTTCCTATCGGCAGAAACTGCCGCAGAGACCCGGAGGGGCTTTCCGGTCGTGGCGACCGGCTGCGGCACTGCGCGGCGCGGGCTTCCGTGCGCCGCGCTCCCCTCCTACTCCTCCACGACCTTCGCGCCGGGCCGGAGCTTGTTGCGGAGCGTGCGCTCGCTGATGCCGAGCAGCTCGGCGGCACGCGTGCGGTGACCACTGGTCGCCGCGAGGGCGCGTTCGATGGCGATGTGCTCGAGCTCCTTCAGGTTGATCGGCGCCCCGGACGGGGCGCCCTGGGCCGGCGCCATGACTTCGGCGGCCTGGCCGACGCCCGGAGCCTCCCTCACCGCGGCGGGCAGCAGCTGGCCGCTGCGGCACAGGATGACCGCGCGTTCGATGACGTTGGCGAGCTCGCGGATGTTCCCCTGCCACGACCGCCGCTGCAACAACTCGAGGGTCTCGGGCGGGACCTCCGGCGGCTTGACCCCGAGCGCGGCCGCGGCGTTGCGCACGAAATGCTCGGTGAGCAGCGGAACATCACCGAGCCGCTCGCGCAGCGGCGGCGTGCGGATGGGCATCACGCTGAGGCGGTAGTAGAGGTCCCGGCGGAAGCGGTTCGCCCGCATCTCCGCGAGCAGGTCGCGGTTCGTGGTGGCCACGATGCGCACATCCACCTTCAGGAGCTGGTGCCCGCCCACGCGCTCGATCTCCTGCTCCTGGATCGCGCGGAGCAGCTTGGGCTGCAGGTCCAGCCGCATCTCCGAGATCTCGTCCAGCAGCAGCGTGCCCCGGTGGGCGCGCTCGAAGGCCCCGTGGGCGCGGGCGTTCGCGCCGGTGAAGGCGCCGCGCTCGTGGCCGAAGAGCGCGCTCTCCACCAGGCCCTCGGGCAGGGCGGCGCAATTGACGGTCACGAACGGTTGATCGCGCCGCGGGCTCTGTTCGTGCAGGGCACGGGCGAACAACTCCTTGCCGGTGCCCGACTCCCCTTCGAGCAGTACGGTGGCCCGGGTCGGGGCCACGGCGGCAATCGTTTCCATGACCGAGCGCAGGGCCTCGCTCTCGCCCACGATGGTGCGGGGGCCTCGCAGGGAGCTGAGCTCCCGCCGGAACTCGTCGTTCTCGCGGCGTAAGCGGTTGACCTCAAGCGCGTTGGTCACCGCGATGCGAAGGGTCTCCTGGCGCAGCGGCTTGGTCAGGTAGTCCACCGCGCCGTGTCTCATCGAGAGAACGGCATGCTCGATGCTTGAGTAGCCGGTCATGATGATGACGGGGATCTCGAATCCCTGCTGGCGGAGGGCCTCCAGCAGGTCGAGCCCCGTGGCGTCGGGCATGCGGTAGTCGGAGAGGATGAGGTCCGCGGATTGCTGGGCGAGCACCTTCAGCCCCTCGTTCACGCTGCTTGCCAGGATGGCCTGGTGGCCGAACTCGGCCAGCGTGTGCTCGAGGGTGACCCCGACGGACGGTTCGTCGTCGATGCACAGGATCGTGGACATGGCCCTCTCACGTGAGGATGGACTCAATCCGCGCGGAATCTAACCGATACTGGAGGGACTGTCACTCTCTCCGGGGGGTCCCATGAGAATCTCGACCAGGATGCTGCAGGACAGCGCGCTGCGCTCCATCCGCGGCAACCAGGAGACGCTCGCCCGCCTGCAGGAGCAGGCGACGACCGGCCGCCGTGTCCGCACGGTCTCGGACGACCCCGGCGCCGCCACTCAGATCATGCGGGCGGAAGCCGAGGCCCGCGACTTCGAGCAGTTCCGGCTCAACGGCATCGAGGCCTCGACCCGCATGGGCACCGAGGACGTGGTGCTGACCAGCGCCCGCGACCTGCTCAAGCAGGCAAGCGGCCTGGCCGTCGGCGTGGCCAGCAGGGATCCGGCGGACCCCGAGCGGCAGGCGATGGCCGCGGCCATCGGGCAGTTGCGCCAGGAACTGGTGGCGTTCGGGAACACCCGCGTCGGCAACGAGTACATCTTTGGCGGCGCGAGCTCGACCACCCCGCCGTTCCAGGCGGATGGCACCTACGTCGGCGACGATGTCGTGCGCCAGATCGAGATCGACCGCGGCGTGCTCATTCCCACGAACCACGCCGGAGACAGCGTCTTCTCGAGCGCCCTGCAGGGACTCGCCGACCTCGAGCAGGAACTGCGGACCGGCACCCAGGCATCCATCAACACGGCGATGAACGATCTCCAGACTGCCGGGGACCAGATCGTGCTCGCCCAGTCCGAGACCGGCACCCGTCTCCAGCAGATCTCGGCCACGACCAACGGCCTGGCCCTGCGCACGGCGAACCTGCTGGACCAGCGGGACGCCCTGCGCGATGTGGACCCCGCGGAGGCCTCGGTCAAGGTCATCATGGCTCAGTCGGCGCTCGAACGGGCCTACGCCGCCATCAGCAAGGTCATGTCCACCAACCTGCTCGACTACCTTCGCTGATCCGGTCGCACCCGCCTGGCGGGGCCATCTCCCCCACGACATTGCATCTCGCAAGCTCGCCTGACGCACCGAGGTAGCCTCTCTCGGACGGGTCCCGGGGGGCCTCAAGTTCCCGCACCTGCCACCGACTCTTCGTGGTGTCGGCACTGGGCCGGCACCGGGCAGAAGGCCCGTCGGACTCCTCAGACCCTAGAAAGGGGTATGGGACCATGGCTATCAATGACATCACCCTCGCCGGCGGAATGCGCGGGAACCTCGTCAACCTCCAGCTCATCTCGGCGCTGCAGTCGCGCACGACCGAGCGGCTCGCGACGGGCAAGCGCGTCAACACTGCTACGGACGACCCGGCGTCCTACTTCGCCGCGGCCGCGCACCGCAGCCGTGCCGGTGACCTCGCCGCCCGCAAGGATGCGATGGGCGAGGCGATTCAGGCCGTCAAGGCCGCTTCTCAGGGCATCGACGCGCTGGTCAAGCTGATCGAGCAGGCCAAGGGTCTCACCGCGGCTGCCCGCAGCGCGAGCACGGCCGACTCCGCCACGCTGGCGGACCAGTTCGACGCGCTCATGGTCCAGGTCGATGAGCTCGCCGCCGACGCCGGCTACAAGGGCACCAACTTCCTCGACGGCGCCGAGCTGGTGGTGGACTTCAATGAGGACGCAAGCTCGGTCCTGACGATCACGGGTTTCGACGCTTCCTCGACCGGCCTCGGTATCGCCGGCGCGGCGGCCGGCTGGGCGGCTTCGACCGACGTCGATGCTGCCGTGACGGATCTCGACGCGGCCCTCAGCACGCTGCGTACGAACGGCAAGACGCTGGCTTCGAGCTCGGGCGTGGTCACCACTCGCCAGGAGTTCACGACCAACCTCATCAACACGCTGACCACCGGCGCCGACGCGTTGACGGCGGCGGACACGAACGAGGAAGGCGCGAACATGCTGGCCCTGCAGACCCGGCAGCAGCTCGGTGTCATGGCGCTGCAGCTGTCCAATCAGGCGCAGCAGAGCATCCTGCGGTTGTTTTAGTACTGATTCAGGTCAGGACCCGGGAACGGGCGGCGGGCGAAAGCCCGCCGCCCCTCACGGGCGCCCGGGACGTTTGAACCGCGGGGGCCGGACCCGAGGCTCCATCCACCCCTTCCGCCACGCGCGAACCAAGGACCATCATGGCTCTCCGTCTGACCCTCAGACCCCACGAGCGTGTCATCGTCGGCGGCGCGGTGATCCGGAACGGCGAGTCGCGCTGCGAACTGCTGATCGAGAACGAGGTCCCCGTGCTCCGGGAACCCGACATCCTGAGCCCGAGCGCCGTTCACACTCCGTGCGAGCGCATCTACCTCGCGCTTCAGCTCATGTATGTGGACCAGGAGCGATCGGCCCAGCACCAGGTGACCTACGAGGAGCTCGTCTCCGAGGTGCTGCAGGCCGCTCCCAGCCTGGGCCCCTCCCTGCAGGCGATCGAGGACCAGGTCGGCGCGGGCCGCATCTACCAGGCGCTCAAGGGCGCCCACGGGCTGCTTCACCGCGAGCGTGAGCTGGTGCCCGATGTTCAATAGCGCGCGGCAGGCGTACGAGCAGGGTGCCAAGACCGCCACCTCGAGCCGGCAGCTCGAAGCGGCCGCCCTCTTCAAGTGCGCGCGCATGCTGGAGGCCTGCCAGCGGTCCTGGGACGCGCCAGGCCGGGCCGAGGCGCTGGACGAAGCCCTGCGCCACAACCTGCGTCTCTGGACGCTGTTCCAGGCCGAGATGGCGCAGCCTGAGCAACACGTACCGATGGACATGCGGGTCAACCTGTTGAAGCTCAGCAGGTTCGTGGACAAGCGGACCTTTGAGCTGATGGCCGACCCGCAGCCGGAGAAGCTGCAGGCATTGATCGACATCAACCGCAACATCGGGTCCGGGCTCTCCGCCACGGCCCCCTGACCGACGCGTTTCCGGCAGGGAAGCCGGCAACTATTGCCGCACCCCCTAAAGTCAGTCCTGGGGGGGCCGATAATCCGGGTAAGGCCGAAGCGGCCGGACCGCCAGCAGGGTACCCCACCCCGCCAGGCGGACTTCCGGCCCGGCACCCCGGCCTGCAAGCGAGAAGGCCATGACCATCCAACCGACGAAGCCTGGCTCGACGCCCCCTCAGGGCACCAGCCGGCTCGACAGGAATGCAGCGCTCTCGCCCGCGCGTCCCGCCGATACCTCGACCTCCGAAGCGACCGGCGCGACGCCCGACAAGGTCCAGATCTCGGATGCCGCGCGTGGACTCCAGGAACAGTTGCAGAACCGGCTCGAGCTCGTCGCTCAGCTGCCGCCCGGGCGCCTCCGCGAGGTGCTCGAGCGACTCAACAACGGGTTCTACGACCGTCCCGAGGTCCGCAGGGCCGTGGTCGAGTCCATCGCAGAAGAATTGAACCCACCGAAGGCCCCCATCAGGCCCTGAAGTGGTGAGGGGGGGGACCTTCGCAGCCGATCGCCATGGATGGCGCGGTCCCCGGGAAGCACCGGACGGGTGATGATGGGCGCGTCAGCGGCGAGCGCGGTGGCACCAGGCGCGCGCGTCCGATCGTCCTGCTGAACACGCCGCGCGGAGGAGTCGTCCCGGGATGTCCTATCCCGGGGGCCCCTCCAGCGTCTCGCGGATCTTCCCGGTCAGCTCCTCGATCGTGAACGGCTTGTGCAGGAGCGCCGTGGCGGTGGCCGGGAACTCATCCGTGGTCCCGGGATCCCCGGCGTCGCCTGAGATGCAGAGGATCCTCATCTGCGGGTAGAGCCCCCGGGCCAGGTCGGCGAGCGCGCGACCGCCGAGCCTCGGCATGGCGAGGTCCGTCACCAGCAGGTCGGGCACCGGATCCAGCGGGGCCTGGAGCATCTCCAGCGCCTGCTGCCCGTCCGCCGCTTCCAGCACGCGGTAGCCCTGCTCACGCAGGACGAAGACCTCCAGCTCGCGGACCGCCGGTTCATCCTCTACGAGCAGCAGCGTCTCGGTGCCGCGCGGAAGGCTGGTGCCGGGAGCCTCGCCGGCCGCGGCCTGTCGCTCCCCGGCGAAGGCAGGCAGGCAGACCCGGAAGGCCGTCCGCCTCCCGGGCCCGGCCTCGACGAGCAGCTGCCCGCCGAGCTGCTCCACGATGCCGCGCACCGCCACCAGGCCGATCCCCGAGCGCTCGCCGCACGGCATCTCCGGCGCCGCGGACTCGAGCCCACAGGTCCCCGGCGCCACGTCCAGGTCAGGGCTGGAGCCCGTCACGACCAGCAGCGCGTAGCGGCCGTCGCGCTGCGACGGCAACGGCGTCCGGGCCGGGGCGTCGGCGGCGAACCATCGCGCGGTCTCCACGTGGATGCGGCCCACGTCCCCGATCGCGTCACGAGCCTCGACGATCAGGTTCACGATCACCTGTTCCAGCAGCCCGGGGTCGGCCTCGAGCCGATCCAGGTCGGGCTCGAGGGCCGTCGTCAGCTGGATGCGCTCGTCGATGACACGCCCGAGCATCTTGACCATCTCGGACACCGCCGCGTTCAGATCCAGCACCCTGGGCTGCGCGGCCTGGCGATGGCTGAAGGTCTGGAGCTGACGCGTGAGCCCGGCGGCCCGATCCACCGCCTCCAGCATCTCGCGGACGTGACGGTGCAGCGGGCTCTCGGCCGGGAGCTTGCGCAGGACCATCTCCCCGTGACCGAGGATGGTCGTCAACTGGTTGTTGAAGTCGTGAGCGACCTCACCCGCGAGTCGCCCGACCTCCATCATCCTCTGGGCGTGGCGGCGTTCCTCCTCGGGCCTCGCCGGCGGAGTCAGGTCGGGCCGGGGCGGCAGAAGCGTCGCGGGCCACCGTTCGGGCGGGGGATTCCGTCCCTGCAGCGTCGGTTCGCAGGAGTGGGCCAGCTTGGTCGCCAGCTGGCGGACCAGCCACTCCTGGGCGCTGCTGAACGCGGCGCGGTCGCTCCCGCCGAGGCACAGGCAGCCATAGGCCCGCGTTGGGGTCTCGATGGCGACGACGAGCTGCACGCGGGCGGACGGTGGCATGCCGAAGACCTCGGCACTCGTGTCCAGCTCGTGGAGCCCGGGGTCGCGCCCTTCGACGAGGTCGCGGAGCAGGCCCGTGACGGTCGGATGCGCCTCACCCTTCCAGGCCTTCCGCACCGCGCTCCCGGACACGTAGGCCTGCAGGAAGGGCGCGCCCTCTGCGCCCGGGAGCCCGGCCCAGGCATGGTCCGCGCCTGTGGTCTGGCGCGCCGCCTCGCAGAGCCCGCGCAGGAGGCGGAGCACATCGCGGCTCCGGCCGACGGGACGTGACGCAGTCGATGTCGTCGCGTTCTGGGGCATCAGGTCGGGGACTACTCCATCCGGTCCATCGGCTCGGCGTGGGTTCTGACGGACCGGCCGCGCGCGTGCGGCCCATCCCATCGATCCGCCATCGACCCCGGCAGGGTCCGAACTCAGCCGCCGGCAGCATACCATAGGGAAATCGGCTGCCGCGTCGCCCGCGCATGCCGGGGCCGGGCGCATGGTGCCTCTGATCGGTCAGGACGTGCCCGGATCCCACGAGCGGCTGCGTCCGCAAAGCTGCCGCGTCGCCCGGGCCCGTTCTGGCCGAGCGCATGGTGCCTTGATCGGTCAGGACGTGCCCGGATCCCACGACCGGCTGCGTCCGCAAAGCTGCCGCGTCACCCGGGCACGTTCTGGCCGAGCGCACGGTGCCTTGATCGGTCAGGACGTGCCCGGGCGACGCGGCAGCCCCCGCTCGGGCTCAGGCTCCGACCCGGCCGCAGGGGTCAGAGAGACTGCGCCTCAGCCCGCGTCCACCCCGATCGGCAGGACGAACCGGACCGCCGTCCCTTCGCCCAACGCCGACTCGACCCAGATGCTGCCCCCGTGCCGCTCGACGATCTCCTTGGAGATCGCCAGGCCCAGTCCACTGCCGCCCGCCGCCCTCGCGTCCCACGGACCCAGCTGGCGGAACTTCTGGAACAACCTGGGCAGGTCCTCCTGCGAGATGCCGCATCCGGTGTCCGTCACGGTCGCCATGAACCGGTCGTCGCTCGCGCCGGTGGCGACGAGCACGCGGCCCCGGTCGCTGAACTTGATCGCATTGCCGATCAGGTTGGTCAGCACCTGCGTGATCTGGTCCCGGTCGCACTCGACCCGCGGCAGCGTCTCTTCCAGCGCGAGCGAGACCTCCAGCTCCTTCTGGGCCGCCAGCGGGTTCATGGCCGCGGCCACCTCCCGGACGATCTCGTTGAGATCCTGCGGGCCCAGGTCGAGGCGGACGTTTCCGGCCTCGAGCCGCTGGAACGTCAGCACGTTGTGGATCAGCCGCGCCAGCCGGTCGATGTTCCTCCGGGCGACGTCGAGAAAGTCCTCCGCCTCCGCGGTGAGCGTCCCGGCCGTCTCCTCGCGGACGATCTCGATGCTCTCCTTGATGGCTGTCAGGGGCGTGCGCAGCTCGTGCGAGACCGTGGAGATGAACTGGGACTTGATCTCCAGCGTCTCCTTCATCTCCCGTTCCGCCTTCCGCAGCTCCGTGATGTCGCTCGCCAGGGCCGCGACGCCGATCAGATCCCCGTCCTCGGTCGTGAGCGGTGTGCTGTGCCACTCGCAGAGGATCGTCCTGCCGTCCTTCGTCACGTTCTCGAGGATGCTTCGTGCGCCGCCGCTCGTCGGCAGGTCGCCACGGTCGCCCTCCGGGAGCGGCCAGCCCCCGTCCGGCACGATGAAGCTCCCGTGCCGTCCGACGGCCTCGTCGGCCGTGTAGCCGAACACCCGCTCCGCCGCAGGATTCCAGCGGGCGACCCGGGAGTCGTTGTCCCACTCGATCACGGCCAGCGGAGTCTGCTGGATCAGGAGGTTCAGTCTCTGCTCGGACTGCCGCAGCACCTCGTCGGCGTTCTTGCGCTCGACGACGCGCCAGACCGAATCCATCAGCAGCACCAGCTGGCGGACGTCGGAGGGGTCGTAGTCCGAGTCCTTGTTGGCGACCCCGATGACGGCCACGATCCGGTCGCCGTCGAGAACGGGCACGGTCATGAGCCGGCGGATCTGGACCTGCCCATCCGGACCGCCGCGTTTCAGGGCGTGCAGCGCCCGGTCGTCGTTCACGACGATCGGCCGCCGCTGCCTCACGGCCTCCCCCCACAGTCCGGTCGTCTCCAGGGGGTGCGCGGTACGGGGCGCGGTCACGGCGCTGTCCCGCGCGCCGCCCTTCGACCAGGAGCTGAGCCTGAACTCGCTGAGATCCTGGTCATAGTCGTAGATGTAGCCGATCGTGCTGCCGGTGAGCGTGATGGCCTCGTCCAGGGCGTAGTCCAGCAGCGCCTGGACGTCGTGCGCGCGGTACTGGGCGATCCGGACCATGCTCTCGAGCCGCAGCTCGTTCAGCCGGATCTGTTCCTCGGCGCGCTTGCGGTCCGTCACGTCGAACACGGTCGAGCGGCTCATCACGTACCTGCCCTCCGCGTCGCTGACCGCGGTCGCGCTCATGAGCACGGGCAGGGCGCTCCCATCCTTGCGGACCATCTCGAACTCGAGGTTCTGCGCCCAGCCACTCTGCTTGAAGCGCGGGAAGCTCTCCTCGAAGACCTGGAGGCTCCCGGGGGCGAGCAGGTCCGGGAAGCGCTTCTTCCCGACGACCTCGTCGCGCGAATAGCCCAGCCACGAGAGCTCGGTGTCATTGATGCGCAGGAAGACGCCATCCGCGTCCAGCGAGTGGTAGCCACAGGGCGCGTTGTTGTAGAGGTCCATGATCTCGGCGGCGCTCTCCCACAGCGCCGTCTCGATCTGCTCCCGGTCCGTGACGTCCCGCGCCGCCGCGTAGAAGAACCCGCCGGAGGGGACCGCCCGCCACTCGAGCCACCGGTAGGTGCCGTCCTGGCAGCGGCAGCGATTGACGAAGTTGACCACTTCCTTCTGCGCGGTGAGCTGGCCGATGGCCCAGGCCGTGTTGTCCACGTCGTCCGGGTGGATGAAGTCGAGCAGGCGCCCCGCCAGGAGCTCCTCGCGCGAGGTCCCCAGGGTCTTCTCCCAGGCCGGGTTCAGGCGCCGGAATCGGCCGCTCTCGTCCGCGATGCACAGCAGGTCCGAACTCAGGTCGAAGAAGCGGTCCAGCTCCTCGGTCCGGAGCCTCAGCGCGCGCGCCTTCTCCCGCAGCCCGTTCCGCGCCGCCCTCCGCAACCGGACCGACACCGCCGGGAGGAACGCAGCGAGCAGGCCCGCGATGCCGATCGGACTGGTCCTGGACCGTCCGGTCTTCCGGGTCATCGACCTCTCTCCTGTCGTGCCGGGACGGTCTTCAGCTCGGCTTCTTCTGTTTCAGCAGATACCCGATCGTCCGGAGCAGGGCCTTGGACTCGAACGGCTTCTCGAGGTACGCGTCGACCCCCTCATCGAGCACCTTCTTCTTGTACTCCGCATCCTGCATCCCCGTGAGCACGATCACCGGCGTGAGCTGGGTCTTCGGGGAGAGCCTGAGGTTCTGCAACGCGTTCAATCCACCGCCGGCGGGGAGCATGAGATCCAGGATGATCAGGTCCGGCGCCTCCTTGCGCGCCAGCTGCACACCGGAGTAGCCGTCCGGCGCGCAGATCGCTTCGTAGTCGTGGTCCATGAGCCGCTTGCGCACGACCTTGGCGATGTCCGGCTCGTCCTCGATGATCAGGATCTTGCTCATCCTTCGCCTCCTGTTCCCGCGTCGGTGCGGAATGACCCTCCAGCCACCAGCAGCTCGCAGCTGGCCCTTTCGTCGCGAATCAGCACCAGCGCCGGCGCCGATGGGTATCGGGGCTCGCGTGCGCGCGGACGCACAGGCCCGCAGCCACGGAAGTCCGTCGCAAGTCAGGGGAAAGGCATGAACCGTTCCAGCGCCCGAAGGCCGGGACGAGCCGCCCGTGGCCGGGCGGGGCGAAGCTGGCTGGAAGCGTGGATTCTCCGTGCTGACAAGCACCTGGCGCCGCGGCCCTCCGACACCGACGCGCCCCGGGGTGCGCGAACGCGGCGCTGCCGGCCGGAAGCGCTTGCCGCCCGGCGGCAGCTTCGGCCGCCCGCGCCGCTGCAGTCCCGCAGCCGGGAGCGACGCGACCGGAGCGCGGGGCCGGGAGCGACGCGACCGGGGCGCGGGGCCGGGCGCCCCGTCGCGGACGCTCTTGCAGTTCGCGCAGCTGGGGATGATGCCGCGGAGGGTCTGGACCTCGCTCAACGCCGGCTGGAGTTCCCCACGTGCCCGGCCAGCCGGGCCCGCAGTTCCACCATGCGCCGGCCCACGTCGATCCGGGCGCGGAGTTCACCGGGATCGCGGGACCTGGAGAGATCGTCGTCAGCGATCAGGATCCGCGCGGCTCTCTCCTCCTGATCCGGCCCCCATCTCCATCGCCTCCTTCAACCGGGCGAAGTGCGTCCGCGTCTCGGGCAGGAGCGCCTTCAGCGCGGCCAGGTTGCCGGCCTTGCCCGCCTGCTCCATCTCGAAGGCCGCCTTGCTCAGGGCCTCGCCGCCCACGCTGGCCGATGCGCCCTTGATCCCGTGGGCCAGCTGCCCGGCCAGCAAACACTCTCCCGCCCCCACGGCTGCGGCCAGTTGCTCGATCTGCCCCGGCAGGTCGGCGAGGAACATCTCCGTGACCTCCCGCAGCAGATCCTCGTCGTTCATCATCCGTTCCAGGAACGCCGCCCGGTCGAACACCGGGTCCACGGTCTCCGGCGGACCCGGATCCGCGGGAGCGACGCGATGCACGCCGGCCCCGCCGGAACCGTCCCGCGCGCCCAGCCAGCGCTCGAGGGCCGCTGTCATTTCCCCGGGCCGCACCGGCTTGCCCAGGTAGTCGTCCATCCCCGCCGCCAGGCACTTCTCCCGGTCGCCACATGACGTGGGCGGTCATGGCGATGATGGGCACCCCGTGGTCGCGCACCTGCGATGCCGGGTCGCGGATCTCGCGCGTGGCCGCGAAGCCGTCCAGCTCCGGCATCTGGCAGTCCATCAACACGAGGTCGTAGGGGATGTCCCGCAGGGCGGAGACGGCCTCCCGGCCGTTCGCCACGACATCGGCCCGGTAGCCCAGAGTCTCGAGGATCTTCAAGGCGACGAGCTGGTTCGTGACGTTGTCCTCGGCCAGGAGGATGCGCGCCCGGTGCTTGCGCGATTCGGCCACCGTGTGCCGGGTCACCAGCGCAGGACCGGACGCAGCCACCGGCAGCTCCGTGCGCCCCAACACCAGCGCCAGGCACTCGCGCAGTTGCGATTGGCGCAGCGGCTTGGTCAGGTACCCGGCAAAGCCCAGCTGCGAGATCAGCGCCGCGTCACCCCGCTCCCCGTGGGAAGTCATCATGATCAGCCGCGTGCCGCGGAGCTCCGGGCTCTCCTTGATCCTGCGACCCAGCTCCACGCCGTCCATGCCCGGCATGAGCTTGTCCAGCAGGGCCACGGCATAGGGATCGCCCTCGCGGACCGCCTCCCGCAACCGGTCCAGCGCCGCCTTTCCGTCTGCCGCGGACGCGAAACGACAGCCCCACGCCTTGAGCAGGGTCGTCGCCAGCAGGGCGTTGGTGTCGAGGTCGTCCACCACCAGCACGCGCACCCCGGCCAGATCGGCCAGTGGCTCCGGCTCCGGGCTCGACCCGGCCGGCCGTTTCTCGAGGACCGCGGTGAACCAGAACGTGGAGCCCCGGCCCTCCTCGCTCTCCAGACCGATGGCTCCGCCCATCAGCTCGGCCAGTTGCCTGGAGATGGCCAGCCCCAGACCGGTGCCGCCGTACCTGCGCGTGGTCGAGCCGTCCACCTGGGTGAACGGCGAGAAGAGGGCCCCCTGCTTCTCGCGGGGGATGCCGATGCCCGTGTCGGTGACGGCGAAGCGCACGGTCACCCGATGCTCGTCCTCGGCCGCGACGGCGGCGCGGATCGTGACCCCACCCTGCTGGGTGAACTTGACCGCGTTGCCGCCCAGGTTGAGGAGGATCTGCCGCAGACGTCCGGGGTCGCCCCGGAGCAGCGTCGGCAGCCCGGGATCGGCCAGGCAGACCACGTTCAGCTTCCGCTCCTGCGCCCTGACCGCCAGCAGTTCGGCGACGTCCTCCAGTGTCGTGCGCAGATCGAAATCGAGCATCTCGAGGTCGAGCTTCCGGGCTTCGACCTTGGAGAAGTCCAGGATGTCGTTGATCAGCACCAGCAGCGCCTCGCTGCTGGTGCGCACGATCTCGGCGAACTGGCGCTGCTCGGCGGAGAGCTCCGTATCCATCAGCAGCCCCGTCATGCCGATGACGCCGTTCATCGGGGTGCGGATCTCGTGGCTCATGTTGGCCAGGAACTCGCTCTTGGCCTGGCTCGCCTGTTTCGCCTGGGAGGCCATCTCGTTGGCCCGGGCGGTGGCCTCCTCCAGATGGCGATTGGTCTCGAGCAGCTCGGCTTCGGCGCGCTTCTGGACGCTGATGTCGCGGATGAGACCCAGGGCGTGCCAGCCGTCCTCGCGCCTGATCGCGGACAGGGAGAGGGACACGGCGACCTCGACGCCATCCTTGCGGAGGGCCGCGAGCTCGAGCGTCTTGCCGATGGCCGCGCCCTTCCCGGTCCGCTGGAAATCGGGGAAGGCCGCGGCGTGCGCCGGTCGGAAGCGCGCCGGTACGAACAGCCGGTGCAGGTCCATGCCGATGGCCTCTTCCGGGGCATACCCCAGGATCCGCGCGGCGGCGGGATTCCAGAAGCTGATCCTCCCCTGGGGGTCCATCACCAGGATGGCGTCCCGGGCCGAATCGGTGATGCTTCGCATCCTCTCTTCGCTCTGGCGCAGGGCCTCCTCCGCCAGCTTGCGCTCGGTGACGTCCCGGAAGCACCAGACGCGCCCGGCGACCACGTCGTTGTGGATCAGCGGGCTCGAGAATCGCTCGAAGACCCGCCCGTCCTTGAAGCGGAGAGTGTCGAAGCTCTCCTCCACGGACCGGTAGAGGGCCCGGACCTCCGCCAGGAACGCCTCGGGATCCTCGAGTTGATCCAGGACGAAGCCCAGCAGCCGGTCATCGTCCCGGGAGACGGCGATCTCCTGCGGGATGCGCCACAGCTCGGCGAAGCGCGCGTTCCGGCACAGGACGGCGCCGCGGTCATCCACCGCGAGGACACCGTCGGCCACCGCCTCCATCGTGGCCCGCAACAGCGCTTCCGCCCGCTTGCGCTCGGTGATGTCCCTGGCGATGCCTTCGAAGCCGACGACCAGGCCGGCGTCGTCCCGTCGAGGGACGATGCTCGAGCTGTGCCAGCGCCACGACCCATCGGTGTGCCGCACACGGTGCTCGATGCCCTCCTGCTGCCGTCCGGTCTCGATCGCCGCCTGCATGAGCTCCATGCACCGTGCGTGATCATCCGGATGGACGAACCGCTGGAACGGCTGTCCGACCACCTCCGACGCCGGGTGCCCGACCAGCGCGGTCCAGGCCGGGGAGACGAAGGTGAACTGCTTCTCCGCGGTGAGCACGTAGATGATGTCGTGGCTGTTCTCGATCAGGTGCCGATGCTTCTCCTCGCTCTCGCGCAGCCCGGCGAAGGCGCGGGCCAGCTGCTTCTCCGCGCGGCCGGTGATCGACCAGAGCAGGGCGATGACGCCCGCGAGGAGCGTCCACACCAGACCCAGGTTCAGGATCCGGCCGGCGAACGCGGTGCCGACCTTCCCGGTCACGTCGTGCAGCACGATGAGGTCGGCCGCATCGCGCCCCGCGGCATCGGGCAGATGGATGACCCCGCAATCGAAGGACCTCCCGCCCTGGCGCACGCGGAACGTCTCATCGTCGGCACGGCCCGTGTGGCCGGCCTTGAGCCGGCGGACCAGTCCGTCGGGAAGGGCGGGAAGCGTCTGGCTCGCCACGACGACATCCGGGAAGTCGTCCCATTCACCAGCGAACCCGAAGGTCCGTTTGCCCGCCTTGAACTTCTCCTTGCTGGTGTATTCCTTGCGGACCAGGGAAACGACATCCACACTGGAGTCATCGTCGAGCTTGGCGATCAGCTTGTTCATCTCCATGCCCAGTTCCAGGTAGCCGATCGTCTCGCCGCCCTGCATCCAGGGCCGCACGTAGCGGAACGTGAGGATGCCGACGGCGCCGGATTCGAGCCCCCAGGCATCCGCGCCGGTGCGCGCCGCCGTGCGCATCGTGGTGCGGTCGACGAGGTCGCCGCGCAGGCCGGGTTGCTGGAGCCGCAGGACGATGGTGCGGTCCGGGGTCAGCAGGTTGAAATGGTCGGTGTTGTATTCCCGCTTCAATCGCTCGTAGACGGGTCGTGCCAGGGCGGTGAGCGCCTCCTGGTCCCGGCTCTGCCAGGCCTCCCGCAGTGCCGGATCACGGGCGATCTGGTCCAGCTGCACCCTGAACATCCGCGTCTCGTTGAAGGTGATGCGATCCCACGCGCTGTTGACCTGCTCCAGGAGCTGGCGCATGTCGTTGCGCGACTCATCGCGGATCTGCTGGTCGTCGTACGAGATGAATGCCACCATCACGATCAGCAGCGCCAGGGTCACCGGGGCGACGATCCAGGCCTTGAGCTTGAGATCGACCGCGCGTCTCCGCCGGTTGCGCCACCGGACGGCGACCCCGCTGGCCAGGAGCAGCAGGATCACGCCCAGAGCGGCCAGGAGCGGACCCCGGCGGGCGGCGGCGACCTGGGCCTGCCAGTCGCCGGCCAGCACGTCGAGCCCGACGACCATGATGACCTCGCCGTTGCGCGGGTCGAGAACGGGGGCCATGGCCGAGACGAAGGTCCCGAATTCGTCCGCGACCGGGCCTTCCGTGATCGGATGCCTGTCCCGGAAGATCCGGAGGTTCTCCGCTGACGGCTGCTCATAGACCGTGCCGGGCGGACTGGCCATCGGGTCGTTCTTCGGGTAGCTCTCCGGCCCGAAGTACAGCTTCCCCTCGCGCAGAGCCATGCTGTAGATGCCGCGCTGCGGGATGGTCCTGCCCATCGCGATCATCTCCGCGCGGATGATCTCGTAGGCCGGAGTCCCCTGGTCCGCCCGGGTGAAGGTGAGCTTCCCGGCCAGCTCCGGATTGATGGCCTGGGCCAGTTCCGTCGCCTGCCGGAGCAGACGCACCCGCATCTCGGAGTCCCTGCTGGCCGCCCGCTGGCCGCCGGCCCACCAGTCCAGGGCCAGCAGCAGCGCCAGCGTCGCCGCCAGCGCCGTCACCAGCGTCGCCAGAGTCCGTCGGGTCGCCTGCCTGTCGTTCATCGAATCCGACCTTGGCGGCGGCCCGCCCTGGCTGATGGACCCGGCCGCCGGTGCCTCATGACGCCCAGAGGATCAGACCGGTCGCATGCGGATGGGCGAGATCATCGTGGCGGGGGATCACGCGCACGGTGAACCCATGAGTGCCGCTCGTGCGGCAGGGGATGCAGGCCTTGAAGAGGATCCCGTCACCGCCGGGCTCGCCCTCGGTTTCGCCCTGGGGCATCATCGGAACGGTCGTCGCGCCCACGATCTGCCGGTCTTCGTCCACCTTCCCGATGTAGACCTGCACCGCGAGATCGTCAGGCACGAGTTGCCCCGTGCGCACCCAGGCCCTCACCTCGAGGTCGGCGCCGACGCGGGTCGCGGGCGGCAGCACGGTCTCGACGCGCACGATCTGCACCGCGCTCCACGCCTGAGCGACGCGGTCGCGCCAGCGCGCCAGATCGCGCGCGCGGCGGTGGCCGTTGGCTTCCAGGCGCGCGCTGCGCTCCTGCACGGAACGGTAGGCCGCGATCGTGTAGTCGTGGACCATGCGGTTCGTGTTGAAGACCGGACAGAGCTCACCCATGGCGCTCTTCATGAGCTCGATCCAGCCCCGCGGCTGGTTGTCCGCGGTCCGGTCGTAGAAGAGCGGCACCACCTCCCGCTCCAGCAGTTCGTAGAGGGCCCCGGCCTCGAGCCGGTCCTGGTACTCGAGATCCTGGTAGTCCTCGCCCCGGCCGATGCACCAGCCCGTGCGCGGCGAGCCCGCCTCGTCCCACCATCCATCCATGATGCTGAGGTTCAGCGCCCCGTTGAACGCCGCCTTCATGCCGCTCGTGCCGCAGGCCTCGAACGGGCGCCGCGGCGTGTTGAGCCACACGTCCACGCCCTGCACCAGGTAGCGGCCCACCACGGTGTCGTAGTCCTCGAGGAAGACCACGCGCCGGCGGAACTCCGGGCGCCGGGCGAGCTGGATGACCTGCCGGATGAAGGCCTTGCCCTCGTCGTCGCGCGGATGCGCCTTGCCCGCGTAGATGATCTGCACCGGCCGGCCCGCGGCATTGAGGATGCGCGCGAGCCGATCGGGGTCGCTCCACAGCAGGGTGGCGCGCTTGTAGGTGGCGAAACGGCGGGCGAAGCCGATCGTGAGGGCCTCGGGATCGAGCACTTCCTGGACCTGGGCGACCTCGGCACGGCCGGCGCCGCGCTGGCGCAGCTGGTCGGAAAGACGGCGGCGGGCGAAGCCCACGAGCCGCTCCCGCCGGCGCTCGTGCGTCCGCCACAGCTCCTCGCCGGGGATCTGCTGTCCGCGCGACCACACGCTCGAGTCCCCCGGCTCCTCGGCCCAGCGGGGCCCGAGGTAGCGGTCATAGAGCTCGCGCATCTCGCTCGAGATCCAGGACTGCGGATGCACGCCGTTCGTGATGTGCGAGATCGGGATCTCGTCCAGCGGCACCCCGGTCCACAGATCCTGCCACATCGTGCGCGAGACTTCCCCGTGCAGCCGGCTGACCCCGTTCACGGAACTGGAGGTGCGGATCGCCAGCACCGCCTGGTTGAAGGGCTCGGCGGGGCGTCCCGGGTGGACGCGGCCCAGATCCAGGAACGCCTCGCGGGACAGGCCCAGTTCGGCCCGGAACGCGGCGAAGTAGCGCTCCATCTGGTCGGGCGTGAAGACGTCGATGCCTGCCGGCACGGGAGTGTGCGTGGTGAAGACCCCGCTGGCCGCGACCACCTCACGGGCTTCGGCGAATGAGAGCCCCTGCTCGGCCATCAGCGAGCGGATCCGCTCCAGGCCCAGGAAGGCGCAGTGCCCCTCGTTCATGTGGAAGACGCGGGGCCGCAGCCCGATGGCATCGAGGACGCGCACGCCGCCGATCCCCAGCACGATCTCCTGGAGGATGCGCCAGTCGTCGCCGCCCCGGTAGAGCTCGTCGGTGATGTCCCGGAACTGGGGCGGGTTCTCGGGGAGGTTCGTGTCCAGCAGCACGAGCCTCACACGGCCCACCTGCGCCCGCCACGGCCGGATCTGCAGAGGCTTGCCCGCCAGATCGATGGTGACGCGCAGCGACTGGCCGTGGTTGTCGTGGCAAGGCCTCACCGGCATGGTCGAGAAGTCGTTGACCGGATGGCTCTCCTGCTGCCAGCCCTCGGCGTTCAGGTACTGGTGGAAGTAGCCCTTCTGGTAGAGCAGTCCGACGCCGACCAGCGGCACACCCAGGTCGCTGGCCGACTTCAGGTGGTCGCCCGCCAGCATGCCGAGGCCGCCGGAGTAGATCGGCAGGCACTCGGTGATCCCGAATTCCATCGAGAAGTACGCCACGTCGGGTGTGGTCGCGGCCCCGAACGTCTTGCGATGCCAGACTCCGGTGCCCCCCACGTAGTCCCTCAGGTCGGTGGCGACGCGGTCGAGGTGCGCGAGGAAGGCCTCGTCCTGCGCCAGCTCCTGGAGACGTTCCTGCGAGATGCTGCCCAGCATCAGCACGGGGTTGTGGTGGGCCGTCTCCCACAGGTCGCGATCCAGCCGCCGGAACAGGCTGATGGTCTCGTGGTCCCACGACCAGCGAAGGTTGTAGGCGAGGTCTTCGAGGACACCCAGGCGCTCGGGGAGCAGAGGGCTGACGTGGAACGTCTTGACCGGGTGCATCGGGGCTCCTCGCGTGCTTGACCTGGGACCACGACCGTGACGCCGGACGCCGAAGACAGCGCGCCACTCTGCGGGCCGCCCCTGGCGGTCCGCTCCTGCGCACGTTCGAAGCGCCGCGCGACGCCAGGATCTGGGGCACGGCACCCACTTGAGTGTCGGTGCCCCCCGCGGGGCCTTGAGGGCCACCCACGCGGCGCCGCCGGCGCGGCCAGGAGGCGGTGACGTTCCCCGGTCAAGCCGCGGGCAGATCGGGCCGATAAGTGCTCTGACCCATTGGCCCGTGGCGTCCCTCCTCGCCCCGCGTCCGATCCATTCCAGAAGGGAGCCCGTGAGCCTCACGCCTTCCCGCTCGATCAGGACCCTGCTGGGCTGGCGTCCCGCCCTGCGGATCGTCCATGCGCCCCCGGTCGCCAGCCTCGCCGGCAGCGAACTCACGGCCATGGAGCGGAGCGGGTGCGCCCACCTCGCCCGCCAGTCGAGGCCGGGCGCGTTCTACTACGCCCCTCTCTGCCTGATCACGGCGGCGGGGTGCGCCCCGGCCATGAGTCGCACGCAGGTGCTCGCCTTCGCGCTCGCGCTGCTCGTGGCGGGCGCGGTCCGATTCCACTGGGCGTGCAGGTTCGACCGGCACTTCGACCGGAACCCCGCGCTGTGGCGCCGCGTGTTCCTCCTGAGCACGCTGGCGCAGAGCGTCCTCTGGGGCGCCTTCACTGCGACGATCCTCCATCAGCCCGACCTGTCGGGCACCGCGCTGCTGGTCATGCTGCCGACCGCCGGGATCTGCGCCGCGGGCATGGGATCCTTCGCCCCCAGTCCGCTGCTCTTCCGCGTCTTCGCGGCCACGATCATCGTCCCCGTGGCGGTGGAGGCGGGGCGACCCGGCTCCGTCGATGGCGCCTTCCTGGTGATGATGGGGCTCTTCGCGCTCTTCCTCCTCTTCGAGGGCAATCGGCAGCACCGTTTCTTCTGGCGCCACCGCATCCAGCGCGCCCTGCTCAGGCAGCACGCGCGGGGCCTCGAGGAGGCGCACCTCGTCGCGGAGCAGGCGCGCCAGGCCGGGGAGCAGGCGCGCCAGGCCGCGGAACAGGCGAACCGCCACCAGTCCGAATTCCTCGCCACCATGAGCCACGAGATCCGCACACCGATGAACGCCGTCATCGGAATGAGCGGGCTGTTGCTCGACACCGACCTGCAGCCACGCCAACGAGAGTTCGCTGAGATCATCCGTTCCAGCGGCGAGTCGTTGCTCGGCATCATCAACGACATCCTCGACTTCTCCAAGATCGATGCGGGTCGGCTCGAACTCGAAGAGCATCCGTTCGACCTGCGCGGGTGCGTGG
>JANXPZ010000127.1 GCA_025357055.1 Candidatus Eiseniibacteriota bacterium | reverse complement strand
ATTGGCGCGACCGAGCGCTCGCCCGGAGCGCCTTCCGCCGTCACCCGCCGGCCCTCCGCCCCCGCGTGCTAGTTCCGCTCCCCCGCCTGGGATGGCCCGCCCGAACTCAGGCGGCGCGCGGCCAGCTCGCTCACCCGGTGTCCGCGCTCGACGACGCTGTCGAGCGCCAGCAGGCCGAGCCGCTCCCCGGCTTCGAGCGGGGCGGCCATGCACACGGCGTTCACGAGCGAGACGAACGGCAGATCGTCACCCGGCCTCGCTCCTTCGGCCTGGCGCTCCGGCCACCCCGCGAGTCGCCGGTACAGATCGAGCAGGATGCGGCGCTCGCTCCTCACCACCGGGTCGTCCTCGGTGCACGGCGCCTCCGGCAGCAGCTCGACGCGCACCGCGCGGTAGGGGAACTCGCGCACCGGTGCGCCGAGCCGCACGCGGGAGAGACCCAGGAGCTTGAGATCGTAGCAGCCGTCGGGGACCCACTCGACCTCTTCGAAGCGCGCGAGGCAGCCCAGGTCGTGGAACGCGGGGCTGCCGTGGTACTCGCTCTCCCAGCCGGACTTGAGCAGCGCCAGCGCGATCAGACGCTCCCCCGCGAGGGCGTCACGCACGAGGGTGCGGTAACGCAGCTCGAAGACGTGCAGCGGGACGACCGCGTGCGGGAAGAGCACGACGTTCGGCAGGGGGAACACCGGCACGGGCTGCCTGGGCTCCATCTCCACGTCCGGCCTCCGCGGTCCGCCGCGAGCGCCTCAGTCTCCGGCGACGAACTCCAGCACGTCCTGGATGTGGCCGTCGACCTTCACCTTGGGCCAGATCTGCGCGACCCGCCCGGTCTTGTCGATCACGAACGTGGTGCGCTCGATGCCCAGGTGCTTCTTGCCATACAGGTTCTTCTGCTTGTACACGCCGAACAGCTTGGAGACCGCGGCGTCCTCGTCGGAGAGCAGTGGAAACGGGAGCTTCTGCTTCTCCTTGAAGTGCTGGTGCGACTCCAGGCTGTCGGTCGAGACCCCGAGGACGACCACCTTCGCCGCTTCGAACTCGGCGGTGTGGTCGCGCAGGTCGCAGGCTTCGCGCGTGCAGCCCGGCGTCCCGTCCTTCGGATAGAAGTAGAGCACGACCGTCTTCTTCCCCTTGAACTGCTTGAGCGAGATGTTCTCACCCGTGGTCGAGGGAAGGCTGAAGTCCGGCGCCGGCCGGCCGATGACGGGTAGCACGTTGCTCACCATGCGTCCTCCAGAGAGCGGCGCCGGGCCCGCCCCGCCGACGTGCGGGGGATCCGGGCCCGGACCGTGGGACGGCTCACCGTCCCGGCAGGATGTCCTATTTCACGGCCGCGGACATGGCGAGCGCGCGTTCCAGGTTCTGCGCCACCACGTTCCAGTCCAGGTTGTTGAAGAATGCCTCGATGTACTTGGCGCGCGCGCGACCGTAGTCCATCAGGTACGCGTGCTCGTAGACGTCGAGCGCGAGGACCGGCGTGGCGTTCCAGTACGGGAACGAGTTCTGCGCGTCGCCCACTGCCGTCGTCAGCATCTTCCAGTCGTGGTCGTACGCCAGCCACACCCAGCCGCGCGCCGCGAGCCCGCTGGCCTTGAAGTCCGTGAGCCACGCGTCGTACGAGGGGAAGTCGCGCTCGATCGCCTCGAGCAGTCTGCCGCCCGGCTTCCCGCCGCTGCCGCCCAGGTGTCCGAAATAGATCTCGTGGTTCTTCACCCCGCCCACCGCGAACGAGTAGTCCACGCGCAGGGAGCGCAGATCGCTGTAGATCTGGCTGGCCGTGCCACGGTCCACGGCGTCGAGCTTCTTCTGGATCTCGTTCACCTTGGGGACGTAGCCCTTGTAGATCTCGTAATGTTCCTCCAGCGTGCGCGCCGAGATGCCGTTCAGCTCGCGGATGCAGGAGAACTTCTTCGCTTCGATGTCCTTCCACGCCATGATGGTCCTCCTTCTGGTACAGACCGAGGGGCGGGTGCCGGCGGCCGACCTGCCTTTCGGCGGGTGCCCTCTGCCGCGGGCGAAACCGGGGCGCGGACGCTCCGAGGAATTCGAGGATGACGAAGCGGAATCGAAGGTAGCCCCCGCTCCGGCGCAGTGTCAACCGCCCTGAACAGAGGATTCGATGCGTTCCGGGCACGTCCGGTGCGCGGTCGATCGAGGCCGGCCCGGGCGTCGGCCCTGGCGTTCCGGCCCGGCGGGGTCCTCTGCTAGCATCCCGGGCACGAACCCCGAAAGGAGCCTCCATGAGCTGGACCCGGACCATCACGCCTCAAGCCGCTGACGGCCCCGTCCGCGGTGTCTTCGAGCGCATCGCCCGCCTCCATCCCAGCCGCCGGGTGGGCCACCTCTGGCAGGCCTGTGCGCCCGATCCGGCCGCGCTCGACGTGCTCTTTACGCTGGTGCGGACCCTCATGGACGAGCCCGCGCCGCTCAGCCACGCCCAGGCCGAGGCGATCGTGGTCGCGGTCTCGGCCACCAACGGCTGCAGTTACTGCATCGCCCACCACGGCCCCCGGCTCGCCGCCGCGCTCGGGAACGAGCCGCTGGCCCGCGCCGTGGCGCGCGACTACCGCGAGGCGGACCTGCCTGCGCGGGACCGCGTGCTGCTCGACCACGCAGTCGCACTCACCTGCGAGCCCGCGGCGCGCACCGAAGAGGACATCGAGCGGCTGCGCGAATACGGCTTCGACGACCTCGCCATCCTGAAGGCCACAGAGATCGCCGCGCTCTTCAACCTGGTGAACCGGCTGATCGGCGGCCTGGGCGTCAGGCTCGAGGACGGCGTCGCCGAGTGGGAGTCCGGGCCGCGGGGGTAGCCCCGGGCCCCGGCGGCTACCGCCGCTCCATCGCCTCGCGATAGATCGCGGTCAGTCCCCCGACATGCAGCGCGGGTGCACCGGCCTCGAGCAACCGCGCCCGGCCCATCCCTGCCCAGTGCACGGCCTGCGGGTCCCCTAGCGCACGCGCCACCGCCTCGGCGAGCGCGTGCGCATCGCCCGGTGGCACCAGCAGGCCGGTCACCTCGTGCTCCACCAGTTCGGGGATGGCGCCGATGCGCGTGGCCACGACGGGCCGCGCATCCAGCAGCGCCTCGGCCGCCGCGTAGCAGAAGTGTTCGTAGAAGAGCGAGGGCACGACCACCACCGTGGCGTTCGCGCGCAGCCGGGCCAGCTCGGCGTCGGCGCGGTAGCCGAGCAGACGCAGGTTCGGCAGTGACGCGATCTGCGAGTCGAGCCAGCCGCGCAGCGGCCCCTCCCCCACGACCACGAGCGGCACGGGTGCGATGCGCATCGCCAGCGCCGGGAGCAGGCGCACGCCCTTCTCGACCGAGAGCCGGCCCGCGAAGAGGACGTAGCCCCCGGCGGGCGTCGCAGGCTGGCCCGCCGCGGCCGCCGGCGACGCACCCGGAGTGACCGTCGCCACCTCCGCGCGATCGACGCCGTGCGGGAGCAACCGCAGCCGCGCGCGGTCCACACCGAACTCGCCCGCCTTTTCGAGCACGAAGCGCGAAGGCGCGATCCAGAGGCGCACGGCGCGGTAGGCGTGCACCAGGTCGTGCGCGTAGGCCTCGACCATGCCCACCGCGCTCTTCAGCCGCGATTCCTGCACACAGCCGGTCGCGAGCGAGCGCCAGTGGCGGCCGCCGCGGCAGCGTTCGCAGGGTGCGCCGTGCGCGAACAGGATGCGGTTCGTGCACCAGGGCTTGAAGTCGTGCAGCGTCATCACGACCGGCACGCCCGCGCGCTCGAGCGGCCGCAGGATCGAGGGCGTGAGGTAGCGGCTCGGCGCGTGCACGTGCGCGACTTCGGGCCTGACCTCGCGCACCACCGCCTCGGCGGAACGGGCCGCGGGTCCGGACCAGATGGCGCGGGGCAGCTGGGCGAACTGCCGCAGCGCAGGCGCGCCCTCACCGAAATCCGCCGCGGGCGCGAAGTGCGCGGCCGTGGGGCTCGGAAGGTTGCGCGGGTCGCGGATCGCGAGGTGCGCGACCTCGTGCCCGGCCGCCGCGAGCCAGCGTGATTCGTCGAGGTAGGTGCGCTCGACCCCGCCGCGCAGGTAGTGGAAGGCGTTGACGAGCAGGACGCGCACGGGCGTCTCTTCGCTCAGCGAGGCCGGGGCCGCGGACCGCGGCCGCCACCGGGCTTGGGCCCCGGCCGTGAGCCGGGACGCGCACTCGGACGCGGGCCACTGGGACGCGCACTCGGGCGCGGTGCGTAGGGACGCGCACTCGGGCGCGGGGCGTAGGGGCGGGCCGTCGGACGCGCACTCGGGCGTGGCGCACCGGGACGCGCACTCGGGCGTGGTGCACCGGGACGCGCACCCGGGCGCGGCGCGTCGGGACGAGCGCTCGGGCGGGGTACGTAGGGACGCGCACTCGGGCGTGGCGCACCGGGACGCGCACTCGGACGCGGTCCACCGGGGCGGGCTCCGGGCCTGGCAGCCGGGCGGTACGGACGCCGCTCGACCGCCCGCGGGAACAGCCTGCGCTCGAACTGCACGGGCACGTGCAGTCTCCGATCGCGCTTCGGTTCGGGAGAAGCTGCCGGCTCGGTCACCACGGGCAGGACCGCGGGCTCACCCACCAGGAACTCGACCAGGGCCGCCCCCACGCCCGGCCCGGGCTCGTAGCACAACAAGGTGCCTGCGAGATCCTCCCCCAGGAACCCGCGCAGCACCTCGAGATGCATGAGGTTCGCTTCGGGCAGGGCCTTCTCGCGCGAACGCGGCTCGAGTCCTTCCAGCTCGTCCCACGCCCCCGCCTTGAGGACCTCGAGCACGCGTCCGTCGAACGATCGTGCCTCCGGGGTCTCGCGCTTCAGGTTCCAGGCGTGGACGTTGTGCGAGAGCATCCCGCCCACGACGAACGCCACGCGCTCGGGCCAGGCATCGAGCGCGCGCCGCAACGCCGTGCCCCAGGCGCGGTGCCCGGCGGAGGTGCTGCGCGCCAGCGATACGGGCACGACCGGGTACAGCCGCCGGGACGCGAGGAAGTGCAGCGGCACCGACACGCCACTGTCCACGCCGCGCGCCGCGGTGGCGG
>JANXPZ010000103.1 GCA_025357055.1 Candidatus Eiseniibacteriota bacterium | reverse complement strand
AGGAACCCGAGGTTCTCCCCCGCCTCGACCGCCGGGCGCACGAGCACGATGCGGTCCACGGTCTTGCGGCGCAGCGCGTTCACGGCCGCGGCCACCGCCAGGTAGGTCTTGCCGGTGCCCGCGGGACCGATGCCGAAGACGACGTCGAACTCCTCGAGCGCCTTCATGTACTCGGCCTGCATGGGCGTGCGCGGGCGCACCGCGCGCCGGTCGAACGCGTAGCCCGGCGCGCCTTCGTAGGCCTCGGCCAGCCGGGCGTTCTTGCCATCCTTCCCGCCGGAGCCGAGTGCGGTCGCGACGTCGGCCTCCTCGACCACCTTGCCGCGCTCGGCCAGATCCACGAGTTGCTGCAGCGCATCGGCGGCCGCGGTCACCGCCGCGTCCTCGCCCGAGACGGTGATCGTGCCGTCGCGCAGCGTGAGGCGCACCGGCAGGACACGCTCGATGTGCCGGATGTTGGCGTCGTTCTGCCCCAGCAGGGTGATGGCGTCGAGGTGCTCGATGGGGAACTTGCGGACGATCACGATGGAAGCCTCCAAGGCGACCGCGCGGGACAGGGGGCGGTCAGAGGGACCGCAGCCGGCTTCCGTGCTGTCGGGAGAGACGCAAGACTCTTGACCATGGAGGCCCGATCGCGGGGCGGGACAAGAGCGTGGATGGCTGCCTGGCGGACAAGGTCGGTCGTGGTCAACCTGTTATGGTCCAGTGGCTTGGCTCACCCTGAAAGGAGCTGCGAGCCTCGTGACCCGGCGGCCCGCTCCGAGCGACGAATCGACCGTAGCATGGGGGTCCGGGAGCGTCAATCCTGATGTTCTCGACCTTCCTGCGCCTTCGGGAAGGGTATCGGCAGACCGTGCGCCGGGGATGAGCGGCGGGCTCGGGCCGCGCCTGGGACCGCGCCCTCGCCGGACGGGCCGCGACCGGGCCGGGCGTGGCTGAACGCGGCCGGCCCCATCCGCGCACGCCCTCAGCCCGATTCCCCCATCACCAACTCCTCGGAGCGGTCGTCGTAGCCGAACAGGTCGCCCGCCTGGGCCCAGCGGACCAGCGTGTCGAAGACCCGCTCCAGATCCTCCTCCGGCATCGCGATGGCCAGGATCTCGAGGACCGCGTCGCGTTCGATCCGCCGCTCCGGTGCGCGCTCCATGGCCGAGACCAGCTGCCGGAACAGGCGCAGCCTGAGCAGCCGCTCGCGCCAGATCGCGGTGCGCTCCGCCGGCAGCGCCGCAACGAAGCGCCGGCCCTCCGCCTCGAGGACCACCGTGCGCTTCGGCGTGTCCACGAAATCGAGCATCTCGGCCGCCTTGACCACGGTGATCACCCGGCCGAACTCGCGGTGGGTCTCGGCGGAGATCCGGATCAGGTCCTCCCGCCCGCCGCGCGCGTCGAGGTACTCGAGCAGGCCCTTGATCTCGCTGGCCGAGGCGTCGGGCAGCGGCTCGATGGGCACGATCTCCGGCGCCGGCCCGCTGACGTCGGGCAACTCGCGGCCGGTGATGATGTCGTGCAGCTCGTCGACCAGGCGCAGCAGCTCGGGCGCGCGATAGTCGCGCGGGCGGGGCAGCCGGTTCTCGAGCACGGTGTGGATGCGGCCGGGGTTCGCGCTCAGCACGACCACGCGGTCCGCCATGTAGACGACCTCCTTGATGTCGTGGCTCACCATCAGGATCGAGGACAGCGGCGTGCGGTGCGAGAGCCAGATGTCCACGACCTCGGCGCGCAGGCTCTCGGCCGTGAGCGCGTCCACCGCGCTGAAGGGCTCGTCCATGAGCAGCAGGGCGGGCTCGACCGAGAGGGCGCGCGCGATGCCGGCGCGCTGCTTCATGCCGCCCGAGAGCTGGCGCGGGTAGGAGTCCTCGAAGCCGGCGAGGCCAACGGTCGTGACCGCGGCTGCGATGCGGCGCGCGATCTCCTCGGCCGCGAGCCCGCGCGCCTCCAGCACCGCGCGGATGTTCCCCGCGACCGTCATCCAGGGGTAGAGCGCCGCGCTCTGGAACACCACTGCCACGTCGGGGTCGAGCCCGACCAGCGGCACGCCGCGCGCCAGCACCTCGCCCTCGGTGGCCCGGATCAGCCCCGCGAGGATCCGCATGAGCGTGGACTTGCCACAGCCCGAGGGCCCGAGCAGGGCGACGATCTCGCCGGGCCGGACCTCGACGTCGATGCCCTCGAGCACGCGCAGGTCCCGGCCGCCGGGCTGGAGGAAGACGTGCCCGACGCCGCGCGCCTCGCACAGCGCCTGCGTCACGGTCTCCGCGGATGGGGTCGCACTCATGGGTCTCCTCTCAACGGTTCAGCGAGTAGCGCCGCTCGGCCAGATGATAGCAGCGCCGCCACACCAGGCGATTGAAGATCACGACCATGGCCGAGAGCACCAGCACGCCCGCGGCTAGGGCGGGGAAGTCCGCGTTCTGCGCGGCCAGGCTGATCTGCGAGCCCACGCCCCAGGCGGTGTGGACCTGGCCGTCAAAGCTGACGTACTCGGCGACGATGCTCGCGTTCCAGGCCCCGCCTGCCGCGGTCACCCAGCCGGTCACCAGGTAGGGGAACACCGCCGGCGCGTAGAGCGAGGTGAAGCGTTGCCAGCGCGACAGGCGATAGCTGGTCGCGGCCTCGCGCAGGTCGGTGGGGATCGCGCTCGCCCCCGCCACGACGTTGAAGAGGATGTACCACTGCGTGCCCAGCAGCATGAGCACGATGCTCCCCACCGAGAGCGGCACGCCCAGCAGGTGGAGCAGCGCCAGCACGGCCGGGAACAGCATCGGCGCCGGGAACGAGGCCGCGACCTGCGTCACCGGCTGGAGCGCGCGGGAGAGCCGCGGCGAGAGCCCGATCGCCAGACCCGCCGGCAGCGTCCACAGCGTCCCCGCCACCACCGCGACCAGCACGCGCGACAGCGTGACCAGCGTGGCGCCCACCAGTCCCAGCCACCGCGGCAGCGGCACGGCGCCCAGCAGGACGACCAGGCGCACACCGGCGAAGAGCAGCAGGCCGATCAGCGCCGCGAAGGCGGCGATCGAGACCACCCTTCCCGCCCGGCTGCCGCGGGGCGGTGCCGGGGCCGCGGGCGGCGCCGGGGACGCCGGCCGCGGCGTCGCGATCCGTCGCGCGCCGCGCTGGAGCCGCGGCAGCAGGCGCCCCAGGCCGCGCAGCAGGCGCGAGCGTCGCAGCCAGTCGAGGAACCAGGAGGTCTCGGACTCGGCCGACGCCGTCTCCTCGTAGCGGAAGCGCTGCGCCCACACCACGGCCGGGCGCCAGAGGAACTGGTCGAGGAACACGATCATCCCGATCATCGCCAGCACCGCCCAGACCATGGCGCGCCCGTCGCCGTGCGCCACCGCCACGCTCATGTAGGAGCCCAGCCCCGGCAGGCGGAAGTCGCGGTCGCCGAGCACGAAGGCCTCGTTGATCATCAGGAAGAACCAGCCGCCCGCCATGCTCATCATGCTGTTCCACACCAGGCCGGTGGTGGCGAACGGCAACTCGACCCACTTGAGCCGCTCCCACGCGTTGAAACGGTAGGACGAGCCCACCTCCTGGAACTCCTGCGGCACCGAGCGCAGCGAGTTGTGGAAGCTGAACGTCATGTTCCAGACCTGGCCGGTGAACATCATGAGCACTGCAGCCAGCTCGAGGCCGATGTTGGTGTGCGGGAAGAGCGCGACCAGGGCCAGCACCAGTCCCGGCATGAAGCCGAGGATGGGGACGCTCTGCAGGACGTCGAGCAGCGGCAGCAGCACCCGCTCGGCCAGCCGGTCCTTCGCGGCCCAGTAGCCGTAGACCAGCGTGAAGGCGAGCGACAGCACGTAGGCCAGCAGTCCGCGGGAGAGCGAGTAGAACGCGTAGCGCGGCAGGGCCGCGGGCGAGAGATCGATGTTCACGACCGGGCGCAGCGTCCCGGTCCACTCGTGCCCGACCCGCGCGACGCCGATGAACAGCCCCGCCAGGCCGAGGAGCACCAGCAGGTCCGCGAGGTTCAGGCGCCGCGAACGGTCCAGGAACGCGACCGCGTGCCCCCAGGCCTGCTCGAAGAGGCGCCCGGCCGGCGGCGTGGCCCGCGTCACGGCCGGCGGCCCTGGTTCAATGGACGTCCGCCTGGTACACGGTCTCCCCCGCCACCACCGTGCGCAGCACCCGCGTCTTGGGGAGGTCGGCGGGCGGGCCGAGGATGGGATCGTGGTCCACGACGATGAAGTCGGCCTGCTTGCCGATCTCGAGTGAGCCGAGGTCGCGGTCGCGGAAGGCCAGCCACGCGCCGCCGATCGTGAAGCTCCTGAGCGCCTCGCCCGCAGTGAGGCGCTCCTCCGGCCGCCAGCCGCCCGCGGGCAGCTCGCCGGCGAGGTCGCGCCGCGTGATCGCGGCGTAGAGGCCCAGCATCGGGTTCACGCTCTCGACCGGGAAGTCGCTGCCATCGGCGAAGCGCGCGCCCGCATCGAGGAACTGCCGCCAGGCGTAGGACCACTTCACGCGCTCGGGGCCCAGGCGGCGCGCGGCCCACGGACCGTCCGAGGTGGCGTGCGTGGCCTGCATGGAGGCGACGATGCCGAGCCGCGCGAAGCGCCGGATGTCCTCGGGGCGCACGACCTGCGCGTGCTCGATGGCCCAGCGCAGCGCGGGGCGCGGCTGCCCGCCGAAGGCGCGCTCGAACGCGTCGAGGGTCCTGGTGTTCGCGAGGTCGCCGATGCAGTGGACCCGCACCTGCAGCCCCTTCGCCCGCGCCCGCACCGCCACGCGCTCGAGGCTGTCGAAGGGGAAGGTCTCGAGCCCGCGATGGCCCGCCTGGTCGCTGTAGTCGGCGGAGAGCAGCGCTCCGCGCGAGCCCAGCGCCCCGTCGGCCACGAGCTTGAGCGTGCGCAGCATCAGACGGTCCCCGTTCTGCGGTCCGCGCGCCAGCAACTCGTCGGCGAGTTCCCCGGGCACGCTCGCCATGGCGTTGATGCGGATCGGGAACGTCCCGCGCGCGAGCAGCGCCTGGTACGCGTCCCAGGTCTCGCGCCCGATGCCCGCGTCACCGACCATCGTGAGACCGTACCGCGCGCATTCGCGCATGGCGGCGAGCAGGCGCTCCTCGCGCTGCGCGGGACCGAGCGGCGGAATGAGCGCGGTGACGAGCTCCTCCGCGTTGTCCACCAGCACGCCGGTGGGCTCGCCGCCCGCGTCGCGCAGGATCTCGCCCCCCGGCGGATCGGGCGTGTCGCGGGTGATGTGCGCGAGGTCGAGCGCCCGGCGATTGACGAGCAGCGCGTGCCCGTCCACGCGCGCGATCGCCACGGGATGTCCCGGCACGGCGGCCGAGAGCGCGGCGTGCTGCGGGAAGGACTTCTCCGTCCAGTCGTTCTGGTCCCAGCCGCGGCCCTGGATCCACTCTCCTGCCGGCGTGCGCGCGGCGCGCACCCGCACCGACTCGACCACGGCCGCATACGAAGCGGTGCCCGTGACGTCCACCTCGGCGAGCAGATTGCCGAGGCCCAGCACGTGGCCGTGCGAGTCCACCAGCCCGGGCAGCACCGTGAGCCCGTTCAGGTCGAGCACCGTGGTGCCCGCGCCGATCAGCGGCGCCACCGAGGGCTCGTTGCCGATCTGCACGATGCGCCCGTGGCGGATGGCCATGGCGGTGGCACGGCTCATGCGGGCCGCGCCGGTGTGGATGACCGCGCCCCGCACGACGAGGTCGGCGGGCGGCACGCGCGGGCCGGCCAGGCCACCGCCGTGACCGTGGGCGAGGACGACGATGATCATGGCGACGGCCGCTGCGTTCATGGCATCCCTCCGGATCGGCACTGTGAGGCCGCGAGACTACGCCGCGGGTACCGGTGGGGGCCAGCGCGAGGTGGCCGCACATCGCGGGGCCGTGGTGGACGGCGGGTGGCCCGCAGCGAGGGTCCGGGCCC
>JANXPZ010000099.1 GCA_025357055.1 Candidatus Eiseniibacteriota bacterium | reverse complement strand
CCCTCACCCATATTCGGCGCCCTGCCGCCGATCACCCCTGGAAGCGTCGTGCAACCCCCAACCTCCCGCCCCGAACGGCAGGAGCAGGGGGGACATTTTGACTGACGCGTTAGGGGGACACTTTCACTGACTTGCGACAGCCGGGAGTGCGAGAGGGAGCGGCCGCAGGGCGCGCCGCGAGGGCGGCCGGCGCGCCCCGGCCGCGTTGCAGGACGACGCGAAGCGTTCTAGGCTCCCTGCCGGATGCGGACCCCCAAGAGACTCGCCACGATGGAGCATGCGGCCGTGCGCGCAGCCTTCCGGTTCCCCTGGAGGCTGTTCCTCTCCATCGTCGTCGTCGCCGTCTTCGGCGCGGCCGGCGCGACCTTCGGCGTGGTCCAGTGGCTGCGCCGCGACCTGCCCTCCCCGGAGCAGGTGACCACGATCCAGTCACCCGTCAAGACCACCGTCTACGACGTGCGGGGCCGTGTGCTCCACGAGTTCTACAAGGAGAACCGCTCCCCGGTGGCGCTGCGCAGGATCCCGCGCAACCTCGTCAACGCCACGCTGGCGACCGAGGACCGGAGCTTCTACGACCACTGGGGCGTGGACCTGTGGGGGATCGCGCGCGCCACGGTCAACAACGCGATGCACCTGCACGCCATGCAGGGCGGCAGCACCATCACCCAGCAGCTCGCCCGCAACCTCTTCCTGACCCACGAACGCACGCTGACCCGCAAGCTCAAGGAGGTCGCCCTCGCGATCGAGCTGGAGCGCGACTACTCGAAGGACCAGATCCTGGAGATGTACTTCAACCAGATCTACTTCGGGGAGGGCGCCTACGGGGTGGACGCGGCGGCGCGCACCTTCTTCGACAAGCCAATCCAGCAGCTGACGCTGCCCGAGTGCGCCCTGCTCGCCGGCATCCCCGCGAACCCGAGCCTCTATTCCCCGCGCCGCAGGGCGCGGGCCGCGCTCGCGCGGCGCGCCAAGGTGCTGCGCAACATGCTGGAGACCCGCGCGGTGACGCAGGTGGAGTTCGACCGCGCCATGGGCGAGCCCCTGGGGGTCACGGCGGCCCGTTGGAGCAATGACCGCGCGCCGTACTTCGTCGAGCTGGTGCGTCTGCACCTGGACGAGCGCTACGGCTCGAACGCGGTCTACGAGGGCGGCCTCAAGGTCTGGACGACGCTCGACATGGACCTGCAGCAGATCGCCGAGCGCGCACTCGACCGCCAGCTGTCGGCGATCGAGACCCAGCTGAAGCCGCGTTTCACGCGTGCCGGCTTCAGTCCGCACCAGGCCCCCGTCGCCGGCACGCAGCAGAACACGCCGTACCTGCAGAGCGCCTTCGTGGCCCTGGACACGCGCACCGGCCACGTCCGCGCGCTCATCGGCGGCCGCGACTGGAACCAGAGCAACTTCAACCGCGCCGTGCAGGCGCAGCGGCAGCCCGGCTCGGCGTTCAAGCCCTTCGTCTTCACGGCCGCCATGGACAACGGGTTCAAGCCCACCGACATCGTGGTGGACGCACCGGTCTCGTTCCCGGGCGGAGAGGACGGCAAGCCCTACGAGCCCCGCAACTACGACAAGCAGTTCCGGGGGCCCGTCACCCTGCGCTACGCGCTGCAACAGTCCATCAACATCCCGACCATCAAGCTGCTGCGCCAGGTGGGCGTGGCGCAGGTGGCGAGCTACGCGCGGCGCCTGGGGATCATGAGCCCGCTCGGCCAGAACCTCTCGCTCGCGCTCGGCAGCAGCGAGGTCAACCTGCTCGAGCTGACGGCCGCCTACGCCGTCTTCGCCAACCGGGGCATCCGCAACGACCCGATCACCATCCTCCGGGTCGAGGACCGGGCCGGCAACGTGCTCGAGAAGAACGCGCCGCGCCCCGTCGAGGTGCTCTCCGAGGAGACCGCCGCGGTCATGACCTCGATGCTCCGCAGCGCGCTCGACCACGGCACCGGGTACTCGGCGCGCGCGCGCGGCTTCACGCTGCCGGCCGCGGGCAAGACGGGCACCATGGACGAGTACATGGACGCCTGGTTCGTGGGCTTCGTGCCGAGCCTGGTCGCCGGCGTCTGGGTGGGTTACGACGACAAGCGCACCATCGGCGCCGGCATGACGGGCGCGCGCGCGGCGCTGCCCATCTGGACCGACTTCATGATGGAGGCCACGCGCGGCCGGCCGGCCGAGGACTTCCCCGAGCCCGTCGGCACCGCCACGCGCCTGGTGTGCGCCGAGAGCGGGATGCTGGCCACCGATGCCTGCCCGCACGTCACGAACGAGAACTACAGCGCGGGCTCGGAGCCGGTCGAGTACTGCACGCAGCATCCGGGCGCGCCGCTCGATCCCACCTCCCCCGAGATCGTGCCGCCGCCCGACGAGGCGCCGCCGGACGCACCCCAGACCCCGGCCACGCCTCAGCGCTAGACGACACCCCGGGCCAGCCGCCCGGCTTCGGCACTTCCGGCCCGGGCCGCCTTTCGCTACAGTGGGGCCACACAGTCGCGACAGGGCCGCCTGCTTTGCGTGTGAAGGGAGCCCCATGCCCGACGACCAGCGCCTCACCGACCTCCGCGAACGCAAACGCCTCCTGCTCGACGGAGGCGGGCGCGAGAAGATCGAGAAGATCCACGCGCAGGGCCGGCTCTCCGTCCGCGAGCGCATCACCGCCCTCTGCGACCCCGGGAGCTTCACCGAGCTGGGCGTCTTCGTCACCCACCGCTGCACCGACTTCGGGATGGAGGAGCGCAAGGTCACCGGGGACGGCGTGGTGTGCGGCGCCGGTCGCGTGGAGGGCCGGCAGGTCTATGTCTTCGCCCAGGACTTCACGGTCTTCGGCGGCACGCTCTCGGAGTCGAACGCCCGCAAGATCTGCGACGTGATGGACCTCGCGCTGCGGACCGGCGCCCCGGTGATCGGGCTGAACGATTCGGGCGGCGCGCGGATCCAGGAGGGCGTGGCGAGCCTGGGCGGCTACGCGGAGATCTTCTACCGCAACACGCTCGCCTCCGGGGTCGTCCCGCAGATCTCCGCCATCTTCGGCCCGTGCGCCGGTGGTGCCGTCTACTCCCCCGCGATCACCGACTTCATCCTGATGGTGAAGGGGACCAGCCACATGTTCGTCACCGGCCCGAACGTGATCAAGGCCGTGACCAACGAGGAGGTCTCGTTCGAGGAACTGGGCGGGGCGCTCACGCACAACTCGCGCTCGGGCGTCGCCCACTTCGCCACCGAAGACGACCTCGACTGCATCGCCACCCTCCGCCAGCTCCTCTCCTACCTGCCCCAGAACAACGCCGAGGACCCGCCCGCCGTCGTCTCCGCGGACGACCCGGAGCGGCGCGACCCCGAGCTCGCCACCATCGTCCCGGCCGAGCCGAACCAGCCCTACGACATCAAGGCGGTCGTCACCCGCGTGATGGACCAGGGCTCCTTCCTGGAGGTGCACGCGCACTTCGCGAAGAACCTGGTGGTCGGCTTCGCGCGGCTCGACGGGCGGAGCATCGGCGTCGTGGCGAACCAGCCGAACGCGATGGCCGGCGTGCTCGACATCAACTCGTCCATCAAGGGGGCCCGCTTCGTCCGCTTCTGCGACGCCTTCAACATCCCGCTGGTGACCTTCGAGGACGTGCCCGGCTTCCTGCCGGGGACGGCCCAGGAATGGGGCGGGATCATCCGCAACGGCGCGAAGCTGCTCTACGCCTATTGCGAGGCGACCGTGCCCAAACTCACGGTGGTCACCCGCAAGGCCTACGGCGGCGCCTACGACGTGATGAGCTCGAAGCACATCCGTGGCGACTACAACGTGGCCTGGCCGTCGGCGGAGCTGGCCGTGATGGGGGCCGACGGCGCGGTGCAGATCATCTTCCGCCGGCAGATCGAGGCGGCGGCCGACCCCGCGGCCGAGCAGAAGCGCCGCGTCGCGGAGTACAACGAGACCTTCGCCCATCCCTACGTGGCAGCGTCGCTCGGCTACCTGGACGACGTCATCGATCCCACCGAGACCCGTCCCCGGCTGATCGCCGCGCTCCGCATGCTCGAGAACAAGCGGCAGACCCGCCCACCGAAGAAGCATGGCAACATCCCCCTCTAGGCACCGCCCGCCCGGACCGCTCGCGGGACGCCGCGTCCTGGTGGCGAACCGGGGCGAGATCGCCTGCCGCATCCTGCGCGCCGTGCGCGAGGAGGGCGCGCTGGGGATCGCCGTCTACTCCGATGCCGACCGCGGCGCGTTGCACGTGAGCCTGGCCGACGAGGCCCACCGCATCGGGCCGGCCCCGGTGGCCGGGAGCTACCTCGATCCCGCGGCCATCCTCGAGGCGTGCCGCCGCTCGCGCGCCGAACTGCTCCATCCCGGCTACGGCTTCTTCGCCGAGAACGCGGACTTCGCGGAGGCCGTCGAGCGCGCCGGCCTCATCTGGGTCGGCCCGCCCGCGGACGTGATCCGCACCATGGGCGACAAGCTCGCCGCGCGGCGCGCGATCGAAGGGACCGGCGTGCCGCTGGTCCCGGGCAGCGGGGCGCTCCCGGCCGACCCGGAGGTCGCGCACGCCCACGCGCTGGAGCTGGGCTATCCCGTGCTGGTCAAGGCCGCCTTCGGCGGCGGCGGCCGCGGCATGCGCCGCTGCGCCGACCGCGCCGGGCTCGTGGCCGCGCTGGACCTCGCGCGCCAGGAGGCCGGGCGCGCCTTCGGTGACGCCACGATCTACCTGGAGAAGCTCATCCCGCGGCCGCGCCACATCGAGATCCAGATCCTGGCCGACCGCCACGGCAACGTCATCCACCTGGGCGAGCGCGAGTGCTCGATCCAGCGCCGGCACCAGAAGCTGCTCGAGGAGAGCCCCACCCCCGCGCCCTTCCCGGGACTGCGCGAGCGGATGGGCGAGGCGGCCTTGGCGATCGCGCGCCGCGTCGGCTACGTGAACGCTGGCACCATCGAGTTCCTGGTGGATGCCGAGGGGCGCTTCCACTTCCTCGAGATGAACACCCGCCTGCAGGTCGAGCACCCGGTGACCGAGCGGGTGGTCTCGTTCGACATGGTCCACCGCCAGCTGCGCATCGCCATGGGCGAGCCGCTCGACCGCCGCCAGGAGGACATCCGCTGGCGCGGCCACGCGATCGAGTGCCGCATCAACGCAGAGGATCCCGAGCACGGCTTCGTGCCGTCGACCGGACGGATCGCGGCCCTTCACCTGCCCGAGGGCCCCGGGGTGCGCAACGACGTCGGCATCATGGTCGGCAGCGAGGTCACCGCGCACTACGACCCGCTGCTCGGCAAGCTCATCGTCTGGGCCGAGAACCGGGAGGAGGCGATCGCCCGCGCCCTGCGCGCCCTGCGCGAATACCGCATCGCCGGCGTGAAGACCAACCTCCCGTTCCACCGCTGGCTGCTCACCCACCCGCGCTTCGCCCGGGGAGAGACCGACACGGGGTTCCTCGAGGAGGAATACCGGCCCGACGAGGTGGCCCGGGACCGCGAGGAAGTGACCGCGATCGTGGCGGCCGCCTGGACCGCCTACCGCGCCGCCCCCGCGCGGACCGGCCCGCGGCCGGCCGGCGGGACCTCGGCGTGGCGCCAGTCCGGGCGGCCGGGCACGGCGAGTGGAGGGGGCGGATGGCGCTGAGCGGCGGATGGCGCGAGTACCTGGCAGTGGTCGGCGACCGGCAGCGCCTGGTCCGCATCGAGCCGGAGGGCGACGACCTGCGGCTGCGCATCGACGGCGAGGAGTTCGTCGTCGGCTGCGAGACCGCGGCGGGCGGCGAGCTGTGCCTGCTCCTGAACGGGCGCCCCCAGGTGCTTCATGTGCGCACCGATTCGCCCGGGCGCTACCGCGTATCGCTGGCCGGGGGCGAGACCCTGGTCGAACTGCGCGACCCGCTGGCGGCGCGGCTCGCCTCCGCGGCCCCTGGTGCCACGTTCCGCCAGGCGCGCGAGATCGAGATCCACGCGCCCATGCCGGGCGTGGTGTTCGCCGTGCACGCACGCGAGGGTGACGAGGTGGCGGAAGGAACTCCGCTGGTCGTGCTCGAGGCCATGAAGATGCAGAACTCCCTGGCGAGCCCGGCCGCGGGCATCGTCCGCTCGGTGCGCGTCACGCCCGGGCAGACCGTCGACGGGGAGGCGCTGCTGGTCGTGATCGAGCGCCTCGACGTCCCGGGGGACGCGGGCGCGGCACCGCCGGAAGGGGGAGCGGGATGAGCGAAGACCGGGAGCGCTGGCGCGGCGCCATCGACGGACAGCCCCTGCGGCCCGGGCGCTTCGCGGGGTCCTCGTTCCCGCTCGAGCCGCTCTACGCGCCGGAGGACCTGCCCGCGGGCTTCGACCCGGAGCGCGACCTCGGCTACCCGGGCTTCTTCCCCTTCACGCGCGGCATCCAGCCCACCGGCTACCGCGGGCGTCTCTGGACCATGCGCCAGTACGCGGGCTTCGGCTCGGCGGAGGAGACCAACGCCCGCTTCCGCTGGCTGCTCGAGCAGGGCCAGACCGGACTCTCCGTAGCCTTCGACCTCCCGACCCAGATGGGCTACGACTCGACCGACCCGCTGGCGGAGGGCGAAGCGGGCAGGGCCGGAGTCGCGATCGATTCGCTCGAGGACATGGAGCGTCTGTTCGACGGCATCCCGCTCGACCGCGTGACGACCTCGATGACCATCAACGCGACCGCCGCGATCCTGCTGTCGATGTACGAGGCGGTCGCCGAAAGCCGCGGCGTGCCGGCGGCGAGCCTCGGCGGGACCACCCAGAACGACATCCTGAAGGAGTACCAGGCGCGCGGCACCTTCATCTTCCCGCCCGGCCCCTCGCTGCGCCTGACCACGGACCTGATCGAGTACTGCACGCGGCGCCTGCCCCGCTGGAACCCGATCTCGGTGAGCGGCTACCACATCCGCGAGGCGGGCGCGACGGCGGTCCAGGAGCTGGCGTTCACCTTCGCGAACGGCCGCGCCTACGTGCGCGCCGCGATCGAGCGCGGGCTCGCGGTGGACTCCTTCGCGCCGCGGATCTCGTTCTTCTTCAACGCCCACAACCACCTCTTCGAGGAGGCGGCGAAGTTCCGCGCCGCGCGGCGGATCTGGGCGCGGATCATGCGCGACGAGTTCGGTGCGACCGACCCGCGCAGCTGGATGCTGCGCTTCCACACCCAGACGGCCGGGAGCACGCTCACCGCGCAGCAACCCGACGTCAACGTGGTGCGCACCGCGGTCCAGGCGATCGCCGCCGTCCTGGGCGGCACGCAGTCGCTCCACACCAACTCCAGGGACGAGGCGCTCTCGCTGCCGAGCGAGGAGGCGGCCCTGCTCGCCCTGCGCACCCAGCAGGTCCTGGCCGAGGAGTCCGGCATCGCCGACGTGATCGATCCCCTGGGCGGGTCGTGGTACGTCGAGGCGCTGACCGAACGCCTGGAGCGTGAGGCCGGGGCGCTGATGGCTCGCATCGAGGAGATGGGCGGGATCCTGAAGGCGATCGAGACGGGATTCATCCAGAACGAGATCCACCAATCGGCCTACGCGCACCAGCGGGCGGTCCAGAGCGGCGAGGCCGGCGTCGTGGGGGTGAATCGCCACGTCATGGAGGAGCAGGTCCGCCCGCCCGCGTTCCGGCTGGACCCGGACCTCGCCAGGAGCCAGGCCGGGCGCCTCGAGGCCCTGCGGCGGCGGCGGGACGCGGCGCGCGTGGAAGCCGCGCTGGGGGCGCTCGAACGGAACGCCCGGGGCGAGGGAAGCCTGATCGAGCCGCTGAGCGAGTGCGTGCGCGCCTACGCCACGGTCGGGGAGATGTGCGGACGGCTGCGTGGGGTGTTCGGCGTCTACCGTGAGCCCGGGGTGCGCTAGGAGACCCCGGCAGGGCCGCCGGGACACAGCCTGGAAGGGGACCATGAAGATCGATCACATCGGGATCGCCGTCGCCGACATCGAAAC
>JANXPZ010000026.1 GCA_025357055.1 Candidatus Eiseniibacteriota bacterium | reverse complement strand
CGACCGCTGTTCGAAATCGAGTTTGGCGAGCCGGGCCAGATAGGCTTCTCGAGCTGCGCGTGAGGCCGCGTAGCTCGAGGCCAGCCGGGGACCATCCTCCAGGCCGGCAGAGGGCAGGGGCTCGGGAGGTCCAGGCGAGGGTAAGGGCACCCGGAGGACACCCCCGTTCGGCACGAGGCGCAGGCGGTGAGGCTGCCTCGAGACATCGGTCGAGGCGGCCCACTGCCGGTCAGCCACCTCCGGGTCGATCTTGCCCACCGCCCCGGCGGTGATCCGTCCGGTCTTCAGGGCCTTCCTGACCGCTGCGGGCGACACCCCGCGGTGATGGGCGTAGGCGCGGATGCTCATAACCCCGCTCACCCGAGCACCTCCTCGCAGCGGTGCACCCGGAGATGACACGACCTGCAGAACCAGCGCACCCCGAGCGGCTTCGTGTAGTCCCCGTGGTGCGCCTCGAGCCGCCGATCAAGCCCGCAGCCGTCGCACCTGATCGGCCGGGAAATCTTCCCCGAGCGGATCGCTGAATGAACGAGCCGGTGAGCTCGCCGCCGCTCGGGATGTTCCCGCGCCCACTGAGACATGCGCTCATAGGTCAACCGCTGCTGCGGACTGCGCCGCGCCGCCATCGCCTCGGCCCGCACCCTGGCGGCCATGAACCGCCGCTCGAGCACGACGGCCTCGACCCGCAACCGCAACTCCCGCGCCAGGCGAAGCCCGCGGCGCTTGACCTCCAGCACAGCCTTGCGCTCGGCCGCCCGTGCACGACGCTCATCTGGCGTCACCGGAATCCCCCGGGGCCTTCCAGCCGCGGGCCCGCGCCACCGCGGCGTAGGGCTCCCCGCCCTCGAGGGTGACCATGCCGCCCGTCGCCTCCTGCCAGCGCCAGACGATCACGTCCACAAACCTCGGGTCGAGCTCCACCAGGTGAGCCTTCAGGCCCAGCCACTGACACGCCATGAGCGTCGAGCCCGAGCCGCCGAAGGGGTCCAGCACGACCGCCCCGCGCTTCGCGCTGTTCCCCAGCATCCGCCCGACCAGGGCCACCGGCTTCATGGTCGGGTGCTCGGCGCTCGAGGTCGGCTTGTTCTCGAGGAAGACGGTGCCCCGGGCCAGCTCGATGGTCAGGTCCTGCCCCCGGACAATGAGCGTGGTCTCCCCCAGCACGATCTGCCACTCGTTCTCGCCCACCTGGCGGAACGGCGGGGAGGCGAACTCCTGGATCGTGGTCTTGTCCCGCGCCCCGTACCAGGAATGCGCGGCCCCGGGCTTCCACCCGTAGAGGATCGGCTCGTGCTGCCAGTGGTAGTCGCCACGCGAAAGGACCAGGGCGTTCTTCCGCCAGATCAGGCACGAGGCGAGCTTGAACCCGGCCTCGATGAAGCACCGCCGGAAGGTGAAGCCGCCGACGTCCGAATGCGCCATGTAGATCGGGGCCCCGGGCCGCATCGACAGGATGAGGCTCGCGAACGCCTCGCGCAGGAACACCCCGAACTCCTCATCCGACAGGGCATCGTTCTTGATCGAGCCGGCCGTCCCCTCGTAGGCGACGTTGTAGGGCGGATCGGTCCAGACCGCGTCGGCGAACTTGCCCCCGAGCACCCGCTGCAGGTCCGCCAGCCGCGTGGCGTCCCCGCACAGGAGCCGGTGATCCCCGAGCTGCCAGAGGTCCCCCGGCCGGGAGATTGGGATCTCAGGCGGCTCCGGCACCGGCTTCTCGTCCTCGCCGGGGGCCGGCCCGATGGCTGCCATGATCTCCTCAAGCTCCTGGTCCGAGAACCCGGTGATCCCGAGGTCGAACCCGAGTTCCCGCAGGGCGGGCAACTCCTCGGCCAGCAACTCGTTCGACCAGCCGGCATTCAGCGCGATCTTGTTGTCCGCGATGACGAAGGCCCGCCGCTGCACCGGCGTCAGGTGCCGCTCCTCCACGACCGGAACCACCGCCAGCCCGAGACTCACGGCCGCCAGGTAGCGGCCGTTGCCGGCCACGACCTCCCGGGTCTCCCCGTTCACCATGATCGGCCACAGGAAGCCGAACTCCCGCATGCTGGCCGCGATCTCTGCGATCTGCTCGGGAGAATGCGTCCGGGGATTCCGGGCCAGCGGGACCAACCGCTCGGTCTTCCACAACTCGATCCGGGTGATGATCATGGGCACGACGGCCAGGGCGTCCTTGACCGCCACAGTCGCCTCCTGGCCGATGAGCCGGCCCTCCTCCGCGTCAGCCTCCGCGACCGCGCCTCGAGACCGCGGGGCCACGGCCTTCGCCCCCCGACGCCCCTCCTCCGTCACGCCCTTTCGCGCCATCCAACCCTCCCTAGTGGGAACCGCGAACCCTGGTGCGAACCCTCACAGAACTTCTGACGCTAGAGACATCGGGAGGCCGCCGTCACCCACAGCGCAAGGCCCGGGAAGGACCCGCCAGGGGGGGGGCGGCCCCGGCGCACGTCGCGCCCAGTTGGCCCGTGTCCGTCACGCGACACCCGGCTGGAACCCCAAGGTCGCACCGAGCACCAGTCGCGCGCGTGGGGGCGAACGTGGGCGCCCAGGTTCGCGCATGTGCCCAAAGGCCGCATAGATCGCCGCCGCCGCCCAATCCCACCGACGCCAGCCACCCCGGGGGGATGTGGGGATGTTGGGGGATGTGTTTTCCTGCTACGCGGGCAAAGTAGATGGGTGGGTAGGACAGGATGCGGGGGGTAGAGGTGGCGGGGAAGACATCCCCCGACATCCCCACATCCCCCCGACATCCCGCCTCACCCATGGCTACTTGGACACCCTTTCAACACGCCAAACGTTTGTCCCGTGCTCGGTTCCAGCGGTTTCGAATCTCATCCCATCTACGATCCGCCCGCGGACGTTGCGCAGGGCGTTCCCGATCCCCCGCCCGTCCAGCTTGTCGCGGCCGACCAACTCCAGCAGAGCATTCCGGAGGGTCGCGCCACTCTCCGCCCGTTGTGCTGCCTTCGAAGCGGTGACCGGCAGCTCGCCAAACTCTCCTGCCCAGGCCTCGAGCGCCGCCCGGAGTGCTGCGCGGTCAGTGTCATCTTCCGCCCGGATGCGCGGCCGGCCGCCGATGGGATCGGCCAGGCCTGCCCACACACACGCGCCGCGGATGAGTTCATCCCAGGCCTCGAAACTACCCATGCGACCGGCGTGGCCGTGGGGCGGTCGGCCGGCCTGGTGGTAGCCCCGCAGCACGGTTAGCGCCGCGGCCACGAGCTGTGGACGGACCAGGGCGACGTGCTCCAGGAGCTTGGGATACTTGAAGCTCTCCGTCGGCCGGTCCTCCGGGTGCTCCTGGTCCGTCGTCATGTCCACCGGCACGACGCGCCGCCCCAGGTCGCCACGGAAGCCGATGTTGTTTCCGGTGCAGAGCCACACCGCACGCAACGGTGCCTCGACCATCGCGGACACGCCGAGCAGTCGGTCCTTCCAGGTCTCCGCGGTCAGCGCCGCGGCGAGTGACCGGGAGCCGAGCCGGCCGTCCACGTTGTCGAGCAGCACCACGGGCGCCCCCTCGAGGGCCACGGCGAGGATGCGCTTGCGAGTCTCGCCGTCGTCTCCGTCCGGGGTCATCCGAGCGGCCGGCCGGCCGGTGCCGATGCTGGCCATCAGGTCGGCCAACAGGTCCTTGCCGATGCCGGGCGTCGTCCCCCGTACAGCGAACAAGGGCACGCACCCCTCGATGGCATGGCGCGCAACAAGGGAGAGCTCGGCGGCCACCGCCGCCGAGCGGTCGGAGGGCTCGCAGAATGGGAAATCCTGGAGCGGACCGAGCAGGGCCACCACCGCATCCCGCACCTGGGCGACGGTGGGATGCTCCGGCACCGCGGGGAACGTGCCGGACGGCTCATAGAGCAGGCCGGTGTCCTCATCGAAGCCGGGGCGGTCCAGGATGGAGCCATCCGCCCTCATTGTCGGCGCCTCGATTACTCCCTCGAGCCTGGGGAACGGCCACTCGCCGCGGGTAAGGATGTTGCGGACCAGCCACTCGGGCGGGATCGTTTCCTTGAATCCCCACTTGCCGACCGTTCTCTCCCACCGCCCCAGGCGAGCCAGCTTGTCGCGCAGGGCGTCGAAGGTCATCGCCTCGATCACGGGCACGCCCCGCGGGCGCTTGATGCCACGCACCCCGCGGCCACGGTCGCGGACCACGCGCACGAGCTGACGAGCGCGGACGTACACGCCGGGTTCATTGGCAGCGGCGAGCGCGGTCTGCGCCTCGTCCGCCAGGGTGATGCGCTCCCCGTCCACGAGAAATACCCGCTCGGCCGGGGACTCGTTCGGGCTCACTACGCGCAACGCCCCCCGGTGCGGGTCGTCATCCTTCGGCCCGCGGGGGTGCTGCGTCCCTGCCTCGAGTCCGCTCCTGATCGTGCCGCGCACCTTCGCCTCCCCATCGTCCGTGACGAGTCCGCAGGCTTCCGCCGCGACGCATAGGTCCGCTTCCACACGCGCCCGCTCGAGGTGCCCCCTACCGACGATCTGCCCGAGGTTGAACGCGGCAACGTTCAGGCGGCTATTGCGGCCAGCCCCGGCGAGCCGGGTGTGGCCCGCAGGTGTGCGTGCGACGGCCTCGCACTCATCGCGCAGCGCCTTCTCCGCCCACGGGGCGGCCTCGCCGGCTGTCCGAGTCGGTGTCCATGTCGAGGTCGAGGCCGTGCTGTTCGTCGCCGGGCGCGGCTTGGGCTCGATCAGCGCCAGGAGCCAGCCGGGCATCGGCGCGAGCGGCACGCGCTCGGGCTCGAGACCTTCCGTCCAGGTGTAGCGGGTGCCGTTCGGGTGGATGGAAGGCGCGGCGACGATGTAGCCCCCGTCGCCGCGCAGGTCCAGACCGGGGCGCAACCCGGTCTTGTTGCCGATGGGTCGCCCAGGGTGGGCGAATAGGAGATGCCGCCCGCCGCCCCCGGTGCGAGCCGTGGGAGTCTCGTCCGGGCCGTTGCCGTTGAGCAGCGCGGCAAGGGACGCCTCGCCTTCCGCCCCGTCCAGGTCCAGCACCACGATGCCCGAGACGGCGCCGGTCGCAACGCCCAAGTTGGCCTCGGGCCAGTGGGTCCACCAGCGGCGGATCACGACGGGGTCGGTGGTGGCGTTCTTGAAACCGTGCTCGGTGAGCGGTTCCTTGCCGTGAGGCCGCAGCGGAAATACGCGCCAGCCGCGGGCAGCGTACTTGAGAGCTGCGGCGAGTCCGTCCAGGGCCAAGGGCAAGCTCATGCGGCGGCACTCCGATTGCGTCCGGCCTTCCGCTTCGGCCTTGCCCCTTGCGCCGCGTCTTGGCCCTCACCCTGGGGCGCAGCGCCACCCTCACCCTCTGCCGCGTTGCCCAGGGGCGCAGGCACCGGGGCGCGCAGCAGCAGGAGCAGCGCCTTGATTTGGCGCTCAACATCGGGCCGGTAGACCCTGACCACGCGCACCTCGGGGCCTCCGCTACCTACCAACTTCGTCGACGTCGCCGCCCGTCGGCCCCGAACCCTTAGACCGACTCACCACCCACTGCCTGAGAGCCTGAAGCGGAACGCGGACCGAATGCCCCACCCTGACCGAGGGCACCTCGCCCGAGGCCAGGAGCGCATAGATCTTCGACCTGCCAACTCCGAGAAGTTCCGCGGCCTCGTCGGGCCGTAACAGCAACCTGTCCATTTGCGTAGTCCTCCCGCGGACACCTATGCCGCGATGAGAGAGGCTAGCGACCCGTGGACAGGCAATCCATTATTAGCTATCCGTTGGTTATCCTCTACATGGCAGAGACCGTATCCACTCTCACCCTTGGCCCTCGGGTGGAGGTCGGCGTACGTACGTCTCATTCAGCGTATTTCTGACCATTTGTCGGGGGGGTGACCCTTCCCGGAGGATCCGCACCCTGCTGGACAATTCTGCCCAGATGTGGCTATCCTCTAGGCATGGGAATAGACAAAGACAGTGACCCCGAACTGGGCTCCCTGCCTGATCCTGACGGGCGCCTGGAGCAGGCCCTCCCCGCCAGCTCTCTCTCGGTCCCGTGGCTCATCGAGCTGCGCGATGGCGGTCTGTTTTACGCCCACCACTCGCCTGATGCGTTCACGCGGCCGCTGCCCGAGTTGAACCTGGCTGACCGAATGGACGTCCGGCGCATGCACGAGCTTGGCCATCCGGTTCTCAAGCCGCCGAAACCACATGTTCTCGACGAGTTCATAAGTCTGGCGGGTGCCCCCGAGGAGCAGTTCCTGGCATTCGCGCAGCGGTGGGGTGTTCTGGATCTGTGCGAACACGCACTACCGTTTGGCCACGACGCCGGAGACCAAAGGTGGGGTATGCCCCCGCACTGGAGATGCCGTCCCCGCAGAGTCCCCGATCCCCGATTCCCCGACTGGGCTCACTACGGGTTTGAGCCTCTTGAGGATTGGCTCCGGTGGGCCTGCCGGGCCGAGGCGCTGCTGAAGATCGCCGCCAACCTGCACGCGTTCAGGCGAGGCCGCATTCAGGACTGGGACATAGTCGCGACTTGGGAGGGCCAGGGCCTGCCCCGCCCCGGCCGAGGAGACGGTGTCGACGACGAGTGGCGCCTGCTGTGCAGCTACGTGATCGACTGGTGCGAGGCGGCTCATGTCTCGCCCAGTCTCCAGTATCAGGGCGATGGCATGGCGGCCATCCACTTCGGGTCTCGTTGGGGACCCGGAAGACTGTTCGGCACCATAGGCATTCAGCTGATGGCCAGAGTGGGCGGAGTCGGCAGCATAGCCGTCTGCGTGTGCGGCCGCTTATTCACCCCGAAGAGATTCCCCAAGCCCCTTGAGCTGAGCTACTGCCGAGATTGTCAGAAGAGGAAGGTGTCGGTACTCGTGGCGAAGCGTCGGCTCGCAGCGCGGAAACTCGAAGCATGCGAGTTGAGCAAGAAGGGCCTAAGCATCCCCAAGATTGCGCACGCGGTCGAACGAGATCCCGCGACCGTGCGTAGGTGGGTCGGGAAAGGCAGGAGGCGCACAAGATGAAAGCCGCGATCTACCTGCGCGTCAGCACCGAGGAGCAGCGAGAGAAGCAGTCCATCGAGGTGCAGCGCGATTACGCCAAACGCTACTGCGAACAGCACGAGATCACGGTGGCCGACTGGTACGCCGACGACGGCGTAACGGGCACCCTCCCTCTCAGTGAGCGCCCGGAGGGCAAACGACTGCTCAGGGACGCGAGCGCCAAGCAGTTCGACACGGTCCTGGTCTACAAGATGGACCGCTTTGGACGCGACCCTCGCTTGGTGCTCAACGCAATCAACGAGCTTGAGAAGCTCAACGTCGAGTTGCAGAGCATGTCGGAGTCCTTCGACGGGAGCAGCCCCTCTGGTCGGCTCATGCGCTCGATGCTATCGAGCTTCGCAGGGTTCGAGCGCGAGACCTTTATCCAACGTTCCGTGGAAGGCCGGAACCGTCTCCTGCGACTCGGCGCATGGATCAGTGGAATCACGCCCTACGGGTATCGCGTTGAAGGGAGACGGCGCGAGGCGCGCCTCGTCATTTCGGAGGAGCCTGTCCCAGGGACCACGATGAGCGAGGCGGACGTCGTTCGACTTATCTACCGACTGGCAGGTGATGAGGGGAAGTCCTGCATTGTCATCGCCTCGCACTTGAACAGCCTGGGCGTGCCCCCGGCATACGTTCGGGACGCACTCCAGAACGCAGGCGGCAAGCGAAGGAAAGCCACCTCAGGAATCTGGCGTTCCGGTCGCATTCGAAACATGCTCGTCAACACGACCTATCGGGGTCTTCATGAGTACGGCAAGCGCACGACCAAGCGGCAGGAACTCATCTCGAGGCCAATGCCGGCCATCGTGGACGAGGCCCTCTGGCACCGAGCACAGGCCACGATGAAGAGGAACTTCAAGTTCGGCCAGCGCAACGCGAAAAGGAAGTACCTGCTTCGCGGGCTGGCGAAGTGCGCCCACTGCGGGCTCACCTACATCGGCACGGCATGGACCACTCGGGGCGGCATCCCCCGGATCCGCTACATCTGCAACGGGAAGCATCAGGGACGCGCTATCTTCGGCGACAAGGTCGGGAAGTGCTCCTCCATGACGATCAATGGCGACCTCGAGGATCGCATCTGGAAGGACATCGAGAGGTTTCTGAGAAGCCCCGGCGAGGTGCTTCGGGAGCTGAAAGCGCAGTCCCGTGGGCATGAGCTCGAGCTCCGCCGGAGCGTGGGCGAGGTCCAGGGACTCAGGCAGGCCCTGGAGGCCAAAGGGGGCGAGCACGACCGAATCCTGGGGCTCTACCGACGCGGACGCATCGACGACACGGCGCTTGACGGCCAGCTCGACCAGATCGAGCAGGAGAAGGCGCAGCTTCGTGGGCGGATTCGGGAGCTTGAGGCGGGTGCGAACGGCGCCCAGACGGCCCAGCGGCGCCTAGAATCGACCGAGACGCTGCTGCAGGAGCTTGCGGGGCGCCTCGACCAACCCATGACCTGGGAACTGAAGCGGCAGCTGGTCGAATTGATGGTCGCCGGCATCCGCGTGGAAACCAAGACCTTCGACGGGGTCCCGGAGGCTGAGGCGACGGTCTCCTACTGCTTCGGGCTGCCCGGCATCGCAATTGATAACCGCAACCGTGTCGCTGTGGCTGGCTCGGGCACCCGCGGCGCGGCTGCAAGTGCACCCCGACCGAGATCGCGCAGCACCACGCGCGGGTGAGCGGGCCGGTGCTCGACCGGATCGACCTGCAGGTCGAGGTGCCGGCGTTGACTGCGCACGAGCTGCACGCGCCTGCCACCGGAGAGTCGAGCGCGACCGTGCGGGCGCGCGTGCTCGCCGCGCGTGAATATCAACGCAAGCGCGGCTGCATGAACGCCGCGCTGCCGCCCGCCCGCTTGTTGGACGTCTGCCCGCTCGATCCGGGTGGGCGACGACTCGTCACCGACGCCGTTGAACGCGGCGGCATGTCCGCGCGCGCCGTGCACCGCGCCATGCGCGTGGCGCGGACGATCGCCGATCTTGCGGGCGAGGACCGCGTCACGACGCAAGCGCTGGCAGAGGCGCTGCAGTACCGAGCGTACGAGGCGCGAAGGCACACCGCGCGGTAGGCGCCGGGCAGGGCATCGCGCCAGCGGCCGGCAACCGCGGCGGTCGGCGGCAAGACGTGTACCTCCGCGCGCGTCTACACGGCCTTCACCAGTTCAGAGGCGTGTCCCGCGCCGACCGCACGGCGGCGGTCCGCGGCCCGCGCGGCGACGGGCCCGGGATCCGGCCTCAGAGCAACTGGCGCGCGCGCAGACTCACGAGCCCGCGCATGGCCACGATGACGTGGTCGAGCACGGCGATCCCGACCACCTCCCCCACCTGCACGAGCCGCCGCGTGATGTTCAGGTCCTCCTCGCTGGGCTCCGGGTCGCCGCTGGGATGGTTGTGGACCAGGACCACGGCTGCGGCCGAGTGCATGATGGCCGGCTGGAACACCTCACGCGGGTGCACGATGGACGCGTTGAGGCTGCCGATCGAGACCACCTCGCGGCACTGCATCTCGTGCCGCGCGTTGAGCAGCAGCACGACGAAGTGTTCCTTGCGCGCGCGGGCCAGGTCGCGCACCTGGGCGAGCACGTCCTCGGGGCTGCGGATCGCGGCGCCGCCGGGCGCTCCCTCGGCCGCCCTCCGTCCCAGCTCGAAGGCGGCCACGAGCGCGGCCGCGTGCGCCGGCCCCACGCCCGGCACGAGCAGCCAGCGGGCGCTCGACCAGGCGCCCAGCTCGTCCGGGCTGCGACGCGCCAGATGGCGCCCGATGCGCAGCGCGCTGCGCCCGGCCGTGCCCGATCCCAGCACCAGCGCCAGCAACTCGGCGTCGGCCAGCGCGGACGGACCGCGGGCGCGCAGTTTCTCGCGCGGCCGCAGACCGCGTACGGCCGGCACAGGTGTGCCTCCGTCGTCGGAGGCGCGCGGGGCGGGCTCGTTCGCGGACATCGCTCTCCGGTGGGCCCGCTTGGGATGCCGGGCCGGGTCGTGGATAATGGGGGACGTCTAGCCTGCGGGGGAAACCTGGGGGAACCAGGTCGAGCCCCGGGCGCCGGATCACCCGACACCGGAGATCACTTGCATGAGTCGTTCCCGCGTTCTGGCCGGCTTCCTCGCCGCATCACTCCTGGCGCTCACCGCACGGTCCGCGCCCGCACAGCCGGGCACGCTGCTCGACGCCATCGGCGCGGTGGGCTACGCCTACGGCCGGTCGATCATCCCGGTGGGATCGTGGGTCACCTACCGCATGACCAGCACCAGCGACAAGGGCGTCACCGACGAATGCACCCTGACCATGATGATCGCAGGCGAAGAGGAGTGGTGGGGTGAGGACTGCTTCTGGCTGGAGACCACGACCCAAAGGGGCAAGGGGGCCCCGGTGACGGCGGCCACGCTGATGTCCTTCGCCATCTTCGAAGACAGCGTGCCCCTGCGAAACGTCCTGGTCTACCAGCGCAAGCGGATCTCGGACCTCGACGAGAACGGCCGACCTGTCCAGCAGACCATGCGGCGCGGCCCGGCCGTGATCAAGAGCCGCAGGCCGCCCGACCCGGGCATCGCCCAGCGAGTGGATACGCTGGGCACGGACACACTGAAGACCCCTCAGGGGGACCTCGTCTGCCTCAAGGTGCGCACCGAGAAGGGCATCAGCTCCACCGCCCAGAGCGCCGACAGCTCCCAGTACGGGGAGACTCGCGATGTGCGCGTGGCCTGCATGACCCCGCGGGTCCCGGTCACGGGCAACGCGCACGAGGAGATCGACTTCTCGACCTCGCGCCGCACCTGGCTCACCGGCCACTCCAACGAATCGAGCCCCCTGCAGCTCATCACCCGCGAGAAGACGGTGCTGGAGCTGCTGGCCTACGGGACCCGGGGTCGCGAAGCGACGTTCGTCCCCGAGGAGTTCCGCCGCTCCCTGGCCGAGCAACGCGCCTCTCCGGCGCCCAGACCGAAGGCCCCTGCGCCGAAGCCTGCACCACCCACACGCTGAGCCCCGGCCCGGCCCCGCGGGTCAGCGCGCGGGGCCGGGCGGTGGGACCGGCGTGAGGATCGCGGCCATCGAGTCCCGGTAGGCCACGCGCCAGCGCCCGGTCAGCGGGGCAGCGACCACGAGCGGCGACTCCTGCTTGAGCAGCATCCAGTCCGCCCGCGCGCGCGCGACCGCGTCCTGCCAGCCCGGGCGCAACTCGAGGGCCGTGAAGTAGTCGGCCAACGTGCCGTCGCCGAAGAAGCAGGCGCGGCCATCGATGAAGACCCGGTAGCGCCCGCTGCGGGACCAGGAGACGAAGCCGCCCCAGCCGTATCGATTGAGCACGCGCGGGCCGAGCTGGAGACTGTCGGCCACCGCCATGGCCCGGTGCGGGAACGAATCCTCCCGGAAGCCGCGCGCCCCGTCGGGGAAGCTGCCCGAGAGTCGCGGAGCCAGGGCGAGGCTGACCGCGCAGATGAGCGCCGGCCAGAGTGTCCCGGCCGGAAGACCCGCTCGAATGGCGCCAGCGACCCCTGCACGGCGCGCCAGGAGCGCCCGAGGATCCACCCGCCGCGCTCACGTGACCAGCAGGCCAGGTCACGGGCCAGGTACGGCGCCCAGAGGATCGCCGCGATGGGCCCGAGCCGCGCGGCGAACAGCGATCCGGCCAGGCAGGCCATGCCCATCAGCGCCTCGCCCCAGGCGAGCCGCGGACCCCAGCGCCGCACCCCCACCGCCACGAGCAGGTAGGCCAGCACGAAGGCGAAGCGCGAGTCGCTGAAGCGCGGCGTCTGCCACTCGTCGATCCGGCCCAGGAGCTCGAGGTTCGCGCCGGTCGGGGCGATGTCGCGCACCCAGCCGTACCCCCAGGGCGTGGCTCCGAGCGCGGCCAGCGAGAGCAGCGCCGCCAGGGCGAGCCGGCGGTCACGGCCACGCGTGAGCCAGCCGAAGCCGGCGAGCGCCGGGGCGAGGAAGGCGGTGGGGTGCAGGTTGGCCCACAGGACCGTGAGCGGCGGGAGCAGCCACAGGGCGAGCCGCTCGCGCCCCGCCACCCGCACCAGTTCCCAGGCGGCCAGCACCAGCAGGAACGAGAAGACGAGCGGCCGCGCCATGAGCTGCAGCAGCAGCACGAACCCGGCCAGCCCCATGGCCAGCAGCGAGGCGGGCACGTGGCCGGTCTCGCGCAGCAGGATGCGGTACAGCCAGGTGCAGACCACGGCGAACACCAGGCTCATGAGCACGGTCACGCCGAAGTAGCCCGCGTTGCGGTAGCACAGGGCGATGATCGCGTCGGCCAGCCACTCGAGGTTCCGCCAGGGCACGCCGGCGCGGGTGAACGAGAGCGTGTCGGGGATGGCCCGCGGACCATGAGCCAGCGCGTCGAAACCCGCCCACAGGTGCCAGCCCGAGTCGCCATCGGCGAACATGCCCCGGTGGAACTGGCCCACCGCGAGCACGGCGAACAGCACGTCCGTGAGGCTCGGCACCAGGCGGCGCTGCAGCGGCGTGAGCTGCTCGCTGGTGATGGGCATCCGGGACCCTCCGGGCCAGGCGCTACTCGAACAGCCCCCGGGCGAAGGCCTCGGGGTCGAAAGGCTCCCAGTCGTCCAGACCCTCACCGATCCCGACGAGGCTGACCGGGAGCCGGAGCTGATCCACGATGGCGAGCACGGCACCGCCCCGGGCGGTCCCGTCGAGCTTCGTGAGCGCCAGACTGGTTATCGGCAGCGCCCGCTGGAACTCGCGCGCCTGCTGCAGCCCGTTCTGACCCAGCGTGGCGTCCAGCACCAGCAGGACGTGGTGCGGCGCGCCGGGCACCACCCGGCCGCAGACGCGCCCGATCTTCTCCAGCTCGTTCATCAGGTTGTGCTTGGTGTGCAGGCGTCCCGCAGTGTCCACCAGCACGACCTCGGTGCCGCGCGCCGTGGCCGAGCGGAGAGCGTCGTGAACCACCGCCGCGGGGTCCGAGCCGGAACGGGCCCGCACCAGTTCGACGCCCGCCCGCCCGGCCCAGACCTCGAGCTGCTCGGTGGCCGCGGCGCGGAAGGTGTCGGCCGCCACCAGCAGGGTCGGGCGCGACTCGCGCGCGAAGCGGGCCGCGAGCTTGCCGGCGAGCGTGGTCTTGCCCACGCCGTTCACGCCGACCAGCAGCGCCACCCACGGTCGCTGGCCTGCGGGCTCGAAACGCACGCCCGGGGCCGCGCCGGGTGCGCCCCCGAGCAGCACGGCAGCCGCCTGCTCGAGGGCGCCGCGCAACTCGAGTTCGGGCGAGCGCCGGAGCATCTCCTGGGCCCGCTCGAGCAGCCGCTCGGTGGTGGCCGGGCCGACATCGGCCGCGAGCAGCGCCTCCTCGAGGCTCGCCAGGGCAGCCGCGTCCACGGCGCCGTGGCGCTGGAGCAGCCCGCCCACCTGCCCGACCAGGCGCTCGCGGGTGCGCGCGAGGCCGGCGCGGAAACGGGAGAACAGGCTCATGGCCTGCGGCGCCCCGCGGCGGGCCCCGTCCGCGCGCTCACTTCCCTGCGGCCGCGCCCGTCAGCTCGTGGCCGTTCCGCTGCCCGCTCATCGGCTGGCCGTCGAAGCGCACGGAGACGAGCTTCGACACGCCCAGCTCCTCCATGGTCACGCCGTAGAGGCAGCGCGCGGACTCCATGGTCCGCTTGTTGTGCGTGATGACCACGAACTGCGTCTTGTCGCTGAAGCGCTGGAGCATCCGGATGAAGCGGTCCACGTTGGCGTCGTCGAGCGGCGCGTCCACCTCGTCCAGCAGGCAGAAGGGCGAGGGCTTCACCAGGTACAGGGCGAACAGCAGGGCGATGGCGGTGAGCGCCCGCTCGCCCCCGGACATCAGGCTGATGCTCTGCAGGTGCTTGCCGCGCGGCTTGGCCACGATCTCGATCTCGCACTCGAGCGGGTCGTCGCCCACCATGCGCAGCTCCGAGTCGCCGCCGTCGAACAGCGTGCTGAAGACGTCGCGGAAGTGGCCCTGCACCTTCGTGAACGTCTCGCGGAACATCTCGCTCGCGGTGACGTTGATCTTCTCGATGGCCTCGAGCAGCTGGGCCTTCGCGCTGGTCAGGTCGGTGCGCTGCTGGGTGAGGAACTGCCAGCGTTCCTTCTTCTTCCCGTACTCGTCCACCGCCAGCAGGTTGACCGGGCCGAGCGCGCGGTAGCGCGTGCGCATCTCCTCGAGCCGCCTGCGGGCCTCGACGGCGTCGAAGCCCTCCGCGGGTGGCGCCGGCTCCCAGCCGGCGACGTCCAGATCGTACTCGGTGTGCAGGCGCTCGAAGGTGCGCTCCAGCTCGGCGTGCGTCTGCACGCGATCCAGTTCGAGCTGGTGCATCAGCTCGCTCAGCTCGGTCTGCTGGAAGCGCAGCTGGCGGGCATCCTCCTCGCCACCCTGCACCTCCTGCTTCCGGGCCAGGAAGCGTTTCTGCAGCTCGACCACGCGCTCACGCTGCGTGGACTCGGACTCGAGCAGGCCGGTGAGCCCGGCCGACAGCCCGGAGACCTCGGCTTCGATCTCGGCCACCTTCGAGCGCGCCTCGTGGTCCTCGCGCTCGCGCGCCTCGATGCCGGCCTCCAGCTCGCGCCGCGTCTGCTCGGCGCGCGCCCACTGGCTCTCCCACTCCCCCTGGTCGCGCGCCAGCTGCAACAGTCGCTCACCGGCGGCGCGCGCCGCGGCCGCCGCCTCGTCGCGCCGGCCCTCGAGCCCGCGCAGCGTGCCGTCGAGGTCCGCGAGTTGCGCGCGGGCGCACTCGACCTGCTGCTGGTATTCGGCCAGATCGGCCTCGGCCTCGGCCAGGGCCCGGTCGAGCGTGCCGCACTCGGCCTCGTGCAGCTCGATCTCGCGGCGGCACTCGCCGGCCTCGCCGCCGGCCCAGCGGCTCTCGCGCTCGCCGGCCTCGAATTCGCGCTCCAGCGCCTCGAGCGTCACGCGGGCCTGCTCGAGCCCGGCGGCCGCGCTCTCGCGACTCGCCAGCGTCTCCTGGCGGCCCGCCTCGAGGGCCTCGCGTTCGCGCTCCAGCGCCACGAGCCCGAGCCGGCGCTCGGCCAGCTCGCCCGTCAGTTCGCGGATCTCGTTCTCGCGATGCAGAAGTCCGCTCAGGTTGCGCGCCGATCCGGCCCGCACGCGCCCGCGCTCCCAGACCTCCCCGTCCAGGCTCACGAAGCGCAGTCCCGCCTCGGAGTGGGCGGCCAGCCGCGCCGCCGTCGCGCGGTCCTCGACCACCACGACCGCGCCGAGCAGGCGTTCGACCAGCGGACGGTAACGCGTGTCGCAACTCACCAGGTCCGAGGCGCGGCCCACCACGCCCGCGCCCTGCGGCACCTCGTGCAGCGTCCCCGGGTTGAGGCCCGCGAGGTCCACCAGCGTGGCCCGCCCGCTCTCCAGCCCGCGCAGATGCTCGAGCGCCGCGTCGAGTCCGGCGCGATCCGCGACCAGCACGAAGGCCGCAGCCTCGCCCAGCGAGGCCTCGAGCGCGTCGAGATAGCGCGTCGGCACCTCGAGCACGTCGGAGATCATGCCCAGCGTGCCCGCGCTGCGGTGGTCCCCGGCCAGCAGGGCCTTCACGCCCTCCGAGACGCCGTCGAAGTTGCGCTTCAGGTCCAGCAGCGTCTCGAGCCGGGACTCGGCCGCGGCGGACTGCTGCCGCAGCCCCGCCAGCCTGGTGCCGGTCTCCTCGAGGCTGGCCGCGAACGCGCGGATCTGTTCGTCCACCGTGGCCAGGGCCGCGCGCGCCGCCGCGAGTGCCGCCTCGAGCCCGGTGCGCGTGGCGCTCCGTTCGGCCGCGAGCCGGGCCAGCTCGGCCACACGGGCCTCCAGTTCGTCGCGCCGCACCGCCGCCGCGTCCCGCCGCTCGGTGAGCGAAAGGCGCCGTGCGCGCAGGTTCTCGAGCGTGCCGCGCTTGTCGGCCTCGGTCGAGAACAGGTCGAGCGACAGCTGCTTGCGCTGGCTCGCCACCTCGCGACGCTCGCGCAGCTCGGTCTCGACCGCGCCCAGCGCCTGCGCGCAGGACTCGACCGCGGCCTGGGCCGCGTCACGCTCGGCGCGCAGCACCGCCAGGCGCGCGGAGGCCTCGGCCTCCCGGGCCATCACCTCGGCGAGCCGCTCGCGCTGTCCGCGCGCC
>JANXPZ010000186.1 GCA_025357055.1 Candidatus Eiseniibacteriota bacterium | reverse complement strand
CCCCGCGCCGGCCCGGCGCACGTCTGCGGGCGTGCGGACGACCGCCCTGCCGCTACTTGCCGAAGTTGAAGCCCCCGACGATCTTCAGGGTCGGGATCGGGATGTCGCCGACGCCGAAGCGCAGTTCGGTGAACCAGTGGTCGCCCGAGCCCGCGGGGATGGTGAAGCCGGCCACCAGGTTCAGGCCGACCTCGGTGTCGCTGTGGTCGCGCGCGCCGAGCGGCGCGTCCCAGCTGGCGAAGTTCACGCCCAGTCCGCCGCCCAGGTAGGGCCGCCAGTCGGAGCCCGACAGGCGCAGGTGGTAGTAGGCGTCGAGGTTGAAGGCGATGACGGTCAGGTCGTCGCCGAAGCCGAGCTCGAGGTTCGGGTCGAACGACCAGTTGGGTGCGAACTCCTGCAGCGAGAGCTGCCCGCCGACGACGACTTGGTCCGGATCGATGCTTGCGCCGAACCGGGGACCGAAGGCGGCCACGGTGGGCGGGGCGGCCTGCGCGACCAGCGGTAGCAGGGCGAGCGCTCCGACCACCAGCAATCTCCTGATGAACATCATGTTCCTCCTTGAAGTGGGGAGCGGATGTGTGACGGCCCGGAGCATAGGGACCGGGGTCGTGCGCCTGCAAACGCCCCCCCGGCCCTTCGGCGTCGAGGGCGCGTCCGGGCGCCCTCTCTCCGGGTCGGGTCAGTGCTTCCGCGGCCTCCGTGCCGGGTGTAGATTGGTCGCCACGCCTCCCCGGTCGCCCCACGCGACCCCACGCGATGGCTGATCGCGCGCCCGGGGATGGGTCCGAGGCGTCGGGTCGCGGAGTCGCGTGCTCCACGGCAGGACGCCCTTCCACGCATGGCCACGCCTGTCCGCCCCGCAGGAGGTCCCGTGGTCGGGAAGCAGATCTCGCACTACCGCATCCTCGAGCTGATCAACGAGGGTGGCATGGGCGCGGTCTACCGCGCCGAGGACCTCACCCTCGGCCGCACCGTGGCCATCAAGGTCGTGCGCGCCATGAGCCGCGATCCCGAGGCGGCCGGCCGGAGATTCCTGCGCGAGGCCCAGGCTGCCTCACGCATCGATCACCCCAACGTCATCACGGTCTTCGAGGTCCTGCAGGAAGACGGGATCAACTACCTCGTCATGCAGTACCTCGAGGGCGAGTCCCTGCGCGCCATCCTGGACCAGCGCAGGTTCTCGGTGGCCGAGGCGCTGAAGGCCGGTTGCCAGGTCGCGGCGGGCGTCGAGGCGGCGCACCGGCTCGGGGTCGTGCACCGCGATCTCAAACCCGAGAACGTGATGGCCACCGTGGGCGGCACCTACAAGGTGGTCGACTTCGGCGTGGCGCACCTCGCCGACCAATCGACGCTGGCGGAGCGGGGGTCCCTGATCGGCACCGTCCCCTACATGGCGCCCGAGCAGGTCCGGGGCGAGGTCGTGGACGCGCGCACCGACGTCTACAGCCTGGGCGTGATGTTGTTCGAGATGCTCACGGGGAGCCTGCCGCACCGCAGCACGGAGGAGGTGGCGCTCCTCTACGAGATCCTCAACCGCCCGGCGCCGTCGGTGCAGAGCGTCCGTCCGGACCTGCCCGAGGACCTCTCGCGGGTCGTGGCGCAGGCCCTGTGCCTGAAGCCGGCGGACCGTTACGCCAGCGTGAGCGCGCTGCTGCACGATCTCGAGCTGGTCCGCGCGCGCTACTCCGAGCCGGCGTCGGACGTGCGCGCGCGCCTGCTCGCGCGGCGGCGGCGGCGGTGGGGCGTGTTCGCGGCCGTGGGCATCGTGGGGGTGCTCGCGGTGGCGGGGCTGGCGCAACTCCTCGTGCGCTCAGGCCCGGCGTCGGTGCGGCGCGGCCCGCGGGTCATGGTCATGCGCTGGGACAGTTCGCTCACCGAGCCCCAGTGGGGCTGGCTCTCGGGTGGCGTCATGGACTGCCTGATCCGCGCGCTGGGAGGGCGCGATGGCATCAGCGTGATCAGCCGCGAGACCGCGGGAGCGACCCTCGAGTCCCTCGGGGCGGCCGGGACGCTGCCTTCGCATTCCGCCGTCGTCGCGGCCGCGCACCGGGTCGGCGCGCGCTACCTGGTGACGGGCAGCCTGGTGCCGCACGGCACCGACGTGCGCGTGGTGTGCGATCTGACCGACCTGCGAAGGGGAGTGCTGATGCGCTCGTGGTCCAGGGACCTCGCGGACCCGAGCCTCGAGTTCTACCCGGTGGTGGACGACTTCGCGGCGGCGATCGCGCAGGAGATGGGGACGACGCGCCGTCGCGCCGGCGAGCAGGCCGGCAGCGTCGGCCTGCAACTCACCGCCTCGACGGAGGCGCTCGGTCTCTACCAGCAGGGGCGGGAGTTCGGCGAACTGGGCAACTGGCCGGCGGCCCTCGATCTCACGCGCCGGGCCGTGGCCCTGGACTCGACCTTCACCGACGCCCAGTTGTTCCTCTGCCGCATCACGCAGGATCGGGCCGAGCGGGCGGGGGCGCTGGCCCGCGCGATGGCGTCCCGCGCGCGGGCCGCGCCGGGGATCCGTGCGCTGGTCGAAGCCGAGGATCTGATGTTCCGCCGCCAGCCGGGCGCGGCCGAGCGCAAGTACGCGGGGCTCTTCGCCCGGGACCCCGAGAACGTGATGGCAGGGTTGTCGCTCGGCAACCTGTACATCGAGAGCCGGCGCTTCGAGGACGCGGTGACGGTGTTCACCGCCCTGCACCGGACCACGCCCTACGACTTCTCCTTCTACGCCAGCTGGGCGACGGCGCTGATCGAGATCGGTCACCGCAACCAGGTGCTCGCCCTGCTCCAGGACTGGCACCGTCAGTTCCCCGGGGAGACGGCCCCGCTGCGGAACCTGATCCACTTCCGCGAGGTCCTGGGGGACTACCCGGTGGCGCTGGCGCTCTGCGACAGCCTCGACCGCCTCCAGCCGGGCGCGGCCACCACCTTCCGCGGCTTCCTGCTCTTCGACCTGGGGCGCATGAGGGAGGCGAAGCAGGCGCTCCGCGGGCTGCTGGTCTCTCCGGATCGCTTCCTGGCCGCCGCCCGGGGGAACTCGTACCTGGCCTACCTGGCGCTCGCCGAAGGCCGCCACGCCGAAGGTCTCGAGCTGATGGAGCCGGCGTTGCGCGCGGCGCCGGCGACGTACAACTACTGGCTCGCAGGCCTGCTGGCCGCGGGAAACGGCGAGCTCGACCGGGCCACGTCGTACGCCGACGCCGTGGCCCGGGAGTTCGCCCCGCCGGGGCCGGACTCCACGGTCCAGGAGGCGTACGGAGAGCGGCGCTTCTTCCACCACCTGCGGGGCCACATCGCGCTCGCGCGGAAGAACCCCGCCGAGGCGGTGCGGGAGTTCACGCAGGCCCTGCGCTACACGAGCCGGGCCGACGACCCGTTCTTCCGGACGGACCTCGGGCGCGCCCTGATCGCCGGCGGGGATCCGGCGCGCGCCGCGCAGGAACTGCGCAGGGTGCTGGAATTCAATCCCAACTACCCGTTCGCCCTGCTCGAACTGGGACGGGCGTACCTGGCGCTCGGCAGGAAGCAGGACGCGAGGCAGGTGCTCGGAAGGATCCGGACGCTGTGGAGGGAGGCAGACCCGCGATACCCACCGAACGTCGAGCTCCAGCGGATGTGGCGAGAATCCAGATGAATCCGTCCTCGTGCCGCCGGCCCGCGCGAACCCCTCGCGCCGCGGCCGCCGCACGGCAACAAGGGAGGGGAGCATGCAGTCCCGCGTGGTGACCCTGAAGGAATTGTGGCAGACGTGCCGGGCGTGCGAGGACTCGTGCCGGCGGATGGCGGACGTGCTTGCCGAAGTCATGAGACCGACGGATGGCGCCCCGTCCCTGCAGCCGGTCCATGTGGTCGTCGGTGATCCGGATGTCCTGCACATCCTCGATCCAAACCCGCCGTGCATACCTCCCCGCTGCGGCATCACCTTCTCGATGCTGGCCGACAAGGCGGAGTTGCTGGCCCGCCGCAGTGCGGTCCTGGCGAGCGCGGCCAGCGCCCTGAGGGATCAGGATCCGGTTCGGGTCATCGACTACTACACCTGCGTGCCGTCGGGCCCGGACATCCCCTGACCGCGGCGGCCGTCCGCAGCTGGAGCCACGAGCCGGCCCCGGACTCCCTCCGGGGCCGGCCCGCCTGCGGACGTCACTCCCGGGTCGCGCGTCGTGCGCGACGAGGTCGCCTGCCGCCCCGCAGCCGGGCCCCGGCTCGCACGCTCGGCTGGTGTTTCGTGAATGGTCCGGGCTAAGGTGACCGTTGCCTGCGCAAGGCGGCCCCGCCGGATGGGAGGGCGGGCGCCTGCGAACCCCGGAAGGAGAACGTCATGACGCCCGCTGCCCTGCGACGCCTCACGCAGTCTGCATCCTGGTGCGCGGCCCTCGCCGCCCTGCTCCTCGCCGCCCCGTCCGCGCGCGCCGCCGTCACGCCCGAGGCGAAGCCCGTGCTCGAGCGCTGCCTGCAGGCCGCGGGCGGGCAGGCGGTGCTCGACGTCCGCTCCCTGCACACGCGCTCCACCATCGAGGCCTTCATGATGAAGGGCGTGATCGAGGCGTGGACGGTGCGTCCCGACCGCTACCTGACCCGCTTCGAGATCGGCCCGATCAAGGTGAGCATGGGGGTCGACGGCCCGGCCGGCTGGCGCACGGATCCGGGCGGCAAGGTCATGAAGCTCGACGGCAAGGATCTCGAAGAGGCGCAGGGCGGCGCATGGTTCGACTCGGACGCCTACCTGCTCCCGGACCAGGCGGGCGGCTCGGTGACCTACGTGGGCCAGGAATCCGACTCCACCGGCAGCTACGCCGTGCTCGAACTGACGCCGCCGGTGGGCCGCGCGCGCACCGCGTATTTCGACCGGAAGACCGGCCTGGTCGCGAAGACCATCTCGAAGAACGACCAGCAGACCGCGATCACGCGCCTGGGGGACTATCGCCCGGTGGGGCCGCGGATGATGTCGTTTCACTCGAGCACCGAGATCGTGGGCCAGCCCATGAACGCGATCCAGGTGACGCTCGACTCGGTCTGGGTGAACGAGGAGCTCCCGGCGGAGCTGTTCGCGTCGCCGTCGGACCAGGGCGCCGTGCGCTATCTGAAGACGCCGGGCCTGGCGCGCCTGCCCTTCGAGTACCAGGCACGCCACGTCTGGCTGCGGGCTTCGGTGAACGACGGCCCGCCGGCGGACTTCATCTTCGACACGGGCGCGAGCATGACGGTCATCGACAGCGCCTACGCTGCGAAGATCGGACTTCGGACCGAGGGTCTGCAGCAGGGGCAGGGCGCGGGGGCCACGGGCAGCGCCTCCTTCGCGGCGCTCTCCTCGCTCACGGTCGCGGCCGCGGACGGTGACGGCGTCGAGGTGAAGGACCCCCGCGTCGCGGTGCTGAGCGTGAACTCGATCCTCGCGCCCTACTTCTGGCGGGACTGTGCCGGCGTGATCGGCTACGATTTCATCAACCGCTTCGTGAACGAGCTCGACTTCGACGGCCGCCTGCTGACGCTCCGCGACCCGAAGACCTTCCAGTATGCGGGGCAGGGCACGGCCATCCCCATGACGGTGGCCGGGCACACGCCGGTCGTCACCCTGAAGCTCGACGACGGGATCACGGGCGACTTCCGCGTGGACGTGGGCAGCGGCTCCACCGTGGACCTGCACACGCCCTTCGTGAAGAAGCACGACCTCATGGCCCGGGCCGGGCGCGGCGTCGACCTGCTGGGCGGGGGGTTCGGGGGCACGTTCACGACGCGCATGGTGCGCATGAAGAAGCTCGAGATCGGCCCCTACTCGTGGGCGGACCCCGTGGTCTCGCTCTCGCAGGCCACGGTGGGCGCGTTCACCAGCGAGGACTACGCCGGCAACATCGGCAACCGGCTCCTCGAGCGCTTCAAGGTGACGCTCGACTACGAGCGGCGGCAGATGTGGCTCGAGCCCGGCAGGCTCTACGCGCGCCGCGATCCGATGTCGCTTTCCGGGATCCAGCTGGTGCGCCACGCGGACACCGTGAAGGTCGCGACCGTGCTCGCGGGCTCGGCGGCGGAGAAGGCGGGGCTGCGGGCGGACGACGTGGTGGAGACGCTCGACGGCAGGCCGGTCCTGGAGCTCGGCTTCGAAGGGGTCGCGGCGATCCTCGACGAGGGCGCCGAGGGCAGCACGCACACGCTCGCCGTCGTGCGCGCCGGGAAGGCGAAGAGGATCAAGCTCACGCTGACGCAGCTGTTCTAGCCGTGCGCACATCCCCTGTCCCGGAGGGACCCACGCGATGAACGCCGACCTGCAGTTGTTCGTGCGGGATTCGCTGGCGCGCGGGCTGCCGCGCGCGGCCATCCGCGAGCGTCTCCTCGAGGCCGGCTGGCGCGCGGAGGAGGTCGAGTCCGCGCTGGCGGGATTCGCCGAGGCGGACTTCCCCGTGCCCGTGCCGCGCCGGAGACCCTCGCTCTCGGCCCGCGAGGCGTTCCTCTACCTGGTGCTCTTCGCCACGCTCTACATCACCGCCTTCAACCTGGGCCTGGTGCTGTTCGCCATCGTGGACCGCTGGCTGCCGGACGCGGTGCAGAACACCTATTCGCTGCGCTGGGCCACCGAGGCGCTGCGCAACGGCATCGCCGCACTCGTCATCGCGTTCCCGATCTTCCTGTCCCTCTCCACGCTCATCGGCCGGGCGATGGCGCGCGATCCGGAGAAGCGCGGCTCGGCCGTGCGGAAGTGGCTCACCTACCTCACGCTCTTCGTCGCCGCGCTGGTGCTGATCGGGGACCTGACGTTCGTCCTGCAGCGGCTGCTCGCGGGCGAGCTGGTGGCGCGGATCCTGTGGAAGACGCTGGTGGTCTTCGCCATCGCCGGCACGGTCTTCGGGCACTACCTCGCCGAGCTGCGCAGCGAGGAACGCGAGGGTGTCGCGCGCCGCAGCGGCAGGCCCTGGCTCGCGTGGGCGGCGGTGGTGGCGGTCGTGGTCACGATCGCGTTCGGGCTCGCCGCCTCCGGCTCGCCGCAGCAGTCGCGGCTGCGCGCGCTCGACGCCCGTCGCGTCGGAAACCTCAAGTCCATCTGGAACCAGCTGATCGCCGAACACAACGTGCGGCGCGCGCTTCCGGGCTCGCTCGCCGAGCTGTCCGCGCGGCCCGCGGCGCCGCCGCTCGAGACCTTCCGCGATCCGGAATCCAGGGAGTTCTACGGCTACCGCGTGGTGGATTTGACCACCGTCGAGCTGTGCGCCACGTTCGCGAGTGAGGACTCGCTGGTCTCGCCGGACGGCGGCGGGGAGTCATCGCAGTTCTGGAAGCACCCGCCCGGGCGCCACTGCTTCACGCTCTCGCTCGAGGCGCAGCCGATCCCGGTCCCGACGTACCGCGACTGAGCTGCGGCGAACGGGCGTCGGCGGGGCCGGCCATCCGGACGGCCCCCGGACGCCTCACGTCAGCGGCGGCCGCTCGAGATGCCAGGCCGTCCGCCTCTGGTAGACCTCGCCCAGGTCGAGCAGCAGGCCCTCGCTGAACGGTGGTCCCATGATCTGGAAGCCGACCGGCATGCGCTCCCGGCCGAAGCCGCAGGGCAGCGCGAGCGCGGGCAGGCCGCAGGCGTTGCCGATCGCGCCCACCGGGTCGGCGTAGGGCAGCGTCCGGGTGAGGTCGTCCTCGATGCGCGGCGCCACCGACATGAAGTTGGGCGTGACGATGACGTCGTAGCCGGCGAAAAACTCCGCCATCCTCTCCTGCAGCACGCGCCGGATGCGCCAGGCCTTGACCAGGTCGGCGCCGGTGATGGCGGCGTTGATCTCGGGCTGGTACGCGGCGCAGGGATCCCGCAGCCGCTTCACGCTCCCGTCCTGGTAGAGCCTCTCGAAGGCCGAGAGCGCCTCGTCCGCGATGATGATCCCCGCCAGTTCGCTGGCCGGCAGCGCGGGCAGCTTCGCCTCTTCGAGCCGCAGCCCCGCGACGCGCAGCTGGGAGGCGGCGGCGTCGAACGCCGCCTTCACCTCGGGCTCGGCGCCCTTCACCGTGAAGTCGAGCGGCACGAGCGCCGCCTTGAGCCGGGCGAAGTCGAGGCGCCGCGGCTTGAGGTCCACGGGCTCGCTCGAAGAGGTCGGGTCGCCGGGGTCGGCGCCGGCGATGGCGCCGAGCACGTGCCGGCAGTCCGCGGCCGAGCGCGCGAGCGGCCCCACCTTGTCGAAGGTCCACGAGCACACCATCGCGCCGGCGCGGCTGACGCGCCCGTAGGTGGGCCGCAGGCCCGTGAGCCCGCAGAACGCCGCGGGGCAGAGGATGGAGCCCCAGGTCTCGGTGCCCAGCGCGAAGGTCGCGAGCCCGGCCGCGACCGCCGCGCCCGAGCCCGAGGACGAGCCGCCGGTCCAGCGCGCCGGGTTCCACGGGTTGCGGCCGGGGCCGCTCACCGAGGCGTCGGCGAAGCGGTAGCCCAGCCCGCCCGCGAGCTCGACCATCGCGCACTTGCCGAGCAGCACCGCGCCCGCCTCGCGCAGGCGCGTGACCACCGTGGCGTCGAAGTCGAACGCCTGCTCCTTGAGCGGGATCGCGCCCCAGGTGGTGCGCAGACCGGCCGTCGCCAGCAGGTCCTTGGCGCCGTACGGGATGCCGTGCAGCGGTCCGTGCCAGCGGCCGAGCTGGAGGTCGCTCTCGGCCAGGCGCGCCTGCAGGAGCGCGACGTCACCGGCGACCGTCTCGAAGGCGTTCAGGGCGGGGGAGAGGCGCCGGATGCGATCGAGGTACGCCTCGGCGAGCTCGACCGGCGAGAGCCGTTGCGCGCGGATGCGGGTCGAGAGCTCGGTGATGCCGGCGTAGAGCAGGTCCTCGCTGATCACGGCGTACCGGCGTCCTTCCCCGGGCGGAGCGGCGCGAAGACGAACGCCGGCTCGCTCCCCGATGGCAGCGGAAAGTCGCGCAGGGTCCGGAGCGACTGCTCCACCGCGGCCTTCTGCCGGCGGATCTCCTCCGCCACCGCAGGTGGCACGCCCGCGCCCTCGTGTGCACCCACGCGCCTCGCGCCCGGCGAGCCGGGGGCCGGATTCGCGGGCCTCTTCCTCGGTGCGACCGCCTGCGCCAGGGCCGCGGCCGGGGTCGCCGCCGCTGCCGCCGAGCCGGCCGCGATCAGTCCGAGGAACCTGCGCCGCGAGCGCTTCGTGGGGTCGCTCATCAGAACACGTTCATCGGGTGGAGGAACGCCGGCTTCGCGCGGAACCAGGACTCGACGACCTCGGCCCCGCCGCTCGACTCGATGAGCCCGGCGGCCGCCGCTCCCGTCGCGGAGAGCGTGCCGGCCAGCAGGGGCCCGAGCACGTCGGCGGGCACCTTCAGGCGCGGCAGGCGCACGCGACCCGTCTTCGGCGCCGGCCCGGCAGCCTGCGGTGAGCGCCCGGCGCCCGCGGCCTCGGGCTTCACGTGCAGCCGGCCCTCGCGCGCGACGACGCGCCAGGCGCGCGCATTCTGCGGCAGGACGGGGTCGTCCACGTCGATCACGACCTCGCCGCGCGCCTGCGGGTTCACGGGCAGGCACTCGAGCCCCGCCTTGACGTCGGTCACGCGCAGCATCGCGCCGTGCGCCACGCCGCCGGTGTCGAGCAACACGCCCATCTCGGCGCCGGGACGCAGGTTCTGCGCGGTCTCGAGCGTGGCGAGCCAGAGGTTGTCGCCCGGCGTGGCATGGTGGATCTCCTGGACCTGGTCGGCGAGCGAGGCGAGGTAGCCCACCAGCCCGCGGTGCGCCTCGGGGCTCGCGGCGACGAATTCGGTGAGCGTCAGGCCGAGGCGGAACGGGCCGTGCGTCGTGTCCACCTCGTAGTGCAGGTAGCCTTCGATCTGTCCGCGGCGCCGGCCCTCGTGGACGATCCAGTCGCCGGGGTAGTCCCACAGCCGTTGCGCCCACCACTCGCGCGTGCGCGCCAGCGCGAAGTGGCCCTGCGCGGCCACGCGCTCGTAGAGCGCCTCGACGGCGGGCCGGTCGGGCAGCAGCAGGCGGCGCACGCGGCGCGTCTCGTCGGAGGCCGGCAGGTTCGCGGGCGAGACCGCGAGCTGCTGCACGACCTCGATGACCCCGTAGCCGAGCTTGCGGTAGAACGAGCCGCGGAAGGCGTACAGGGCCGAGAAGGCGCTGCCGCGCTGGCGCAGCTCGCGCAGCGCCGAGCGCATGAGCGTCTCGCCCAGGCCGCGGCGGCGATGTTCGGGTGAGACCGCGACCGAGCCCACGCCCGTGATCGGCACCTGCTGGCCACGCACCCAGGCGACGAGCGGGTAGAGCACGAGCGAGGCGACGATGCGCCCATCCAGCTCGCCGACCCGCACGTCGCGCAGGGAGAATCGCGGGTGGTCGGTGTAGAACTCGCGCCGTTTCTCGAAACTCGAGACCCGGTAGGCGAGCAGGCCGAGTTCGGCCAGGGTCTCGACGTCGGTGCGCCGCGCGGGACGGTAGCGCATCGCGGGCGGTCGTTGGGGGCGGGTGCTCACAGGCGGCGCTCCTCGCGTAGGAAGAAGGCCGGCTGCCCGCCCGTGGCCCGGGTGATGCCCGGGCCACGCAGCGAGCGGCCGTCGTGGGTGGCCCGCAGCACCTGTTCCGTCTGCCAGGCGGAGTTGAAGTGCGCGAGCACGTCGAAGCGATAGAGGTCCACCGGCAGCGGGCCGCGCGGACCCATCAGCGGCTCGGTCTCGAAGCTCTTGTCCTCGACCGTCATCTGCGTGATGAGGACCGTCTCACCCGTCGCCACGCGCGCGACGGTGACCTGCAGGCGCGTGCCGTCGGGCAGGTTCGCGGTGCCGCGCAGGCGCAGCGCCTGGCCGGTGATGCGATAGGGCTCGAACGAGGTCAGGATCGGCGCGCCCCGCACGAGTTCCGTGGTGTCGGAGAGATCCTCGAAGCTGAGCCCGGTGTCGCGCGTCTGCCGGCGGCCGCAGCCCGCTGCTCCGACCAGGAGGACGGCGCCCAGGAGCAGGGCGAGCGCCCGCCAGGGGACACGGGTCCGGGGCTGCGTTCCGCAGTGTGCGCGCATGACCTGCAAACTAGCGAAGGCCGGGCGGCAGGGGAAGCCCCTATTTCTCGGCGTGTGGTGCGTCAGTCAAAATGTCCCCCTCTAACGCGTCAGTGATCATGTCCCCCCATGGACCTCTATCTCATGGGCGACCGGGACGGCCGCGCCGTGGCCCGCGGGGCCGCGCACGGGCGGCGGACGATGCATTGACTCGGCATCCCCGCCGACCGTACCTTCTCCGTCCTTGATGCCAGCATAGGCGGGCTTTCCGGCGGGCGTGGGGCGGAGCTTCGACCCGACGTCGCCCAGCTCTGGAAACCGCGGTTGCGGGTGCCCCGACCGGGCCGATCACCGACTTGTTCGCACGCGGAAAGCCATGATGAGAGGAGGCCGTCCGATGTTGAAACGATGGATGATGGTGGCCGGCGCGCTGCTGCTGTGCGCGGCCCCGCAGGCGGTCATGGCGGCCGCCGGGAGCGTGGTGACTCTGACGTTGGGCAGCCAGTCGCCGCGCGGAGACTTCGGCGATGTCGCCAAGTCCGGCTCGATGGCCGGACTGAGCGCCGGCTACCGGGTGACCCGGTGGCTCGAGGCGGGCGCGAACTACGACTACTTCGGGAGCTCCGGCATGCACAACGGGGACGCGATCAACATCCCCGTGGATCCCGGCACTGCAAGGCCCGTTACCGTCACGCTGGCCGAGAATTGGACCGTCACGAACCTGGGCCTGTTCGCCAGGGCGTTCGTGTTCGAGCGCGGGCGCTTCGCGCCGTACCTGCGCGCGGGCGCGGGGACCTACTCCATCCGCTACAGCCAGGACGTCACGACGGCCTCGGCCGGCACGACGCTGGGTGGCATTGAGCAGGCGAACAAGGCGGGCGTGAACGCCGGAGCGGGGCTGCGCTACCGCATCCTTGGTGGCACCTCTCTCGGGCTCGAGGCCCTCTACCACCGCATCTACGCCAGGGACACCAGGGTGGACCTGTGGACGACCGGGGTCACCCTCGAGTTCGGTTCCCCGTCGTCGCGGCCGGCCGGTGCCGCGGCCGTGCCGGCGCCCGCGGCCGGCTCCGCGGGCGCTGCCGGAGACGTCATCGGGCGAGGCAGCCAGTGGATGTCGGTGCGCGCCGGCTACGCCAAGGTCTCCGGCGATGCGGCGCCCAGTGGTTTGATGGGAGGCGGATTCGGCTACCGGCGGTTCGTGCTCGACAAGTGGTCCGTCGGCGGCTTCGCCCAGTACGAGCTGCTGGGCCGTCTGGGCACTGCGGAGGAGATCGCGGTGCCGCTCACGCTCGAGGTGGTGCGGCACTCACGCTGGGGTGCGGCGGTCTACCCCTACGCGGGCATCGGCGCGGGCGCCTTCTACCACAAGCGTTACAGGACGGGAGCCGACGAGAGCGGTTTCGCTCCGGGCCGCTACCTGACCTGTGGGATGAACGTCCCGGTCCGCAAGCAGGGACTGATCGGTCTCGATGTGCGGATGGCCACGGTGGATCAGCTGGACGCGAATCCGGTCTTCTCGGGGCCGGCCAGCGGCCGGGCCAAGATCGACGATCTGCTCGTCGGCCTGAAGGGTCCTTCCGGTCCGGACATGCCGCTGCTGTTCTCCGAAACGGAATCGAAGTCGCGGACGCTCTGGAGCGTGAAGCTGGACTATTCGATCACGTACTGACGGCTCCGGGGACCGGAACGACGAGGGCGCGGTGGACGACCACCGCGCCCTCGCCGTGTCCGGGGAGCCGGACCGGCCGGCCGGTCCGCTCCCCGCGGGGCGTCGGTGGATGGACGCGGATGGACACCGGACGGACAGGCTGGTCCGGGACGCGCCGCGTGTGCCAACGGAATGCAGGTGGCACGGCGCGTGCTGCGGGACGGCGAGACGGGGCCGGGACCGGGTGGTGGGATCAGGAGGGTGGTGTCCCCGGGGTCCCGCGCCCCTTGTGGCCGTTGGCGGTGAGGATCTCGAAGACGACGAACAGGATCAGCGCCAGCAGCAGCACCACGAGGAACGACAGCCTGCGTGGCTGCGCGGCGAGCACCACGGCCGTCACGCCGAAGACGGCGCACACGCTCCACAGCACGAACAGCGCGCCACGCGGCGAAAGGCCGAGGCCGAGCAGGCGGTGGTGGATGTGCTCGCGGTCGGCGTGGAACACGTGCCGGCCGCTGCCCAGCCGGCGCGCGAAGGCCAGCACGCTGTCGGCGATGGGGACGCCCAGGGCGACCAGCGGGAAGAGCAGGGTCACCGCCGCCGACTCCTTGCGGTTCTCGATCAGCGCGACGGCGGCCAGGACCAGCCCGAGGAAATGGCTGCCGGTGTCGCCCATGAAGATGCGGGCGGGCGGGAAGTTCCAGGGCAGGAACCCCAGCGTGGCGCCGATCAGCAGGGACGCGATGAACATCACGTACATGTCCAGGTGCGCGTGGCCCACCCACCAGAGGGTGGCTGCGGCGATGAGCACGACGCCCGAGGCGAGGCCGTCGAGCCCGTCGATCAGGTTGATGGCGTTCACCACCACCAGCACCCAGACGACGACCAGCGGCCCGCTCAGGAACCCGAGTTCGAGGGGCGCGCCGAAGGGGTTCGTCAGGAGCGGCACGCCGTAGCCGAAATGCACGAGCACCATCGCCGAGCAGGCCTGGACCGTGAGCTTGGTCCACGGGCCGGCGCCGCGCAGGTCGTCCACCAGGCCGAGCGCGAGCAGCGGGACCGCGGCCAGCGTGAGCCCGAGCAGCGGCCGCACCTCCAGCAGGTGCGCCGGCCCGGGCAGCACGCGCGCCAGCCACGCCACGCCCAGCACCGCCACGACGAAGGCGAGTCCGCCCAGGGTGGGCACCGGCAGGCGATGGATGCGGCGCGGCCCGGGGTGGTCGAGTGCGCCCGCACGGCGCGCCAGCGCCATCACCGCGGGCGTGAGCGCGAACGTCAGGACGCAGGCGGCGAGCGCGAGCGCGAGCGAATAGGGCATCAGCGCGCCTTCCTTCCGGCGGGGACCAACCGCAACCTGCTCATCCGCGCGACCTCAGCGCGTTCGCGAGGACCATCAGCGCCCCGCGCAGCAGGATGAGGGCGTCGGCCGGGAGCGAGAGCAGCGGGTTCGTGGGGTGGTGCTTGTGGAAGTAGTGGATCATGCCGAGGTGCCGGCCCCAGATGACGCGCGCCGCCACGCGCGAACGACTGGCGCCGATGTGGTGCACCACGACCGCCGCCGGCTCGTAGGTCACGGCCCAGCCGGCCGGCTTCATGCGGCGGCACCAGTCCACGTCCTCGTTGAACATGAAGAAGGCTTCGTCCATGCCGCCGACCTGCTCGACGGCCGCGCGGCGCGCCAGCATGCAGGCGCCCGAGATCCAGCCCACCTCGCGTGCCGAGGCGTGGTCCCAGTCGGTGAGCAGGTAGCGCCGGGTGAAGCGGTTGGCGGGGAACAACCGGGTGAGGAGCGAATAGCGGTTGAAGAGGAAGGTGAAGGGGTCGGGGAACGAACGCGCCGAATATTCGAGCGAGCCGTCGGGGTTGAGGATCTTCGGGCCGACCAGCCCCGCGCCGGGGCGCGCCGCCGCATGGTCGAGCAGCGCGCGCAGCGCTCCGGCCCGCACCACGCAGTCGGGGTTCAGCACCAGCGCGAAGGGTGCTCCGGTCGCCGCCAGTCCCTGGTTCACCGCCCGGGCGTAGCCCACGTTCTCGCGGTTGGCGATGAGGCGGGCGTCCGGGAATTCCGCCGCCAGCGCCTCGAGCGTGCCGTCGTGCGAGTCGTTGTCCACGACCACGGTCTCGGTGCGGATCCCCGCGGCCCGGGCGTCGGTCCGCAGCGCGCGCAAGCAGGCGAGCAGGGGCTCGCGCGAACGGTAGCTGACGAGGATGAGGCTGAGATCCATGCGGGCGTGGAGTTGCCTCGGCTGGAGCGGCGCACCCGCTCGGCGGGTCCGGTGGCGTGACGACGGTCGAGTCTAGCACAGGGCTCCGCGCGGACCGCGGTTCAGTCGGGTCCCGGCGCGCCTCCCGGCGGCGCGAGCGGCCGGCCGAGCGCCTGTTCGAGCCACTCGCGGATGCGCGCGACGTGCGTGCCCTCCCAGTACCACCTGCCGCAGGCCGGGCAGTAGTGGAGGAAGGCCGCCGAGCGCAGCACGCGGCCCGGCACCTCGCCGTGCGCCTCGAAGGCGTGCCGGCGCTCGAGCGCGGCGCCACACCTGCCGCAGCGGCTGAAGGGCGGGCCCGCGGGCTCGAAGGCGGCGGTCAACCCGCGCACCTCGCGCGCCTCGTCGCCACGCCCGATCGTGATCGCGGGCACGTCCGCCCAGCGCCGTGGCCGCCGCGCGCTCAGCGTGAGGACCGTGCGATCCTCGCGTCGCGCCGCCGCAAGGAGCTCCTCGAAACGCGCGCCTGCGAGCGTGGTCACGTCGTAGCCGAGGAAGCGCAGACGGCGGGCCAGCGACTCGAGCGAGGAGTCCGTGATGAAACGGGCCGGGGGCACGCTGCGACCGTAGTCGCGGCCCCGGGTGTC
>JANXPZ010000138.1 GCA_025357055.1 Candidatus Eiseniibacteriota bacterium | reverse complement strand
CGCGCCGTCTGGCAGCGCGATGGTGGCCGGTGCACGTTCGTGAGCGCCGCCGGTCACCGCTGCAAGGCGCGCACCCGGATCGAGTTCGACCACGTCGAGCCGGTGGCCCGGGGCGGAAGGGCGACGGTGAACGGGATGAGGCTGCGGTGCCGGGCCCACAATCAGTACGCCGCCGAGTGCGCGTTCGGGGCGGGCTTCATGAGCCGGAAGCGCGAGGCGGCGCAGCAGGCGGCGCACGAGGCCCGTGCTTGCGTCGCCGCTGAGGAGGCCCGCACTCGTGCAGCCGCCGCCGAAGAGGCCCGTGCTCTCGCAGCGGCGGCCAGCGAGGAAGCACGCGTCCGTGCCGCGGCGGCGGCGGAGGTCGTGCCCTGGTTGCGCGGACTCGGATTGCGCGCTGAGGAGGCGCGCCGGGCGGCCGCGCGGTGCGAGTTCATCCCCGATGCCCCGCTCGAAGAACGGGTGCGCTACGCTCTGTCGTGCTTCGCCCGACCCGCGCAGCCGCGCGCCGCGCCTTGACGCGACCGCCCTGGGCGGCGGCGCAGAACGAAGTCGTGATGGGCTGCCCCGACGGCCAGGGCGCAGAACGGGGCGCCCGCTCGGGCGCCCCATTCGCCTTCGACGGCCGGGAGCTACTCGGCGCGCCCCAGCACCAGCGCGATGAGCGCCATGCGCAGCACCACGCCGTTCGCGGCTTCGATCCAGTAGCGGGCGTGACGCGTGCTGTCCACGTCGGCGGGCAGCTCGTCCATGCGCGGCAGCGAGTGCAGCACGATCGAGTTCGGCTTGGCCAGGTCGCGCATCATCGTGCGGGTGACCTGGTACTCGGGCGGCGTGAGGCCCTTCTTCGCCTCGGCCGCGTCCACGCGCGACTTGGTGTAGTCGGCCTGCACCACCGGCTCGATGTAGATGATGTCGGCCTTGGCGATGCACTCGGACGTGCTCTTCCACTCGTGGTAGCGCACGTTGCGGTCGGCCAGCTCCTGCTTGAACTCGGCGGTGGGCGCCATGTCCGGCGGGTACACGACGTCGAGCTCCATGTCGAACGACGCGGCGGCGTAGCCGATCGAGTGCATGGTGCGCATGCGGTGGTCGCCGACGCACAGCCAGCGCAGCCCGTCGAGCGTGCCGCGCTCGCGCCAGATGGTGTACAGGTCGGTCAGCACCTGCGTCGGGTGCTCGCCCCAGCCGTCGCCGCAGTTGATGACCGGGATCGAGGCGTGCTTCGCCGCCTCGGCCGGCGCGCCGAGCTGGAAGTGCCGCATGGCGATCACGTCGCCGTAGTACTCGAGCATGCGCACCGTGTCCTTGATCGACTCCTGGTAGAAGTCGCCGGCGCGCGTCATCTTGGCGTCGGAGAAGCCCAGGACGTGGCCGCCGAGCCGGTGCATCGCGGCCTCGGTGGACAGGCGGGTGCGGGTGCTGGGCTGGTAGAACGCGGTCAGCAGCGTCTTGTCCGCGCACAGGTCGGTGTTGCGGCGGTTGTGGGCGTGCGGCGCGAGCTTCTCGCACACCTCGAAGATGCGGGTGTAGTCGTCGCGCTCGAAATCCTTGAGCGACAGGATGTCACGTCCAGCGAAGCTTCTCATGGCACCTCTCCCAGATTGGTTGATCGTTCACAGTCGAACCCAACGCCGACCGTGGTTCCAGCTTCCTTCTGCTACCCCTCGGGGAACAGCGTATCGAGCACGCCGGCGTCGGGCGGGATGAGCCGCGGTTCGCCGGCCGTCTTCATGGCCGAGGCCACGTCCTTTAGTCCGTTGCCGGTGATGAGCGCGACGATGCGCCAGGCCGGGTCCACCAGGCCCAGGCGCACGGCCTCCTTGAGCCCGGCCCAGGAGGCCGCAGCCGCCGGCTCGGCGAACACGCCCGCGCCGCGCGCCACTTCGCCGATGGCGGCGAGGATCGCGGTATCACTCACCGTGACGCCGAAGCCGCCCGATTCGCGGATGGCCTTCACGGCCGCGTCGCCGTCGCGCGGCAGGCTCACCGAGATCGAGTCCGCCACGGTGTCGCCCGACACCGGCCGGATCACGCCGTCGCCGGCCGCGGCCTTGACGATCGCCGCGCTGCCCTCGGCCTGCACCGCGAGCAGCTTCGGCAGGCGGTCGATGAAGCCCAGGCGCTGGAACTCGACGAAGCCCTTCCAGACGCCCGAGAGGATGTTGCCGTCGCCGACCGGCACGACGACCAGGTCCGGCACCTGCCAGTCGAGCTGCTCGCAGAGCTCGAAGGAGACCGTCTTCTTGCCCTCGCGGGTGTACGGGTTGAAACCGGTGTTGCGGTTGTACCAGCCGAAGCGGCGCGTGGCCTCGAGGCAGAGGTCGAAGGCCTGGTCGTAGGTGCCGTCCACCGCCAGCACCTCGGCGCCGAAGGTGAGCAGCTGCGCGATCTTCGCCCGCGGCGCGGTCTTCGGCACGAAGATGCGCGTGCGGATGCCCGGCGCGGCGGCGAGCACCGCGGTCGCCGAGGCGGCGTTGCCGGTCGAGGCCCCGGTCACCAGCGTGCGCCCCAGCTCCTGCGCGCGCTTGAGCGCCACCGAGCTGGCGCGGCACTTGAACGACGCGCTGGGATTGCGCCCGTCGTCCTTGAGCAGGAGCGGCTGGGAGAGCCCGAGCTCCCGCGAGAGCCGCGGCGCGGCGACCAGCGGCGTCCAGCCGACCGGCGGCCCCTCGAGCCGCGCGCTCACCGGCAGGATGGGCAGGTAGCGCCAGAGCGTGCGGTCGCCGCTCTTCGTCAGCGACTCGCGCGACCAGCTCTTCTTCAGCGCGTCGAGGTCGTACTCGACCAGCACGTTCGCGTTGCAGCCCGGACAGACGTAGAGGTCGTCGGCGACCGGCGTGAGCCGGCCGCAGGCGACACAGCGCAGGCCGACCGCGGCCCCGGCCCGGACGCTCACGCGACGATCCAGGTGCCGGACTTGCCTTCCAGTGCGGCCACCAGGTGCTGCGGGTCGGTGATGAGCGCCTGCTTGCCGCCCGACTCGAGGAACTCGATGATCGCCTCGACCTTGGGCTTCATGCTGCCCGGCGCGAAGTGGCCCTCGGCCAGGTAGCGCTTCGCCTCGGCGAGGGTCATGCGGTCGATGTCCTTCTGGTCGGGCTTGCGGAAGTTCAGGCAGACCTTCTCGATCGCGGTCGAGATGATGAGCAGGTCGGCCTTCAGGTCCCGCGCGAGCATGCTGGTCGCGAGGTCCTTGTCGATCACGGCCGCCGCGCCCTGCAGGTGCCCCTTCTCGTCCTCGATCACCGGGATGCCGCCGCCGCCCACCGCCACCACCACGATGTCGCTCTCGAGCAGCCGGCGGATGGCCTCGAGCTCGATGATCCGCACCGGCTTCGGCGAGGCCACCACGCGGCGGAACCCGCGGCCCGCGTCCTCGACGATGTCCCAGTGGTCCTTCGCCCGGTGCTCGTTCGCGGTCTTCTCGTCCATGAAGGAGCCGATCGGCTTCGAGGGCTTCTTGAAGGACGGGTCGTTCCGGTCCACCAGCACCTGCGTCACCACGGTGGCGACCACGGGCTGCTTCGGCCAGTCCTTCATCTCGTTGTACATCGCGCGCTGCACCTGGTAGCCGATCGCGCCCTGCGTGTCGGCGCCGCAGGAATCGAGCGGCACCTGGTGCAGCTCGTGGGCCGCCAGCTCGCTGCGCCGCAGGATGAAGCCGACCTGCGGGCCGTTGCCGTGGGTCACCACGACCCGGTAGCCCGACTTCACGAGGCCCGCGATGTGCCGGCAGGTCTCCTCGACGGCGGCGTACTGGTCCTCCACCGACTTGTGCGACTCGTCCAGGATCAGCGAATTCCCGCCCACCGCGAGGATGGCGAGCTTCTTCTCGGTCGTCATGTTCCCCACTCCATCCGCGCCCGGTCGGGCGCGATCGGTCATCGGTCAGTGAATCGGAGCCGCCCGAAGGCGGCTCCCGTCGGCGATGCGCGCAGCGCGAACCCGGGCGCTGCTAGGCGAGCGTCTTGAGCACGCCCGTGCGCTCGTTGAACTGCTGGATGAGCTGGTCCCACACCGCGACCTGGGCCCAGTTCTCCGTCCAGAAGTCGGGCTCCCACATGGCGGCCAGCTCCTCGGAGGTCTTGCCCTGCTGCTCCACCCAGGTGAAGTACTTCAGGTTGTGGAGCCGCTTGCGGTCGTGGTAGCCGAGCTCCTGCAGGTAGTCGGTCCCGGCGCCCTCGAGGTAGCGCGCGAAGTCCTGCGCCGCGCGCTGGGTGGTGTACGGACCGTGCTCGTCGCGCAGTTCCTGCTTGCGCGACTCGTAGAGGTCCATCGAGTCGGTGAGCGGGGCCACCAGCACGTCACGCCCGTCCAGCTCGTAGTGCTTCGCGACCTTGATGGCCGCGATGACGTTGGCGATGCCCGAGATGCCCACCAGCGGCAGGAGCTTGAGGAAGTCCGCCTTCAGGCCGCTGCGCTCGAGGAACTTCACGCCTTCCTCCTCGTTGAACAGCCGCAGCAGGCTCATGCACTGCTCGTCGTCGATGGCCGCCACCATGTCGGTGTTGCGCACGTTGTGCACCCAGGGCACGTGCTTGTCGCCGATGCCCTCGATGCGGTGCGCGCCGAAGCCGTTCAGCAGCAGCGTGGGGCACTGCAGCGCCTCGGTCGCCACGACCTTCACGTGCGGGAACTTGGTGCGCAGGTAGTCGCCGGCCGCGATGGTGCCGGCCGAGCCCGTGGCCGAGATATACGCCGCCAGCCGGCTGTCCGGCTTGCGGATCTGGCCGAAGACCTCCTCGACGATCGAGCCGGTCATGGTGTAGTGCCAGGCCGCGTTCCCGAACTCCTCGAACTGGTTGAAGATCGAGATCTTGTCGCCGCGCTCCTTGCGGAGCGTCCAGCACATGTCGTAGATCTCCTTGACGTTCGACTCGGTGCCCGGCGTCGCGATGATCTCGTCCGTGCCGATGGCGCGCAGCCACTCGAAGCGCTCCTTCGACATGCCCTCGGGCAGGATGGCGATGGCCTTGCAGCCCAGCAGCGCGCTGTCGAAGGCGCCGCCGCGGCAGAAGTTCCCGGTCGAGGGCCAGACCGCCTTGTGCAGCTCGGGGTCGAACTCGCCGCTGACCAGGCGCGGCACCAGGCAGCCGAAGGCGGCGCCGACCTTGTGGGCGCCGATCGGGAAGTGCTTGCCGACCAGCCCGACGATGCGGGCCTTCACCCCGGTCAACTCGGACGGGAACTCGATCCAGTTGCCCTGGTTGAACAGTCCGCCCTTCTCCTTCGGCTCGTTCTTCCAGGTGATGCGGAAGAGGTTGAGCGGATTGACGTCCTGCATGCCGACGCTGGCCAGCCGCTTCTTGATCGGCTCCGGGACCCGGCTCGGGTCCTTCTGCTCGGCGAAGGTGGGGATGATGATCTTGCGTTCGCGGCAGCGCGCCGCGGTCTTGGCAAGGACGGCCTCGTTGATCCTGGGGGTGGTCCGCATCCAACGGCTCCTTTTCGGCGGAGTTCTCATGTTTCGGTGGGACCGAAGACAATAGCCGAGGCCGCAGCCGCAGGGCAAACGCGATGTCCTGCACAAATTCTTGACGTGCCAGGCCCGCGTGGCGCGGATCCGCCAGACCGTTCGAGGACGAGCCCCGGGTTGAACGCGGCCCGGCGCAGCGGGTACGATGTCGGGCCGTTTTCGTGACTGTGGCCGTCCGCGGCTTGCCTCTCCCTCGAGCGCGGCGGCCAGACGATGCCATCCGCCATCCCGTGGCGCCGGCCGGGACCTTCGAGGGGTCCGCCGGCTCCCGCACCCGCAAGGAGCCAGCATGAGTCCCGTGACCTCCCTCCCACCGATCCCCGACCGCGCGGCGCTCGAGGCCCTCTTCGGCCGCAGCCTGCTGCTGACCCGCGACTGGAGCACGCCCGAACTCGAGACCCTCATGGCCGTGATCGGCCGCTTCGCGGGACTCGACTACGCCGGCAAGTCCACCGCGCTGTTCAAGGACGAGCTGGGCTGGGCCCTGTTCTTCGACCAGTCCACCCGCACCAAGTCGGCCTGGGCCGGCGCCTGCGCGCGGCTCGGGCTGGACCCTGTCATCGTGGACGGCAGCAGCACCCAGGTCTCGCACGGCGAGACCGCGATCGAGACCGGTGCCATGCTGGGGATGAACGCCCACGCGCTCGGCGTGCGGCACGACCTGATCATCGGCGAGGGCAACCGCTTCATGCGCGACGTGAAGCAGGGCATCGACGACTACCTCGCCGCGATCAAGGATCCGCGCCGGGTGCCGGTGGTGAACCTGCAGTGCGACATCGACCACCCGACCCAGACGCTCGCCGACCTGATGTGGATGCGCGAGTGCAACCCCGGCGGCCTCAAGGGCAAGAAGATCGCCATCTCCTGGGCCTACTCGCCCTCGTACGCCAAGCCGCTCTCGGTGGCGCAGGGCTGCTCCATGCTCTTCACGCGCTTCGGCGCGGAGGTGGTGCTCGCCCACCCGGCGGGCTACCACCTGATGCCCGACACCATGGAGTTCGCCGCGGCCAGCGCGAAGGCCTCGGGCGGCTCGTTCCAGGTGGTGAACTCGATGGACGAGGCGTTCCAGGGCGCCGACATCGTGTATCCCAAGTCGTGGGGCCCCTATGACCTCATGCTGCAGCGCGTCGACGCCAACAAGGCGAAGGACAAGGCGCGGCTGGGCGAGATCGAGAAGGAGGCGCTGGCGGGCAACGCGAAGCACAAGGACTGGATCTGCGACGAGCGGCGCATGGGGCTCACCCGTGGCGGGAACGCGCTCTACATGCACCCGCTGCCCGCGGACATCGGCGACGAGGTCTCGCACGGCGTGATGCGGCAGCACACCGTCAACGTCGCGCGCCAGGCCCAGTACAAGATGTACGCGATCATGGCGCTGCTCGCGGTGGCGAAGGTCCCGAACCTCGCCCAGCGGCTGGAAACGCTCGGGAAGTAGTCCCGTGAGCGAAGGCACCACGCGCGGCGCGCTCGACGCGAAGATCGCGTCGGCGGCCGCGCGTGACCTGCCGCTCGCGGCCGCCATCCTGCGGGAGGCCATCCGCATCCCCGCCGACCACGTGGACCGGCCGCCCGGGGCATCCGGCGGGGCCGGTTCCGGCGGCGATCCGCTCTGCGGCACCAGCAACCACGAGGGCCCGCGCCTGGATTACCTGCGGCGCGCCGTCCTCGAGACCGGTGCGGTCGCGCACGAGGACGACGTCGGCTACGACGCCTTCGGCAACCTCAACTGGGTGCTGGAGGACCGCGACGACGGCGTGCCGCACCACCAGAAGCGCATCATCTACCTCGACGGCCACGCCGACACGGTGCGGCCCCTGCGCACCCAGTGGCACGAGAAGACCGGCGGGCTCGATCCGTTCCTCGGGCTCGTGGATCCCGCGCGGCTCGACCGCGGCTGGCTGCGGCGGCAACTCGGCTGGCTCCCGCCCGACGACGAGTGGCAGCACCTGGTCTTCGGCCGCGGCGCGGCGGACCAGCTCGGCGGGGTCGTGGCGCAGATCGTCGCCTCGCGCATCCTGCTCGAATTGAAGCCCGCGGGCGCGCTGCGCGGGGTGGTCGTGCGCAGCTACGTCACGCTGGCGGAGGAGGACAACGAGGGCGGCGGGCCGCTCTACCTCACGCGGCGCGTGTTCCCCGGCGCGCCGCCCG
>JANXPZ010000065.1 GCA_025357055.1 Candidatus Eiseniibacteriota bacterium | reverse complement strand
CCACGCTCGAGCGCTGCGCTCCGCCACCCGGCAGCGGCGCGGCGGATCGCGGAGCCGCTGCCGGCCGCCCGCCGGGGCCGGCAGCCGGAGCCGGCGCGCCGCCGAGCCGCTGCTCGAGCGCTTCCAGCTTCGCCAGGATCTCGGCCAGCGTCTCGCCCGGCTCGAGTGTCGCCATCTGCAGCAACGCCGCCTCGAGGTGGATGAGCGGCTGCGGGCTGTCGCGCATCGGCCAGGGCGCTTCCGAAGCGAGCTTGAGCAGCCGCAACAGGTCGTTCTCGCTCCACGAGGCGCCCTGCTGCTTCAACCGCTCGAGGTCCTCGCGCGCCAGCGCCACCAGGTCGCCCGCCTCCGGGTCCACCTTGAGCACCAGGATGTGGCGGATGTGCTCGCTCAGCCCCTCGGCCAGTTCGCGCGCGTCCAGGCCCTTCTCGAACGCCAGGTGGAGCGCCCGCAGCGCAGCCTTCGGGTCGCGCTCGAGCACCGCGCCCGCGATGGTGAAGAACGCCTCGCGGTCGGCGATCCCCAGCACCCGCCGCACCAGTTCGTCGTTCACCTCCGCCTCGCCCGCCGAGACCACCTGGTCGAGCGCGCTCACCGCGTCGCGCATCGAGCCCTCGCTCTTGTGCGCCAGCAGCAGGGCCGCGCCCTCGGTCAGCTCGAAGTGGCTGCCCTCGGGGTCCGCCGCCTCGCGCCGCTGCAACTCGAGCAGCCGGTCGGCGACCTTGCGCAGCGGCACGCGCGCGAAATCGAAACGCTGCGTGCGCGAGCGGATGGTCTCGGGCAGCTTCTGCGGGTCGGTCGTGGCGAAGACGAACACCAGGTGCGGCGGCGGCTCCTCGAGCGTCTTCAGCAACGCGGCGAAGGCGTCGCCCGAGAGCTGGTGGACTTCGTCGATGATGACCACGCGGTGCTTGCCGCCGGTCGGCGTGAAGCGGACCTTCTCGCGCAGCGCCTGCACGTCGGCGATCCCGCGGTTCGAGGCGCCGTCGATCTCGGCCACGTCGAGTGCGACGCCCGTCGTGATCTCACGGCACGAGGTGCACTCGTTGCAGGGCTCGCCGGGGTCGTGGCCGTCCAGCCCGCGCTGCTGGCAGTTGAGCGCCTTGGCGATCAGGCGCGCGCAGGTGGTCTTGCCGACACCGCGGGCGCCGGTGAAGAGGTAGGCGTGGGCGACGCGGCCGCCCTCGAGCGCCCGGGTGAGCACGGCGGTGACGTGCTCCTGCCCGATCATGTCGGCGAACGTCTGCGGCCTGTACTTCAGGGCAAGGGCGCGATGGGCCATGGCAGTCCCCATTCTACCCACAAGCCGCCGGGAGGTCGCCCGACCCGTGCTGCGCACGGATCCGCGCTGCGAGCGAGTCCCTGCTCAGGCGGTCTCTCGACGGCTTTGGATAAGGGCCAGGGGTACAGCGGCACTCCCGAGTTTCATGCTTACCGCTGCTACCTTCCGGTCCTCGCGGGGTTCACAAGTTCGGGTTGCGCTGGGCCTGGCCCAAGAAGATGGTGGAGATGAGCGGATTCGAACCGCCGACCCCCTCGTTGCGAACGAGGTGCTCTCCCAGCTGAGCTACATCCCCACAAGACAAAGGGTTCGGACTGCGCGCCTCGTCCTGAAGACCGCGCGAACGACCGAGCGACGCGCATTCTATCAGGGGTGCCGGACAGGTCAAGCAGAACGGCCCGGGCCGCCCCCGGAGCGGCCGGGGCGTCGCGCCGGCTCAGGCGCGCTTGCGCACCGCCCGCTTCTTCACCCGATAGCGAATGATCGTCATCGGCACCTTCACGTCCGGCCGCGTCAGGTACTCCTCCTCGTGCGGCCCCACGATCCGGTAGCCCTTCTCCTGCACGAACGCCTGCAATTTCTCGATGCTCGGCCACTCGTCGGCGTAGGGGCCCTTGTGGAGGATCTGCGCCACCAGGCCGTACTCCCAGTCCGCCACCCGGATGCGCGTCTTCGGGTCCTCCTGCAGCAGGTCGCGGCCCGTGACGAAGCCCGAGACCTCGAGCCCCCAGCGCGCCTCCCACTTCGAGGGCGGAGCCTTCAGCGCGTTCATCCAGCGGCACGCCAGCCGACCGACCAGCATCTTCTTCTTCTGCGGGGCGTACACGTTGAACTTGGTCGCGGAGGCCGTGCCGAAGAGGGCGTTCACGCAGCGTTGCGCGGCCTTGTTCGGGCTGCCGACCGTGGTGACCGTCAGCACTCTGCGCTTCGGGAGTCTCGTCAGCTCGGGGACGAACGCGCGCATCGAGGGCTCCTCTTGGGAGTGGTCGTGGAAGAAAATGGCGGAGAGAGAGGGATTCGAACCCTCGAGGCGGTATAAGCGCCTACACGATTTCCAATCGTGCTCCTTCAGCCGCTCGGACATCTCTCCGTGCCGTGTCGTGGAGCCTTCCGGCGGCGGAACCGTTACCACGGCCCACGGCGGCGGGCAAACCGAGCGGGTGGCACGTACTTGACGCCGCTCAGGCGCTCGTGAGCGGGTTCGGGGTGGTGCATGGGGCGCCGGTCCGGTCCACCCGGATGAACCACGGCGACAGCACCAGGCAGGCGTCGCAGTCGCCGCCGGGGGGCCGGGACGACGATGCGCAACGAGCCTCGCGCTACATTCTCGCATCCTCATCGTGAGTGGCCGGCCCGACTCGCCGGCGGCACGATCCCATTCATGCGGAGATACACGACGAGCTGGCCGTAGTGATCCGACGCATGCCAGACCGCGAGCGTCGTGAGCCCCAGGCGCGTGGACTCGCCACCGTACGGCCCGCCCGCTGACTCGAGCGCGTTGGCCGGCGTCATCGTCCGGAGCACGCTCTGCGCATAGTCGAACGACTCGCGCAGGTACGTCATGAGCTCGGCCTTCGTCTTTGCCGGACAGGGTCCGCCGCTGGCGCACTCGGCCGGAGGCTCCTTCTTCTCGATCTCGTTGAAGAAGGCGAAGTTGCTGCACGCCACGTGTTTCACCTGCTCTTCGAAGGTCCGCGCGTTCCTGAACTCGCCCTTGGTCGGCTTGAATCCGTACTTCTCGGCCGGCATGGCGTCGGCCAGACCGACGAACGATTGCTCGATCATCGTGAACCATTGCGCGACCGTGGCCGCCATGGGATCGATGCGCTCCTGCGCGACCCCGCGCGCGGCGGACGTCACAGACGCCACGACCACGAGCATGCCGATGAGACGCCGGCGAACGTTCCTGCCTGGCCTGGGCTGATTCGCGTTCATTTCCTGGACCTCCTCCCCGAAGGGTTACGACTCTCCGGCGTGACTGCGTCGATGGTCCAGCGAACCCCTGATCCGCTCCCCGACGCGGGCGCACTCGCAGTCAGCACACCTCCGAATCGGCTCCGATGCCAGATTGCATCGTGGACCACCCGGGCGCATCCTCAACCGAAAGGGAAGTCTGACATGGTCGGTGTCCTGTGGTCGCTTCTTGCGATCTTCTCCATCGGCTACCTGCTCCCCACCAGCGTCGCCGCGCTTGCCTGACCTCATCCTACACGAGGTCACAAGGCCGAGGATGCCCTCTCGGATGACCAGCCCACCACCAACAGGAGGCCGCGCCCCATGCTGCGCTTGCCGGTGATCATCGCGATCTGCCTGCTGCTCCCCGCGAGCGCCGGGGCCGAGGACTGGAAGAAGGACATGTTCGACGATCCGTTCTTCCACGCTCGGGATGGTCACCGCGATTCCACCCGCGTGAAGCCCCTGAAGACCCGGGGAACCGTTGACGAGCAGTTCCCGCTGGCGACCTACGATTCCCGCGACACCAGTACCGTGGGGTGTCTGCAGGGAGTCATGAATACGGGACTCGGCGTGAACACCAGCGGCTATGTCCTGGAAACGGCCAGTTACGATTGGAAGCAGCACACGGTCGGCTTCTATGGCGGGAGTGGCGGTGGGACGTGGGGTGGCGCCGGCGCCTGGGCATCGGTCTTCTTCACTCATGCCGGCTACGCTCAAGTGGTCAATCGCACCCTCAGTTACGGCATCGGCCTGCAGCTTGTGTGGCGCACGGCCGTCGTCCAACTCGTCTCCTACACTCCGTACGGGACCATTCGTGCAGGTGGCGGCGCGGAGTCCTTTGGCGTGGGCCCGCATGCGTGGATCGAAGTCGGCCAGCCACTTGGAATCGCCAGCAGAATCCAGATCGGTCCTGCCGGAGTGGGGCTCACGCTCCATTGGCGGTACTGGATCCCCAGGGACCACTCCTCCCGGTGATCTGCCCTCCGAAGGTCGATGCAGCGGGGGTCGACATCCTCCGATAGCCTGAGGGCACGGAGGGACCATGGCAGCGACCGGCATGCGGCACGCGGCTCATGTCCGTCGTGGGCAACTGGACCCATTGCAGTAGCCGTCCTTCCGCCCGGATGAAGCGGGCAATGTGCGGCATGAGCCGGCCCTCCCGAGAAAAAGGGCGGCCGCCCGCAGTGTCTTCCCGGTGGCACAGGAATCGCTGCCTACCCAACCTGGACCCAGAGACTGGCCGCTCCCCCCCGTCGCTGGTCCCAGACTACCGCGCCATGGCCACGCGCCGACGGGTCCAGGAAGTTGCCACGTCGCGCGAAGGCCGGGCGGGCGGAGGTTGAGACGATGCCTCGCGAGACCAGCGTGAAGAGAATCTGCGAGTCTTGGTTCGGTGGTGGATTCCAAGCCGAGCGATCGAGTTCCGGTTGGATCGTGTTTCTGATCGACGAGAGTTCCCTAACCCGGCCTATTCGTGAAGCCGGCGATGACGCGCCCTCGGCCGCGTGAAGGGCGCTTTGTCAGCGTCCGGGAGTGCCCGCGAGTAGCCGAGCGTGCGGCGAGGGTGGATCTCAGGGGCGGGTCGGCCATGACGGAGGCGTTC
>JANXPZ010000144.1 GCA_025357055.1 Candidatus Eiseniibacteriota bacterium | reverse complement strand
CGACCTGTGGGCGCTCGCGCGCTCGCCGCTGCTCAACGACGCGCCGCCGAGCTACCTGCGGCTGCCCGGAGCGCTGCGCCGCTCCCGCCGGCTGGATCCCGGGCAGGCGACCTGCCTCTGCCAGGCGGCGCGCCGGGCCGTCGCCGCGCGGGAGTCCGGCGAGCGGCGCTACCTCCTGCTCTTCGAGCGCGAGGTGCGCGAGGCGCCGGGGGAGGTGCTGCGCCGTGGGTGACGAGACGCCCCGTCCCATCCAGGTCGCGGCCGCGGTCGTCTGGCGCGACGGGCGCATCCTCCTGACGCGTCGCCCGCCGGGTGGGCCGTTCGGGCTCAAATGGGAGTTCCCCGGGGGCAAACTCGAGCCCGGCGAGACGGCCGAGCAGGCCCTGGTGCGTGAGTTGCGCGAGGAGCTGGGCGTGGGCTCGGTGCCGCGGGGCACGCTGGCCGTGGAGACGCACGAATACCCTCACGGCCTCGTGGTCGAACTGCATTTCGTGGGCTGCGAGCTGGACTCGCTCGATTTCACGCCCAGCCCCGAGGTGCACGAGGTGCGCTGGAGCCGGCCTTCCGAGGTCGATCCGGCGGAGGTGCTGGAGGCGGACCGCAGGTTCCTGGCTGCGCTGAGGAAGGTGGATTCGGATCGGAGCCTTGCATGACCTCCCGTCCGGGTCGCTTACGGAATCGTTCATCACGTCCCGAACTCGAATGGAGAGACCCATGACTGGCCAGCCCCGCTTCACGGACCGCGTCTGTCTCGTCACCGGCGCGAGCAGTGGCATCGGCCGGGCGTGCGCCCTCGCGCTGGGCGCAGAGGGTGCGAAGGTGATCGCCGCAGGGCGCCGGCAGGCCCGGCTCGACGAGGTCGTGGCGCAGATCCGCGCCGCCGGGGGCACGGCCATCGCGGTGGCGGGTGACGTGCGCGAGGAGAGTGTCGGCCGTGCCTGGGTGGAGGCCGCAGTGAAGCAGTGCGGCGGGCTCGACGGGCTGGTGAACTCGGCCGGCGTGATGGGCAGCGGCGGGCTGCTGAACCTCGAGCCCGCGGAGTGGGACCGCATGATGGACACGAACCTGCGCGCCCTGTTCCTGCTCACGCGCGCCGCCGCGCCCGAGCTGATCAAGCGGCGCGGCGCGGTCGTGAACCTCTCCTCGGTCGCGGGTCCGCGGCCGTACGCCAACCTGATGGGCTACGTGGTGAGCAAGGCGGGGGTGGACGCCTTCACGCGCTGCGCCGCGCTGGACCTGGCGCCGCACGGCGTGCGGGTGAACGCGCTGAACCCGGGTGTGGTGGTGACGGAGCTGCAGACCGTCACGAACGCGGTGCCGGACTACGCGGGCTTCCTCGAGCGCTCGAAGGTCACGCATCCGCTGGGCCGCGTGGGGCAGCCCGAGGAGATCGCCGCGCTGGTGCTGTTCCTGCTGAGCGACGCGGCCGCCTGGATCACGGGCGCGACGATCCCGATCGACGGGGGCCGGCAACTGCTCAGCGCGCGTTAGCGCGGACTATTCAGCGACTTTATGGGCAGCTGCACATTATGCGCAGAAGGCCGGGGAACCTCGAGTCGAATGCCCGAGACGCCCCGGCCTTCCTTCACATAAGCGGGAACTCCCGGACGGCTGGGACGAGACGTCCGTGATCCGGGTCCCTGGTTCGAAGGATCGTCAATCCTCGTTAAGGAGTGAGCGTGATCACGCGCCGAACCACTTGGTTTCCGACACGCAGCCGGATGAAGTACGCCCCCGCTGCAACTGCGGCCCCGTCATCAGCGTGGCCGTCCCATTTGATTTCGCAGGTGCTTCCACGGAAGACCGGATGCAGCGCCGCAATCTGTCGGCCAGCCAGATCGAAGATAGAAATCTCTGCGGCCCCCCGGGTCTCAGGGGGGATCTGGGCCCGCAGGGTAACAAAGGATCCAAAGGGATTCGGAAAAGCTGCGAGCTGAAGTCCCGGTGTAACTCCGGGTTCGTCACGGACATCCGTAGTGAGGCCGCGGAACGTGCCGGACAAGAGGAACGGACCACATTGTCCTTGTGGTCCATCGACGACGAGATAGTAAGTTCCTCCTGTGGCGAAGACATGACTGAATGATGGCGGCGTGGCGGCGTCAACCGGGTAGGCTCCGGCGAGGCAACTCGGGGAGCTGCAGGAGTTGACGAGATAGATCGCTGGATTCCAAGCCCCTTCTACACTGACCGACAGCGTGTCGCCGCTAGCGGCCTGCAAGCGGTAGACGACATCGGCGCCGTCCATCCCATCGTCAACGCATGACGGTGTTGGATCAAGATCGTTGCTTCCATAACAGGTGACGCCGGAAAGCGTGAAGCTCCCCGTCGGCAGATCGAGGCCCGGGCAAGCGTCGTTCACGGGCGTTGTCGTGGCCGGGAAGCTACCGACCGCAACATCATCGATGGCGAAATCAGCGCCGAAGGTGCCTTGAACCCGGAAGGCGAACTGGATTGAATCCCCGGCGTAGGATGCGAGATTCACCACTCGATCTCGGTAGACGAAGCGCGTCGCAGAGGGCTCGGACGCCAGTGACCACACCTGTGTCCAGGAGGTATTCCCCTTGGGCCGGATGTTGCAGGTCGCATTCACCGCGGTTGCCAAGTCCCGATTGCCGGCCCAGTAGAAGCTCAAACCGCTGTCTCCAGGCCCGACGCGGATCATGGGAGACACCAACCACTCGTCATTCGCCGAGCCGTACTGGCCTGCGACAAGTGCAGCCCCCACACCCGCTTGAACGATGAGCGTGTCGGTGGTCCGCTGCCAAGTGAACGGGATTGGCGCTCCACTCGTCAGCGTCGTCCAGCCCGCTGGAGGAAACGTCGAGCCATCGAATCCCTCAGAGAAGCTCGCAAGCAGTGCGTTCGCCCTCGTGTTGATGCCCTGCCGAAACGACGGAGGCACTACGCGCAGCGGCTGTGTGAAGCGCGGCGGACGACCGGAGCGAGGGGGACCGCCAACGAGGGCGCTCAGGTATCCGTCTGCACCGATGGCGATCCCTTCCCCCACCAGGGCGCGGTTGTTGTCGTTATTGATGACGTTGAACTGACACTGGTTGCTGATGAAGCACACTTCGACCGCGACCGCTGGCGCTTGGACGTCGCGGATCATGAAGAAGTTGCCGATCTGGATGTGGCGATCACGGTGACAGAGCAAGAACGTGGGGTTGACGTAGGACATGAGGTCAGGGTGGACAGCCAATGCCAGGGCGTAACTCTGTGCAAAGTTGTACGTGTCGGAACCTGTCAACGACTTTGAGACA
>JANXPZ010000076.1 GCA_025357055.1 Candidatus Eiseniibacteriota bacterium | reverse complement strand
GCCATTCGTGATCCGTCCCTGCAGTGCGGCTTGAATCAAGCCCAGCCGCCGGCCGTCCCGGTTGCCCATGAGATAGAGGTCCATGGGGGGACATAATCACGGACGCGTTAGGGGGGGACATTTTGACTGACGCACCACACGGCTTGATTCGCGGCCTTGACCCTCCCGGCACCATCGGGCATATTCAGCACGTTTCGCCTTGTCATCCCTGTCGTTCCCGACTGATGAGTCCCTCCGGGGCTGGAGTGTCAGCATGCGTCTGGGCATCCTGACCGGCGGCGGCGACTGTCCGGGGCTCAACGCGCTCATCCGGGCAGCCGTCGTGCGCACGGTGCGCACCTACCAGGGTCAGATGGTGGGTTTCGAGGACGGATGGCTGGGCCTGTTCAAGTCCCGGGCCCGCGACCTCGACCTGCCGGCCATCAAGGGCATCCTGCCGCGGGGAGGCACGATCCTCGGGACCTCCCGCACCGACCCCCTCCGCGAGGAGGGTGGCGTGCAGGCCGTCAAGGACGCCCTGGCCCTGCACGAACTGGACGGGTTGCTGGTGTGCGGGGGCGACGGCACGCTGTCCGCGGCCGACCGGCTGTGGGAGGCGGGCGTGCCCATCATCGGCATCCCCAAGACCATCGACAACGACGTGCCGGAGACCGACTACTCCTTCGGCTTCGACACCGCGTTGTGTCACGTCGTGGACGCCGTGGACGCCCTCCACACCACGGCCGAGTCGCACGACCGCGTGATCGTGCTCGAGGTGATGGGACGCAGCGCGGGCTGGATCGCCGTGTGCGGGGGCCTGGCCGGAGGCGCCGACGTCGTCGTGACCCCGGAACGCCCCACCAGCGTGCACGAGATCTGCAACTACATCCGTCACCGGCAGGCGCGGGGACGTTTCTTCAGCATCGTCGTGGTGGCCGAGGGGGCGCGCTTCGAGCCCGACCCCGATGGCCGGACGCTCGAGGTCCCGCAGCAGATGGACCAGTTCGGCCGCCCGCGCTACGGCGGGGTGGGCGAGCTGCTGGCGCGCGAGATCGAGGCGCGGCTCAAGACCGAGACGCGCACCGTCATCCTCGGGTTCGTGCAGCGGGGCGGCACACCCACTCCGTTCGACCGCCTGCTGGGCTCGCGCATGGGGGTGGCGGCGGTGGACCTGGCCGTCCGGGGCGAGTACGGGCGCATGGTGAGCCTGCAGGGCGGACGCATCACGTCCGTGGAACTGGCGGTGGTGCGACAGGGTCCGCGCACCGTGCCCGCGGAGTTGTTCGAGACCGCGCGGGTCTTCTTCGGCTGACGCCGACCGGCGCCGGCCGTCTTTGGGAAACCATCGAGATTCGTCTCGAGCCACAGGAGGAGGAACGAACATGGCAGTTCGAGTCGGGATCAGTGGCTTCGGCCGGATCGGTCGTCTCGTGGTGCGTGCAGCGGTGGACCGCGGCGTCCCCATCGAGTTCGTGGCGGTCAACGACATCACCGACGCTCCGACGCTCGCCCACCTGTTGAAGTACGACTCGGTCCATCGCGTCTGGCCCAAGGCCGGCAAGGCGGTGGATGGCTTCCTCGAGGTGGCGGGCAAGCGGATCCAGGTGCTGGCGGAGAAGGACCCGGCCAAGCTGCCGTGGAAGTCGCTGGGCGTGGACGTCGTGCTCGAGGCCACGGGCAAGTTCACGGACAAGGCGGGCGCGTCGCTGCACCTGGCCGCGGGCGCCCGTAACGTGGTGGTGTCGGCGCCGGCCAAGGGCGCTGATCTCACCTTCGTCATCGGGGTCAACGACCAGCTGTTCGACAAGACGAAGCACCAGGTCGTGAGCATCGGGTCGTGCACGACCAACTGCCTGGCGCCGGTCGCGAAGGTGCTGAACGACCTGGCCGGCATCGAGCGCGGCTTCATGACCACCATCCACGCCTATACCAACGACCAGAAGATCCTCGACCTGCCGCACAAGGACCTGCGGCGCGCGCGCGCGGCGGCGATGAGCATGATCCCGACTTCGACGGGCGCGGCGAAGGCCATCGGCGAGGTCCTCCCGGAACTCAAGGGCAAGCTGGACGGCCTGGCGGTGCGCGTGCCGACCCCGGATGGCTCGCTCGTGGACCTGGTCGTGGAGGTCCGCAGGAGCACGACGAAGGAAGAGATCAACGCCGCGATCAAGGCGGCGGCCGAGGGGCCGATGAAGGGCATCCTCGAGTTCTGCACCGATCCCATCGTCTCCACCGACGTGATCGGCAATCCGCACAGCAGCGTGTTCGACTCGCTCTCCACCAACGTCATGGGCGGGAACCTGGTCAAGGTCCTGTCCTGGTACGACAACGAGTGGGGCTTCTCGCAGCGCATGGTGGACGCCCTGCTGATGATGGCGTAGGGGGAGGGACCATGGGGGACGTCAAGAAGGGGCTCAAGGACCTGCAGCCGGCCGGCAAGCGGGCGCTCGTGCGCGTGGACTTCAACGTGCCGGTCAAGAACGGCCTGGTCGGTGACGACTCGCGCATCGTGGCCGCGCTGCCGACGATCCGCTACCTGATCGAGCAGCGGGCCCGCATCATCCTGATGTCCCACCTCGGCCGGCCCAAGGGTGGACCGGACACCAAGAACAGCCTCAAGCCCGTGGCCGCGCGTCTCGAACAGTTGCTCGGCCAGCCGGTGGCATTCGCCCCCGACTGCGTCGGCCCCGAGGTGGAGGCCCTGGCCCGCTCGCTCCAGGACGGCCAGGTGCTGCTGCTCGAGAACCTGCGATTCCATCCGGAGGAGGAGGCGAACGACGCCGGCTTCGCCCAGCGGCTGGCCGCGCTGGGCGAGTTGTACGTGAATGACGCCTTCGGCACCGCGCACCGCGCTCACGGCTCGACCGAGGGCGTGACGCACTTCCTGCGCCCGGCGGTGGCCGGGTTCCTGATGCAGAAGGAGCTCGACTACCTGGGACGGACGCTCGAGAGCCCCCGGCGGCCGTTCGTCGCGGTGCTGGGCGGTGCGAAGATCTCGGGCAAGATCGACGTGCTCACCCAGTTGCTGGGCAAGGTGGACCGGTTGCTGGTGGGCGGGGCGATGATGTTCACCTTCCTCAAGGCGCAGGGGCATCCGACCGGGAAGTCGCTGGTCGAGGACGACCGGCTCGACATGGCGAAGGCCGTGCTCGAGCAGGCGAAGGCCCGCGGCGTCGAACTCGTGCTGCCGGTGGACTGCGTGGCCTCGGCAGCGGCCGACGGCAGCGCGCCCGGACGCACGGTGCGGCTGGAGGACCTGGGCCCCGACGAGATGGGCGTGGACATCGGGCCCGAGTCGGTGAAGCTCTTCGCGGCGAAGCTCCAAGACGCGAAGACCGTGGTCTGGAACGGACCGATGGGGATCTTCGAAGTGCCGGCCTTCGCCGCGGGCACGCTGGGCGTGGCCCGGGCGATGGCCGACCTCACCAGTCACGGGGCGGTCACGGTCGTGGGCGGTGGCGATTCGGTCGCCGCCATCCAGCAGGCAGGCCTGGCGGACAAGTTCAGCCATCTGTCCACCGGGGGCGGTGCCTCGCTCGAGTTCCTCGAAGGCAAGGTATTGCCCGGCGTCGCCGCCCTGGACGGGATCTGATGTCCGGGCCCTGGCCGCGTCGGCCCCGGTTCGTCGCCGGAAACTGGAAGATGCACAAGACGGCGCCCGAGGCGGCCGCCCTGGCCCGCGAGATGATCGCCCTCGCGGGCGGGGCGCGTCCCCGTTGCGAGGTGGCCATCTGTCCGCCGTTCCCCGCGCTGCAGGCGGTCGGGGAGGCGCTGAAGGGCAGTCCGTTCCACCTCGGCGGCCAGAATCTCCACCCGGCCACTCACGGCGCCTTCACGGGCGAGGTGTCGGGGGCCATGCTGGCCGCGCTCGGCTGCCAGTTCGTGATCGTCGGACACTCCGAGCGCCGCCACGGGATGGGCGAGGATGATGCGCTGGTGGCGCAGAAGCTGCGCTCGGCCCAGCGCGACGGCCTGACCCCGATCGTCTGCGTGGGGGAGACCCTCGCCGAGCGCGAGGGGGAGCGCACGGCGGAAGTGATCGTGCGTCAGACGCAGGCCGCCTTCGAGGGGCTGGATCAGGCAGCGGCGCTCTCCGCGATCATCGCCTACGAGCCGGTCTGGGCGATCGGGACGGGGCGCGTGGCCACGGTCGAGCAGGCGCACGAGGCGCACCAGATCGTGCGTGCCACGCTGGACCGGGTGGTGGCGCCGGGCGCGGGCGCCCGCATCAGCGTTCTGTATGGGGGCAGCGTGAACGCGGGCAACGCGGCAGCCCTGTTCGCAGACGACCAGCTGGATGGGGCGCTCGTGGGTGGGGCCGCCCTCGAAGCGGCTTCGTTCTGGCGCATCATCGCCGCGGCCGGGGCATGAATCGTCCAGGCTAGGGCCCCTGCGAGGGTCGGACCGGGATCCAGCCCGGTCGTTTGACGGGCGCAGGGGTGATTGCTAGTCTCTCACGCTGCTTCGGATGCTGCGGACGGGGCGGTGGGTTGCGTTCTGCGGCGGAAACCTGTTCCAGAGGATGCCATGTATATCTTCCTGATCTTCTTCCATCTGCTGGTCTGTCTGGCCCTCGTCGGCGTCGTGCTCATGCAGTCCGGTAAGGGCGGCGGGCTCGCGGGCGGTGCCTTCGGTGGCTCGGCCCAGACCGTCTTCGGCGGTCGCGGGGCGACCGATTTCATGACCCGCGCCACCATGGTGCTCGGCGGCCTCTTCTTCGCCACCTCGCTGGTGCTGGCGCTGATGAGCTCGAACATCACCTCCACGCGCGGGAAGAGCCTGATCAACCAGGAAGCCCGCAAGGCGGCCGCGAGCGCTCCGGCCCAGATGCCGCAGTCCGGTGGTGGCGCAGGCGCTCCGGCGCCGGCCGCCACGCCGTCGCCCGGCGCCCCGTCCGGCGGCCGCTGAGCAATCCCGCAGGAACCCGAGTGCCCGGGTGGTGGAATTGGTAGACACGTACGTTTGAGGGGCGTATGGGGCAACCCGTGCGAGTTCAAATCTCGCCCCGGGCACCAACGAACGAGGGCCTCGCGATGAGCGAGGCCCTCGTTATTTCGTCAGGTCCGGGATGGGTGGCTCTGCTGCGCAGGTGGACGCTTCATCGGTGAAGCGTCGCTCGTCACCGCCCTACGCGGGTGCCTGGCGCGGCGCGGGCGGCCTGGTCAGCAGCATGAGGATCGCGCCGACGACGCAGATGCCGGCGAGCACGTAGAACGACTTGACCCACGCGCCGTTCATCATCACGCCCACCATCGGGCCCAGGATGCCGGCGGCGCCCCACGCGGTATAGACCCACGCGTAGTTGACCCCGATGTTCCGGGTGCCGAAATAGTCTGCGGTGATCGAGGGCATGACGCCCATGAACGCGCCATAGGTGAAACCGATCAGGCTGACCCCGATGGCGTAGGTGACGAACGAACTGGCATTGGGCAGGACCAGCAGGAAGGTGGCGATCTCGAGTGCGAAGGCCACCAGGAAGGTGTTCTTGCGCCCGATCCGGTCCGAGATGGCGCCGAAGGCCAGCCGGCCGAGCCCGTTGAAGATGGACAGGATGGTCACGGCGCCACCGGCGACGACCGGCGTCAGGCCGGCGAGCTCCTGGCCGATCGGCGAGGCCTGGGAGATCACCATCAGGCCGGCTCCGGAGCCGATCACGAACGCCGCCCAGATGAAGTAGAACGAGGAGGTGGAGAGCATCTCCTTCGGCGAGAACTGGTACTGGGCGGCCGGACTGGCCTGGCCCGGGGTGCTCCCGGCCGGCTTGCCGAAGACGGTTCCGGGGGGCGGGGCCTTGAGGACCGCGCCGGCGGCGGTGATGACCACGCCGAAGACGACACCGAGGATGATGAAGGTGTTCAGGACGCCGTAGGCCTTGATCAGGAGCGGCGCGCCGATGCCGCCGATGATGGCGCCTGCGCCCATTCCCAGCATGACCAGGCCGGTCATGACGCCGCGCTTGTCCGGCCACCACTTGATGGTGGTGGCGAGCGGGGTGACATAGGCGCCGCCCATGCCGATCCCGGCCAGCACTCCGAAGGCGAGGATGATGCCCAGCAGGGTCGAGCCGAAGAGCCCGGAGAGGATGAAGCCGGCGCCGATCAGGATGCCGCCGAGCATCGCCACCGGGCGGGGCCCCGCCTTGTCCTGCCAGCGGCCGGCAAAGACCATCGCCACCGCGAAGACCGCGATCGAGATCTGGAAGGGATAGGTGGCCTGTTCCATGGTCCAGCCGAAGAGCCCCTGCAGCGGCTTGCGGAAGACCGACCAGGCGTACACGTTCCCGATGCACAACATCATCAGGATGCCGCTGATCGGGTAGCGGAGCCGCTTCAGCGGCGGAGCGCTGCCGGCGCCGACGGCGGGGTCGATGTGCCGCTGCTGGTCTTCAGTCATGCGTCTCCCCATCGGATCACGTTCCTTCATTGCAGGCCGATCTGGCCCTGGATCACTTCGCCTGAATCGGTGGAGTCGTTGCAAGTCGTGAGACCCCCCGTCATCCCGGAGGTCGCCGAAGTCCGGCGACCCGGAGACAGGGAGGTCTCACGATGGTGCAGTCTTTGCGGCTGCGCCGGGCCACGTGGCAGTGGATGGCGCGACTCGAGCGTCAGGCCCGGGACACGGACCCTCCGGTCCGCCGCCGGCTGCCGCTCAAGGTCCACGCGGGCAGGAGCCCGCACACGACGGCGAGCGGGCTCGCGTGTGCGCCGTGGACCGCGTGCCGCATTGTAGCGTGATTCCGCGTCCAGGGGGAGTCGGCGGATCGAGTGGTGGCGGATCGCGCCGGGCGGGCCGGGTGGCGAGCGGCGGGTCCGCTGGACGACAGGGGAGGAGCCCCCGCGTCACTTCATGGATCGCCGCGAGGGGGCCCGGGCGGCCCCCCGTCTAAAGGATCTCGCGGACGAACCCTTCGAGCGTCTCCACGTCCACGTAGCCCACGACGCGGCGCACGATGCGGCCGCGTCGGTCGATGAAGATGGTGGTCGGGATGGAGCGGATGGGGCCATAGTCATCGAGCATGCCCTCGCTCGCCATCGCCACCGGGAATCGCAGGTGCAGCTGTTCTGCGAAATGCCGCACCGCCTGCGGCGGGCCGTCGTCCACGGAGAGCCCCACGATGACGAGGCCGCGGGTGCCGTAGCGGCCCTGCATCGTGCTCAGGTGCGGCATGCTGGCCCTGCACGGGGTGCACCAGGTCGCCCAGAAGTCGAGGATCACCGGGCGGCCGCGCAGTTCGTCGAGGCGCAGGGTCCGGCCATCCAGGGTCCGGACGGCGAACGGCGGCGCGCCGCCGCGCGGCGACTGGGCCAGCGTGAAGGACTGCCACCCCAGCGCGATGCTGGCGAGGGCCAGCAACAGCAGCAGCGGGACGATGAGACGTCTCAACCAGTCCTTCCTTTCCGTGTTCCCATGCCGCCGGCCGGCGGAGTCGGCCCGATCCTGCCAGCCTGAGTCGAGCGACTGTACTCTCTCTGAGTCATGCGGTGCACACGAGCGCCGAGTTCTTTACACGCGCTTGAACTTCTTCACCTGGTCCTGGGCAAGTGCGTGAGGGAAGTGGCCCCCGCTTCCGACCCGCGGGGGGAGCGGTGTTCGTCCGCCTCCCGGCCCGGTCCCACCTCCGCGCGAACCCCTGCCCGCCACGCCGTCCGGGCCCGCTCCGGGTCTTGAGAGGCCCCATCGCGTATGCTAGCGTACGGCTGCCAGCCCGGTTCGTGTCCCGGAAGGGTCGCAGGGTCGGGACGGCTGCCGGTCTCCCCACCGGCCCACCTTCACAGGGAGCGTGAAGCCCATGGCATTGGGTGTCTTCATCCTGCAGGCTGGCATCGGTTTGCGTGCGTCGGTGCCCGCCCTCGTCGCCTCCTCCGGCTTCTTCGCCAAGTTCATCCTGCTGCTGCTGCTCGCGATCTCGGTCTACACCTGGGCGATCATCGTGGAGCGGTTGCGGCTCTACCTGCGCGTGCAGCGTGAGGATCGCGAGTTCCTGGCGGCGTTCCGCGCCGGCCGGGGCGAGGCCCCGCCGGTCGATCGACATCCGGCCAGCGTGCTCGGCCGGCTGGCCCGCGTGGGCGAGCGGTCGCTCGCGGAGCCCGCCGCTGCCGGATCCACGCCCATGTCGCGCTACGAGCGGGCCCAGCGTGCCATGGAGCGCTCCGCCGGCGACGAACTGGCACGGCTGGAGCACCACGTGGGATTCCTGGCGACCGCGGGAAGCGTCTCGCCCTTCATCGGGCTCATGGGCACGGTGTGGGGGGTGATGAGCGCCTTCCTCAGCATCGGAGCGCAGGGCTCCGCCTCGCTGGTCGTGGTCGCGCCCGGGATCGCCGAGGCGCTCATCACCACGGTGGCGGGCCTGGCGGCGGCGATCCCGGCGGTCGTGGGCTACAACCACCTGCTCACGCGGCTGCGCGTCATCAGCAGCAACAGCGCGACCTTCGTGACCGAGTACCTCGATCGGCGGACGGAGGGCCCGGTCGCGTGAAGAGCGCCATCCCGCGCGCGCCGATGGCCGACATCAACGTGACGCCGTTCGTCGACGTCGTGCTGGTGCTGCTCATCATCTTCATGGTGACCGCGCCCTTCCTGCAGGGCGGGCTCGAGATCGACCTGCCGCGCGTCGCCACGCGTGGGCTGGACGTCCGCGAGGGGCTGATCGTGAGCGTGCGGGCCGACCGCACGGTGGCGGTGGGGAACTCGGTGGTCCCGGCGGCCCGCTTCGAGGACGCGCTGGCGCGGGCTGGCGCATCCCACCGCCCGGTGTTCCTCAAGGCGGACCAGGACGTGCCCTACGGGACCATCGTGGAGCTGATCGCGCGCATGAGGCGTTCCGGGGTGGCCTCGCTCGGGCTCGTTACCCAGCCGCCGGCGCCGCAGGCCCGCCGATGACGCGGAGCGCCCTGACCGGCTCGGCGATGGTCCACGTCGCGCTCCTGGCGGTGGTCTTCGCGGTGCGCCAGGGTGAGCCCCTGATCGTGCCGGGGCCCGACGTCGTGCAGGTCGCGTTGATCGAGCCGGGAGCGATGCCGCGGGGCGAGCCCGCTCCGGCGCCGGCCGAAAAGGCGGCCATGAAGGTCCCGGACATCAAGCCGGAGAACGCCGAGGGCGTGAAACTGGTCCGGCCGAGGAAGCCCGCCAAGCCGGCCCAGCCCGTCTCCGAGGAGGCCGCGCCGCCCGCCTCGGGCCCGGCGCTGCCGTACGCGCGGGTGGGAAGCGCAGGTCTGAGCGGCGGGCTCGCCGTGGACGCGCGCGACTTCGAGTTCACCTATTACCTCATGCTGATCCGCAACAAGGTGGCGCAGAACTGGGCGCCCCCGGCGGGGCTCGAGAGCGGCCGCCCGGTGCGCGCGGTGGTCTACTTCCGGGTCGGCCGCAGTGGCGGCGTCTCGGCCATCCGGCTCGAGAGCGGCAGCGGCGTCGAGTTCTTCGACCGCGCCTCGCTGCGGGCCGTGACCCTGAGCGACCCGTTGCCCCCGTTGCCGCTCGGCTTCCCGGGCTCGGACCTCGGGATCCATTTCGGCTTCGACTACACCCGGCCATGAAGCGCCTTGCGCTGGTGCTGCTGCTGACCGTGGTGGCCGTCCCGGGCGCGCACGCGCAGACCCGCGAGGTGCGCATCGACATCGCCGGGGGCGGGCGCCGCACGCAGCTCTACTGCGAGGCGTTCACCGCTGGCCGGCTCCCCGCCGGAGCGCCCGAGGCGCGCCAGGCCGACGAGGTGCTGGCCAACGACCTCGAGCAGTCGGCCGTGTTCCTGGTCTCCCGGGCGTGGGCGGGACAGCCGCCCTTCGACGTGCAGGCGGTGTCCGGCGGGCGCTGGAAGGTGTCCGGCGGCCAGGCCACGCTCGAGGGCGAGGTCCGCGACTTCCCGGCGCGGCGCCCGATCCTGTCGAAGGTCTACCGCGGACCGGCCGCCGACTGGCGCTCGCTCGTGCACCAGTTCGCCGACGACATCGTGCTCCAGTTCACGGGGGAGTCCGGCGTGGCCGGCACTCGCATCGCCTTCATCGCCATCGAGGGCCGGAACAAGGAGCTCTGGGTCATGGACCTGGACGGCGCCGGCGCGCGACCTCTCACGCGCGACCGCTCCATCGCGCTCTCGCCGTCGTGGTCCCCCGATGGCTCGCTCCTGGCGTTCAGCACCTACCGCGACGGCGGCTCGCCGCGCGTCTACGTCGTCCCCGCGGCCGGCGGCAAGCTCTACCCGGTCTCGGTGCGCTCCGGGCTCAACACCAGCCCCGCCTACTCGCCCGACGGCCGCGAGTTGGCCTGCACGCTGAGCAAGGACGGGAACTCCGAGATCTACGTGCTGGATGCGCGCGGAGGCTCACCGCAGCGGCTCACCGACAACCGTGCGATCGACACCTCGCCCTGCTGGTCGCCCACCGGGCGGGAGATCGCCTTCACCTCGGATCGCAGTGGCTCGCCGCAGGTCTACGTGATGAACCGCGACGGGGGCAACGTCCGCCGCCTGACCTACGAGGTGGGCTACACCGACTCGCCGGCCTGGTCGCCGCGTGGCGACCTCGTCGCCTTCGTGAGTCGCACGCCCGCGGGTTTCGATGTGTACGTCTGTGGCGCCGACGGCACGAACGCGCGTCTGGTGGTCAGCGGTGGCAGCAACGAGAATCCGCGCTGGTCCCCGGACGGCAGGCACCTGGTGTTCGCCTCGAACCGCGAAGGGCCCTATGCTCTGTTCATCTCGGACCTTGACGGACGTCCACCGCGGAAACTCGACACCGGTGGGCGCACGGCCATGTCGCCGTCCTGGTCCCCGTCCGCGAGCCGTACGGCGGTCGCGGTCCCGACGAACGCTCCCAACTCAAACCCCGGAGGTAGACCATGAGAAAGACCCCTGCACTGCTCCTCGTGCTGACGGTGGGGCTCGTCGCCCTGTTCGCGGCGGGCTGCGCCAGGAAGGCCACGGAAGCGCCCCCGACGCCGCCGCCGGCCCCGCCGGTGGTCCAGCCCGTGACCCCGGAGCCGACGCCGGTGCCGGTGCCCGAGACCCCGGTCCCGGTGCCGAGCGTGACCGCGGGCGACTTCACGGACGTGTTCTTCGATCTGGACTCCTACACCCTGCGCGACGACGCGAAGCTGGCGCTGGACCGGGCCGCGAAGCTGCTGCGCGACAAGGCGAACGTGAACATCACGCTCGAGGGCCACTGCGACGAGCGCGGGACGGTCGAATACAACCAGGCGTTGGGCGAGAAGCGCGCGAACGCGGCGCGGGACTATCTGGTGAACGCCGGCGTGTCCGCCGCGCGCATCCAGTCTCTCTCGTACGGGAAGGAGCGTCCGTTCGCCGAGGGCCACGACGAGTCCGCGTGGGCCCAGAACCGGCGCGCTCACTTCGTACTTCGATGATCCGGCGGAGCTTCGGGCTGACGGGCGGCGGGTGCCGCCCGTCGGCACGGCCGCGGGGGGTTGGCGTGTCGGCCGCCGCGTTGCTGCTGTTGCTCGCCCTGCCCCTGACGGGCTGCGTCGCCCCGCAACTCGCCCTGATCCAGTCGGGGCTCGACAGCCTGCGTACCCAGGTGGACACGCTCCAGGTGCGCGATTCGGTCTCGTACCGCCTGCTGGGCGACCTGCGGAGCGAGATGTCCGATCAGCGGGACATCCTGCTCAGCTCGCGAGCCTCGAGCGGCAGCACGAACCAGGACCTGTTCGAGCAGATGGGGCGGCTCGAGGGCAAGCTCGACGAGGTGATGGGGCGCTTCAACCAGATCCAGCAACGCGCCCCGCAGCCTCCCGCGGCGGCGGCGGGGCCGGACCCGAACCAGCTCTACGAGCAGGCGGCGCAGGACCTGACGCAGGGGCGCTACCCGCTCGCGCTCCAGGCCTTCCGGGAGTATGTCCAGCGTTTCCCGGCCACGGACCTGGCGGACAACGCCCAGTACGGGGTGGGGGAGTGTCTCTTCGCCCAGGCGCAGTTCGACAGTGCGGCCACCGAGTATGAACGGATCGAAAGCCTCTACCCGCAGGGCGACCGCGTGCCGGCCGGCCTGTGGAAGCTCGCCCTGTGCCGGGAGAAGCTGGGCCAGGCGGCACAGGCCCGCAAGGTCCTCGAGCAACTGGTGAAGGGCTTCCCGCTGTCCGGGGAGGCGCAACTCGCCCGCGACCGGCTGGCGAAGACGAAGCCGAAGCCGAAGCGCTGATCTCGTGCGCTGATCCGGAGGCCGGGCGCGCTCGCGACCGGCCTCCGTGATGCGCGGGCCATGCGCTGCCGCCCCGCGCCGCGCTTCCGAAGTGCCGCCGGCGGACGGTGCAGGGACCACCGGGAGGGCCCTTCGGATACCCGGCCCGGACTCGCCTTCGACGCGTGCGTGACCTGGCCCGGTCGATCCATGAAGCGCCGCCTGCGAGCACGATCCGGAGCACGGCTGCTGCGCTGGGCGACCTGGGTGCTCCTCGGCGTGGCGCATGACACGCCTGCGGTGCGGCCCGCTCGCGCGCCTGGACGCCGCGCCCCGGCTCGCACTCCCGGTGTCGCACTCCCGGCTGGCGTTTCATGAATCATCCGGGCTAGACTCCCCGTCGGTTTGCGCCTCGGGCGGAGTGAGACCTGCGGGACCCCGCCCATGGAAGAGGACGCGCTGCGGCTGCAGCGCCTCGATCGGAGGATCGCATGAGCGGGCTCCCGGCCACGGCCCCGGTCGTCATCATCGGGGCCGGCTGCATCGGTGCTTCGATCGCCTACGAGCTGGGACGGCGGGGCGTGAAGGACGTCGTGGTGATCGAGAAGGAGCCCTTCGCCGGCGCCGGCTCGACCTCGAAGGCGGCGGGCGGCATCCGGGCGCAGTTCTCGACCCCGCTCAACGTGCGCATCTCGATGATGTCCATCGCGCGTTTCAAGACCTTCAGCGACGAGATGGAGACCGATCCGGTGTTCTTCCCGGTCGGCTACCTGTTCCTGCTCGGCGACCCCGGGTCGTGGGCGACGTTCCAGCGCCAGGCCGACATGCAGCGCTCGCTCGGGCTCCCGGTGCAGACGCTCAGTCCGGAGGGCGCGCGCGAGATCGTGCCCGAGCTCAACATCGAGGACCTGCTGGGCGCGACCTTCTGCCTGGACGACGGTCTCGGCAACCCGCACGAGGTCACTCAGTCCTATGTCACGCGGGCCCGTCAGTTGGGCGCGGTGTTCCACTTCGGCGACGCGGCGCGGGGGCTGGTGATGGACGGGGGCCGGGTCACCGGCGTGCGCACCGCGAGCGGCACGATCAGCACTCCGATGGTGGTGAACGCGGCGGGGCCCCATGCGGCGGAGGTCGCGGCCTGGGCCGGCGTGGACCTGCCCGTGAAGGCCGTCCGGCGGCACTGCTTCACGACCGAGCCGCTGCCCATGGCGCGCGAGAGCCTGCCCATGATCGTGGACCTGAAGTCGGGCGTCTACATGCACCGCGAGAGCGGCGGCCTGCTGCTCGGCTATGCGAACCCCGAGGAGCCCGAGGGCTTCAACCTGAGCGTGAACTGGGACCTGCTCGAGCGCATCGTGGAGCCGGCCATGCACCGCGTGCCCGCGCTCGAGGCGGCGGAGGTCTCGAACGGCTGGGCGGGCCTGTACGAGACCACGCCCGACCACAACTCGGTGCTGGGTCCGCCGCGGAACGTCGCGGGGCTGATGCTCGCGAACGGCTTCAGCGGGCACGGCTTCATGCACGCGCCGGCAGTGGGCCAGCTCATCACCGAATGGATCGTGGACGGCAAGCCGAGCCTCGACCTCTCGCCGCTGCGGCTGGAACGATTCGCCGAGCAGCAGGCGACGGTCGAGGCGAACGTCATCTGACATGGCGCTCCGGCAACACGTCCTGCGCCTGGGGCCGCTCGACAACGCCACCGGCGTGCTGGTCTGCGAGCGCGCCCGCGAGTGCGCCGTGGTGGACGCCGGTTTCGACCCGGACGCCGTGATCCGCTGGGTGCAGGAGCAGCCCGGGCCGCCGAGGGTGCGCTACCTGCTCAACACCCACGCACACTACGACCACGTCTGCGGCATGCGCGCGGTCCAGGAGGCGCTGGGGGGAGAGTACTGGCTGCACCCTGGCGACCGTGCGCTGCTCGATCACCTGAACGAACAGGGGGCCCTCTTCGGGTTCCCGCCGGCGCGGGTGCCCGAGGTGGTGCATGACCTCTTCGACGGGCAGAGTCTCGCCCTGGGCGAGGAGACGATCGAGGTGATCCACACGCCGGGACACTCGCCCGGCGGCGTCTGTTTCCGCGCGGGGGATGTTCTGTGGGTGGGGGACACGCTCTTCGCGGGCTCGGTCGGGCGCACCGACCTGCCCGGCGGCTCGTTCGAGGAGCTGGAGCGTTCCATCCGCACGCGGCTCTTCCCGCTCGGCGATGAGCTGCGCGTTCACCCCGGGCACGGGCCGGCGTCGACCCTCGGCCGGGAGCGCGCCAGCAACCCCTACGTGGGCGATGGAGGTCGGTTCGCATGAGTGACCCGAAGCACGGGACCCGGGCGGCAGGGGAGTGGGTTGCGCGTCTGCGGCTGCACCCCACCGCGTTCATCGCCCCCGGCGCGGTGGTCGTGGGTGACGTGACGCTGGGCGCCCGTTCGAGCGTCTGGTTCAACGCCGTGCTGCGCGGCGACGTGGACCGCATCGAGGTGGGCGAGGACTCGAACATCCAGGACGGCAGCGTCGTGCACATGGACGAGGGCAGCCCGGCGCTCATCGGCGCGCGCGTCACGATCGGGCACGGGGCCATCATCCACGGCTGCGTGATCGAGGACGACTGCCTGGTCGGGATGGGCGCGGTGGTGCTGAGCGGGGCGCGCATCGGGGCCGGCTCGCTCATCGGCGCCGGCGCGCTGGTCCGGGAGAGGCAGGTCATCGCGCCCGGGAGCATCGCCCTGGGGATGCCGGCGAAGGTCGCGAGCCCGGTGAGCGAAGAGCACCGCGCGGGCATGAGACGGGGCTACGAGCACTACGCGGCGCTCGGGCGCTCGTACCTCGAGCGCGGCTTCGCCGGCCCGCACCCGTTCGCCGGCAGCGACCTCGGACAGACCTCGCGCCAGCGCGGGCCCATGAGCTTCCTCGAGTGGGGGCAGTTGTTGACGGTGCTCACCGAGAGCCCCGACTGGGCGGCCGACCGGATCGAGCGCGACGCCGAGGCGCTCTGGCGGCGGCGTCCGGCGCCCGGCCGCTGGTCGGCGCTCGAGTCACTCTGTCACCTGCGGGACGCCGACCGCGACGTCTTCCTGCCGCGGCTCGGCCGGATGCTCGCGGAGCGCAATCCCGGGATCCCCGACGTGGACATGACGGACTGGGAGTCCGCGCGGGCCTACGACGGGCAATCCCCCGCGGCCGTGCTCGGGGAGTGGGTGGAGGCCCGGCGCGCGTTGCTCGCGGGGCTCGCGCCGCTCGGACGGGCCGACTGGGCGCGGATCGGCGTCCACGCCGTGCGGGGGCCCTTCCCGCTCGCCGAGATGGTGCGGTACTGGGGCGACCACGACCTCTCGCACCGGCGGCAGATCGCCGAGGCGCTGGGGGAGTTCGCGTGAGCCTCACGCCGGCCCGAGGCGCGGCATGAAGCGCGCCGCGAAGAGCACCGCGCGACCGCGGCGTCCCGCCGCCCACCGGAGCAGCGGCGCCCCGCGCCCCGTGGGCTGCGCCATCATCACGGCCAGCGACACGCGGCGCGGCAGCGAGGACACGGCCGGGGCGCTGATCGAGCGCCTGGTCACGCAGGCCGGCCACTGCGTGACGACCCGGGCCTGGGTCAAGGACGAGCCCGCCGCCCTGCGGCGCGCCGCCCGCGCGGCGCTGGGGCGCGCCGGCGTGGACGTGCTGATCGTCACCGGCGGCACCGGCCTCGGCCCGCGCGACCGCACTCCCGAGGCGCTGGCGCCGCTCGCCGAGCGTCACGTGCCCGGCTTCGGCGAGCGGTTCCGCGCCCTCTCGGCGGAGCAGGTCGGAGCGGCCGCCTGGCTCTCTCGCGCCGGGGCCTTCGTCGCGCGCGGCCGCCTGGTGGTGATGCTGCCCGGTTCACGCGCCGCCGTCGAACTGGCGCTCGAGCGACTGCTGTTGCCCGAACTCGTCCACGCGGTCCGGATGCTGGGCCGCTTCGACTCCACGGAGGAATGAGGATGTCCATCCGACCCGACCACTGGATCCGCAGGATGTGCCTCGAGCACGGGATGATCGAGCCGTTCGAGGAGAAGCAGGTCCGCTCCGGGGCCATCTCCTACGGCGTCTCGTCGTACGGCTACGACCTGCGGATCGCCGACGAGTTCAAGATCTTCACCAACGTGAACTCGACCATCGTGGATCCCAAGCACATGGATCCCGCCTCGATGGTGGACTTCAAGGGCCCGGTCGCCCTCATCCCGCCCAACTCCTTCGCGCTCGGCCGCAGCGTCGAGTACTTCCGCATCCCGCGCAACGTGATGACGGTGTGCCTGGGCAAGAGCACGTACGCCCGCTGCGGCATCATCACGAACGTCACGCCCTTCGAGCCGGAGTGGGAGGGCTTCGTGACGCTCGAGATCAGCAACACCACACCGCTGCCGGCGCGGGTCTACGCCAACGAGGGCATCGCCCAGGTGCTGTTCTTCGAGAGCGACTCGCCCTGCGAGGTCTCCTACAAGGACAAGGCGGGGAAGTACCAGGCCCAGCGCGGCATCACCCTGCCGAGGCTGTAGGGCGGGCCGGGGAGGCGCCTCGTTTGCGCCCGAAACGGCCTCCGGCTATCCTGCGGCGGTCAGCTCGGTAACGCCCACCATGGCCTGCGAGGAGTGCGCGGCATGATCAAGGAACTGGCGACGGGGCTCGGTGTCACCCTCGGGCAGTTCTTCAAGAAGCCGGTGACCCTGCAGTACCCGAACGAGAAGCTGGTGATGTTCCCGCGCTTCCGGGGGCTGCACATCCTGGCGCGGCACGAGGACGGGCTGGAGCGTTGCGTGGGCTGCGAGCTCTGCGCGGTGGCCTGCCCCGCGGACGCCATCTTCGTGAAGGCGGCGGAGAACGACCCGGACCGCCCGAGCTCCCACGGCGAGCGCTATGCCGAGCGCTACGAGATCAACATGCTGCGCTGCATCTTCTGCGGCATGTGCGAGGAAGCCTGCCCCGAGGACGCCATCTTCCTCGAGAAGGACTACGAGCTGGCGGACTACCGGCGCGAGGCCTTCATCTACACGAAGGACGAACTGCTGGTGGGTGAGGAGAAGGCGGGCTACCTGCCGGTGCGGTAGAGCGGCTGCCCTGCGCGCGCGGGCGGTGGGCACGAGGTGCGAAGGGGGCCGGCGGGGCGCGGCCCCCTTCGCGCGTCCGGCTCCAGTGCCATCGCCAACCCAGGTCGCGGATCAAGGAGCGCGTCGTCGTCCCCGCTGCGCCACGCCGTTCCCGGCCTGAACAGGGCGTCCTCAGGCGAAACGGTGACCGTTTCAACGGCGAACGCGGCGCGCAGGCCGGGTTCGAGCCCTGCATGAGTCCCTGCCTCCGATGTCACGGCGGGACAACGAAGTAACAGGTCCACATGCGGCTGGCACACGGGCTGCTTTGTACCTCCGGTGATCATGAGGGCGCGCCACGAGGATCCGGCCAGGGCCGGTCCGGACGCGGCGCCTGACCGGTAGTCACCATCACGCCAGGAGGAGATCGTCACCATGCAAGTCATCCGCTGGACTCCGTCGGCCCCGCCGATGCGGGACCTGCTCACCATGCACCAGGAGATGAACCGTCTGTTCGACGGCGCCTGCGGGCGGCCGAACGCCCGCGCGACGTTCGCCTTTGTGCCCACCGTGGAGATCGAGGAGACCCCCGAGCAGTTCGTGCTGCGCATGGACCTGCCGGGCGTCGCCCAGAAGGACGTCAAGGTCCACGTCATGGGTGACACGCTCATCATCCGTGGCGAGCGCAGGCAGGAAGGCTCGGAGAAGGAAGGCAACTGGCTGCGCCGCGAGCGGACGTACGGCACGTTCGAGCGCTCCTTCACGCTGGGCGCGCCGGTGCGTGCGGACCAGGTGAAGGCGAGCAGCAGGGACGGAGTGCTCGAGGTGAGCGTGCCCAAGGCGGAGGAAGCCCGGGTGCGCGAGGTCGAAATCAAGATCGGGTAGCCGGAAGGGCGGCCCGTTTCTCCCACGGACGCGCCACGTCGGCCGGCCCGCGCAAGGCGGGCGCCAGGGACCGGCGTGGCATCCGTCCATCACGACGAAGGAAGGGATCCCATGGGCAAGGTCATCGGTATCGATCTCGGCACCACGAACTCGTGCGTGGCGGTGATGGAGGGCGGCGAGCCCAAGGTCATCGCCAACGCCGAGGGCTTTCGCACGACCCCCTCGGTGGTCGGATTCGCGAAGAGCGGCGAACGGCTCGTGGGCCTGGTGGCGCGCCGGCAGGCCGTGACCAACCCCACGAACACGGTCTACTCGATCAAGCGCTTCATGGGCCGCAAGTACGAGGAGGTCGGGAGCGAGCGCAAGCTCGTGCCCTACGAGGTCGTGCGCGGCTCCAGCGGTGACGCCCGCGTGAAGGTCGGCGACCAGGAGTACTCGCCGCCCGAGATCTCGGCCATGATCCTGCAGAAGATGCGGCAGACGGCCGAGGAGTACCTGGGCGAGAAGGTCACCGAGGCGGTCATCACGGTGCCGGCCTACTTCAACGACTCGCAGCGCCAGGCCACCAAGGACGCGGGCCGCGTCGCCGGGCTCGACGTCAAGCGCATCATCAACGAGCCCACGGCGGCCTCGCTGGCCTACGGTCTCGACAAGAAGAAGGACGAGAAGATCGCCGTGTTCGACCTGGGCGGCGGCACCTTCGACATCTCGATCCTCGAGATCGGCGAGGGCGTGTTCGAAGTGCGCTCGACCAACGGCGACACGCACCTGGGCGGCGACGACTTCGACCAGCGGATCATCGACTGGCTGGCGGACGAGTTCAAGAAGCAGGAGGGCATCGACCTGCGCAAGGACGCGATGGCGCTCCAGCGCCTCATGAGGCGGCGGAGAAGGCCAAGTGCGAGCTTTCGGGCACGCTCGAGACCGACGTCAACCTGCCGTTCATCACCGCCGACCAGAACGGCCCCAAGCACCTGAACCTCAAGCTCACGCGGGCCCGGCTCGAGCAGCTGGTGGAGGACCTGGTCGAGCGCTGCCGCGGGCCGGTCCTGAAGGCGCTCAAGGACGCGGGGCTGGAGCCGCGACAGATCGACGAGGCGGTGCTGGTGGGCGGCGCGACGCGCATGCCCAAGGTGCAGGAGCTGGTGAAGCAGATCTTCGGCAAGGACCCGCACCGGGGCGTGAATCCGGACGAGGTCGTGGCGATCGGCGCCGCCATCCAGGGCGCGGTGCTGGCGGGCGAGGTGCGTGACGTCGTGTTGCTCGACGTCACGCCGCTCTCGCTCGGGATCGAGACGCTGGGTGGCGTGATGACCACGCTCATCACGCGCAACACCACGGTCCCGACCCGCAAGAGCGAGGTCTTCTCGACGGCGGCCGACGGGCAGACCAGCGTCGAAGTGCACGTGCTGCAGGGCGAGCGCCCGATGGCCCGCGACAACAAGACGCTCGGGCGCTTCCACCTCGACGGCATCCCGGCCGCGCCCCGCGGCGTCCCGCAGATCGAGGTGACGTTCGACATCGACGCCAACGGCATCGTCCACGTCGGCGCCAAGGATCGCGCGACCAGCAAGGAGAGCAAGATCACCATCACCTCCAGCTCGGGCCTCTCGAAGGACGACATCGAGAAGGCAGTGAAGGAGGCCGCAGCGCACGAGGCCGAGGACAAGACGCGCAAGGAGGAGATCGAGACGCGCAACAAGGCCGACTCGCTCGCCTACCAGGTGGAGAAGTCGCTCAAGGACCTGGGCGACAAGGTCCCGGCGGCCACCAAGACGGACCTCGAGGAGAAGATCAAGTCCGTGCGCGACGCCCTCGCGGGCACCGACGAGGCGAAGCTGAAGGCGGCCACCGAGGCCCTCCACGACGCCTCGTACAAGATGGCCGAAGAGGCCTACAAGGC
>JANXPZ010000111.1 GCA_025357055.1 Candidatus Eiseniibacteriota bacterium | reverse complement strand
GACCGGAAGACCTCGAGCAAGCGCTGTCACAGGCTTGTCCCGAGTTCCGAGAGATTCTGAGGAAGCCGACGGAATGCGGCTCCCGGAGCGGGATGACCCGCTTCGAGCGACTGGACATGCTGGCGTGGGAAGTCCCTCAGCAGACCAACGAGATCCAGAAGATCATCGAGGACTGCGGCTTCGCGGGCGTCGAGGCAAACGCGCCTGTTCAAACGCTCTTCCGTGTGCTCGTCCTGCTCGAACTCACAGAGACGGTTCTCGGCGCTTTCTTCCAGACGCTGCATGTGGCGAGGGTCATGGGCCCGGGGAGGCTCAATTGATCGCCCGTCTCCGCGCTGCTTTCGCCGAGGGCCGGCCGCTCTGGTACGTGGCCGCCTTCCTGACCGTGATCATCGCGCCCGCAGGGCTCTTCTGGTTCGCGCTCGTCATCGCGGGAGGCCAGCGGTGATCACCCAGAGAATCGTCACCCGGCGCGAGCTCATTTCGCCCACCACGCCCACGGAGCGGCAGGTATTCGACCAAGTCACTGTGGGCCCCGAAGGCGCCAGGTTCCTGCTTCGGATCCTGGCCTTCAGCGATCCGCCGACGCTCGCGATCGCGTCAAGCTCCCAGGCCGCCGTGCTGGAGGAGGCGGCCAGGATGGTCCGGAAGCGGCTGCTCGAGCAGGAGCAGGCCGGTCTCACCCACCCGTACGTCGACGTCGCAGAGGCGGAGCCTTGCTTCGCCTCGGTCACCAAGGAGGCTCAGGGATGCGCTCCGACGACCGTAATGCCCAGATCGTGAAGGTTTCGCTCGAGATCAAGCGCCTGCAGGCGGAGAAGCGCCGGCTCCTGGCGGAGGCCGCTGAGCGACTGCGGCCTCCGGCGCGGAAGCGGGGCTGACGAGGTTGCGGCGCGCGAAAGGTTGCGGTTCAGCGGGGGCCACGACCGAGTAGCGCGCCGCAGAAGCGCGGCGAGAGCCGCAGAAGGAACGCGATGGGCGACTTCCCCAGGAGATCACGATGATCACCCGCCAGCGCCTGCAGGACTGGATCGAGGACTACCGCGTGCAGCTCACCCCGGAGGCCGTCGGCGCCCTTCTGGCGCTCGACAGCGTGCCGACGCCGGCGATCCGGGTCACACCCGTCGCGATGGGGCCCGTGCCGCGGACCCTCGGGCTCGACACGTTCGAGGACCGGGTCACCGAGGTGCAGGCGCGCGTGTTCGCCGGCTACCGCGAGGACGAGATCGAGACGGTGTGGTACCGGGCGATGCCGACCTCGCCCTGGGAGGGCGAATTCGAGGCCTTGAGGGACCTCGCCGCGGACTTGCTCGACGCGCGCTCGGGCTGGCGGAGCCTGACTCCCCTGATTCCCGTATTCAGGGCTGCGGTCCGCTACCGCGACTGCTGGACCCCGAACTGCGTCATGAGCGTGAACCAGGCCGCCCGCGAGCTGGTGGACGCGGTGCGTCAAGCCGAGGAGATGATCAGAACCGACAGGGACGTCGATGGCAGCCGCCCGCCCGGCTGAGCCCGGGCGCGTCCCGCTCGAGCGCGCGCCCGCGAACGGCGTCTACCGAGGCCGCCTCCATGTCCGCACCCTTGCGCCTGGCGTGAGCGGTGAGGACCCGGAGCGGGTCCGCCCACGCCGCGGTCAGGCGAAGGCCCCGGCGGCACCAGCCAGGGATCGTCTCTGCGCGCACGCCGGCTGCACGAACCGCCGGGTGCCTGGCGCCACGATCTGCTTCGCTCATGCGGCTCGACGCAAGGGCGCCTCCCGTTGCGGCCTATGCGGGGACCTGGGGCACAACCAGCGCATGTGCCGGAGGGCTCGCTGATGCCCGCGTGTGCGTCTGGTCGTCGGGCCCGTGTGCTCGCCAGCAGCTGCTGCGGGGCGCTCAGCGCCTGGGGCTTCCGCGGCGTGATTGCTGAGCGGCCCAGCCGGGATCCCCAGCCATGGGGAGCGGGGATCTCCGTCGTCATCGCCCTGGTCCACTGCCGCGTGCTCGTCATCGAGTGCCGGCCGGGGCGCTCCAATCGCCGCAAGGCCCTCTCGGACTTCCTGCGTCATTCCCTGCGCGAGGGACACCAGTCGTTCGCGGTCCGCAACGCCGAAGAGCTTGAGATCGAGATGTCCGCGCGCGGGTACGTCGCGCCGTAGCCGACAGATCAGGGGGAACGCATGTCCAACCGCCACATCGACGCCGCCTGGCAGGTGAAGGTCCCGGGGAGGCAGAAGCTGATCCTCCTGGCGCTCGCCGATCACGCCTGTGACGACTGCGGGCTCGCCTGGCCCGGGGTCTCGCGGCTGACCGAGCGCACGGGGATCGGAGCGACCACGCTGCGGGAGGACCTCCAGGCGCTCACAGACGCCGGCCTGCTCGAGATCAGGCGCTACCCCCGGGGTGGACGCGGGCGTGCGACGGAGTACGTCGTGCTGCGCGCCTACGTGGAGGTGGGGCAGTCGCCGTGCGCGGAGTGCGCGCGGAAGCTCGCTGGCACGCGCGCATCGGATACTCATCGCCCGGGTGATGGCTTTCGCCCGGCGCCGGCAGTGGATACCCACCGCACGGGTGATGGGAATGGCGCGCAGAAACCCACCACCCGGGTGGTGCCTTTGTCTGTAGAGAACGCCCCGGTTGTCCACATACCCACCGCGGAGGGCCCGGAAACCCACCACCCGGATGGTGACCAACCCTCAAGAGAACCAGAACCCTCAGCGCGCGCGCACACGTACACGCGCGCGAGGCAGGCGGTCGCGGCTGCGCCGCACGCTCCGAGCCGCCCACCCACCACACCGGCCTCGGTCGGCGACACGCTCCGCAGCCTCATGCCGGGCCTCACGGTCAGGGCAGCGCTGGATGCGATCCCCATCGGTCCAGCGGTCGCCGCGACCCCGGCCGACAGGGAAGAACCGCAAGGCACGCGCCAACGCCATGCCGGCGCCGGGAGCTGTCGCAGTCCGAGTGACCCACCGGACCGCGGGGAGTCGGGCGAGGCGATGGCGTGGGCAGCGAGTGCACCGGAGCGGGAGAGGGGGACATGATCGCGATCCTGGTTGCCACGGTCTTCGGCTTCACCACGCCGGCCTTCAACGCGGCGCCCGACTCCTGCGGCCCGGGGATCGTTCCGCTCAGCGACCTCGCCCTCGTGCGGCTCTACGCGCGGGCCCCGGCGGGCGGTGACACGCTCCTGGCCGCGCACTGCGCCGCGGCCCCCGGGGTGCGCGACTCGTTCGACGTGGTCCTGGACGGGCGGCCGTGGAGCCTGTGGGCCGTCGCTGTCGACTCCGCCGGGAACGAGTCGTGCCGCGGGGCTCCGCTGCAGGTGAACGGGGCGCTCGGTGTCGATTTCCAGTCTGCCGAGCTGTGGCTCGGAGCGCCGCGGCCGAATCCGACGTCGGGCCTCGTTGTGGTGCCGTTCTGTCTGCCAGAGGCGGGAACGGCATCGCTCGAGGTCTTCGACGTGCAGGGCCGGCGCGTGGCTACGCTCGCGCGCGGACCCATGTCTGTTGGTGTCCACGCTCGGCTCTGGGACGCGAGACGGGTCCCGCCCGGGATCTACCTCATTCGACTTTGCGCCAGAGGCTGGCAGGCCGTCAGGAGGATACTCGTCATAAGCTAGTGATCGGTGCCGTAGCCAAAGGCCTCCGTCGGATAGTACCCTGCCCCCGTCGCGCAGCTTGGCGCCGCAGTCCAAGGGGGAGGTCCGCTGATGGCCGCGAAGCACTACGATGAAATCGGCGACTGGACCGAAGCGAAGCTCGAGATCCTGCAGAAGTACGCCACCGCCTATTCGAAGATCTTGTCGACGCGGGCGAACCCTGGGCTCACTCACGTCTACATCGACGGTTTCGCTGGTTATGGACTACACGTCTCGGAACGCACGCACGGACTCGTCAAGGGGAGCCCGCTCGTGGCGTTGTCGGTCACGCCTCAGTTCAAGGCGTACCACTTCGTCGATCTGGGGGCGAAGAAGGTTCAATCACTGGAAACGCTCGTGGGTCAGCGGGAAGACGTCTGCATCTACAAGGGCGACTGCAATCGGATCCTGCTCGAGAAGGTCTTCCCTCAGGTCCAGTTCAAAGACTTTCGGCGCGGGCTCTGCCTCCTCGACCCCTACGGCCTGCATCTCGAGTGGGCCGTCCTGAAGGAAGCTGGGCAGATGAAGACGCTGGACGTGTTCCTGAACTTCCCGATCATGGACATCAACATGAATGTCCTGAAGAAGGATCCGAAGGCCATTGACCCGAAGCAGGCAGCCCGCATGACGGCGTTCTGGGGCGACGACTCCTGGAGAGCTGCGGCATATCCGACCGACCAGAACCTGTTCGGCGATG
>JANXPZ010000044.1 GCA_025357055.1 Candidatus Eiseniibacteriota bacterium | reverse complement strand
GCGCCCGCCCCCCGGCGGGCGCCGTTCCGCACAGGGCCGCCTGCCGGCGAGCCCTGTGCCGGGTGGAATCGCCCAGCGCTGGCCAGGGGTCTGCCGGGTTCGTCCGGCGTAGGACGCCCGCCCGTGCCGCCCCTGTCCGATCCGCTGCCTATTGGAGCGCCGGCCGGGGCCTGATACACTTCACTCCACGTGGTACGACATCGGGGAGCGTCGATGGCCCCCGTCGAGTCGCGGGCCCTGGGGAGGCAGCGCAACGAGAGCCAGACGGCCAGCCCACCTCGGAACGGATCTCACCTCATCGATCGCAACCGCGTTCTCACGAACAGGCTTCCTCCGGCTGAACGGGTCTGGCCGGAGCGGGGCCGAGCCTGATCCCGACTGACCCGCCGGAGACCATGCACATGAAACTGCTCCGCTACTCCCTCTCTGCGATCTGTCTCATGGCTGCGCTCGGCTTCGCCGCCGACGCGCAGGCTGCCATCGGCTGGGCCGGCAACGTCTGGCCGCTCCACGGCTCCATCCAGGTCCCGACCGGTCCCGTGTCCGTGTACGCCCAGGCCTGGAAGGGCGGCGTGACCGACTCCCCCGGCCAGGGCGGCCTCATCTCGGCCGAACTGTTCTACAAGACCGACATCGCCCCGACGGAGCTCAGCGTCGCGATGGCCTACAACGGCGACGTCGGAAACAACGACGAGTACAAGGGCGACGTGCCGCAGTCGGCGCTCGCGGGCGCCGGGTGGGTCGAGGTCCGGGTCGTCTTCACGGACCTGTCGGACAACACGACCTACACGGGGGTGAACGACCAGAACGGCAACCCGCCGCCGCAGCGCTACAGCATCACCAACGTCCTGTCGGTCGACGTCAACGTGACCTTCACGCTCTGCATGAGCGGCACCGCGACGGCCGGAGCACCCTGCGTCATCGGCGGCGCGGCCCCGATCGGCAACTGGGGTACGGGCTTCATGATGACGAACGTCCTCGGCGAGGAGTGGACCGCGACCGTGACGTTCCCGGCTGGCAGCAATCCGGCTTTCAGCTACAAGTACAAGGCCGACGCCTGCAATACCTGGGAGAGCGTGAGCGACCGTCCGGTGACCCTGCCCACCGACGGCACCACGGCCGTCAGCCTGACCATGGACAGCTACAACAACGCTCCGCTGGGCTGCGCTCCCGTCGATGCCCGGCGCAGCACCTGGGGCAAGCTCAAGTCCATGTACCGGTAGTCGCCGGAACGGAAGCAACGAGGGGCGGGCTCTCACGAGCCCGCCCCTTCGCATGACGCGCCCGGCAGGGCACGGAGGCCGCGGAGCCGGCGATCGACCGTGACCGATCAGAGGCACCATGCGCCCGGTAACGGTCGATCGCGGCTCCGTGCCGTGGTCTGCGGTCAGCCCTTGACGCCGCCCAGCGAGAGGCCCGAGACCAGCCAGCGGTTGAGGATCACGAACAGCGCCATGACCGGCACGCAGACCAGCAGGCTCCCCGCCGCGTAGTTGGCCCACTCGGTCTGGAACACCCCCGCGAGGCTCTCGAGCCCCAGCGGCAGGGTGTATAGGTCGAGGCTGCTCACCACGATGCGCGCCACCAGGAACTCGGACCAGGCGCTCATGAACGAGAACAGCGCGGTGATGGTGAGCGCGGGCGCGGCCAATGGCAGCGTGATGCGGGTGAACGCCGTCCACGGGCCGCAGCCGTCGATCAGCGCCGCCTGCTCCAGCTCGACCGGGATGGTGTCGTAATAGCCGCGCATGGTCCAGACGCAGAACGGCAGTGCGGTGGCGGTGTAGGCGATGGTCAGCCCGGCGAAGGTGTCGAGCAGGTGCAGGGCCTTCATCAGCACGTAGAGCGGCAGCATCAGCATGGTGGCGGGGAAGAGCTGGGTGAGCAGGAACGAGTAGAGCCCGAGCCGCCAGCCCAGGAAGCGGAAGCGCGAGAAGGCGTAGGCCGCGGTCGAGGCCAGCACCACGCCGAACACGGTGACGGAGAGCGAGACCAGCGCCGAGTTGCGCATCCACACCAGGAACTGCTTCTCGAACAGGATGGCCCAGTAGGCGTGCAGCGTGGCGTTCTTCGGGATCAGCGCCAGCGAGGTCGAGTAGAGCGAGTCGGTGGGCCGCAGCGACACGGTGACGATCTGCAGGATTGGGTAGATGGTGGCCAGCGAGAAGAGGACCAGGAAGGCGTGGGTGAGCACGCTCACCGCGCGGGGACGGCGGCGGCCGGCGCTCATGTCTTGGACTCCAGCGGTGTGGTGCGGCGCAGGGTGAAGACGACGAAGCCCAGCAGGATGAGGAAGACCACCACCGAGAACGCCGCCGCGTAGGAGTAACGGTAGTAGGCGAAGGCCACCTTGTAGATCCAGGTGACCATGATGTGGGTCTGGTCGGCGGGGCGGCCCTGCTGCGATACCAGCCAGATCACCACCATGCTGTTGAAGGTCCAGATGGTGCCGAGCAGCACCGCGGGCGTGAGCACCGGCAGGATCTGCGGCCAGGTGACGTGCCGGAACTTGTGCCAGGCGCTGGCCCCGTCCAGTTCGGCGGCCTCGTAAAGATCATGGGGGATGGCGGTGAGCGCGCCCAGCGACACCACCATCATGAACGGGAAACCGAGCCAGACGTTGACGATGACCGGCGCGACGAAGGCCCAGACCGGGTCGGAGAGCCAGGGCACGGCGGGCAGGTGGAGGCGCTGCAGGATCAGGTTCACCGCCCCGTACTCGTAGTTGAACATCCCCCGCCAGGTCAGGGCCGAGATGTACTGGGGCATGGCCCAGGGCAGGATGAGCAGCGTCCGGTAGAACGCCCGCCCGCGCACCGGGCCCGCCAGCAGGACCGCCAGGAACAGGCCGATCGCCAGGTGGAGGGACACGTTCACCACCGTCCAGAGCAGCGACTTGCCGAAGAGCACGTAGAAGACCGGCTGCGAGAAGATCTCCCGGAACTGATCCAGCCCCACGAAGCGGTGGTCCGTGAAGTGGTAGAGGCTCATGTTCCGGAAGGCGAGATAGAAGTTGTAGACCAGCGGGAACAGCACCACCAGCAGCATCGCCGCCATGGCTGGCAGCAGCAGCAGGTAGGGGAAGGAGCGCGGCGCGCGGATCGTGGCGTTCACGGCGCTACTTCTTCATGTTCGCGATCTGTTCGAGGGCGGCCTTCTGCATGTCCTTCGCCGCCTGCGCCGGGGTCTTCACCCCGTTCATCACGTTCTGCATCTCCGGCCGCATGGCGTCCCAGATCACGCGCATCTCGGGCACCACCGGCATGCGCCGGCCCTTCTCGATGGCGGTGATCGACACGGCCAGGTACGGGTCCTGGAGCAGCGTGGAGTCGCGGTAGGCGTCGCGGTGGCTCGGCAGGATCGCCAGTTCCCGCACCGAGCGCAGCTCGGCCTCGGGGGAGGTGAGGAAGGTGAGCAGCTCGATCACCAGCGGCAGTTTCTCCTTCGGGACGTTCACGTTGATCGAGTAGCCCTTGCTCGCCACCATCGGCTGGGCCCAGCGCCCGCCCGGCAGCCTGAAGATGGGGGCGATGCCCAGATCCACCCCGGCCTTGCGGTAGGCGGACCACGACCACGGGCCGTTGACGATCATCGCGGCCTTGCCCTCCTTGAACAGGGTCTCCGCGATCTGATAGTCGGACTCCTGCGGCATCAGCCGCTGGTCGCGCAGGCTCTTCACGAAGGCCAGCGCCTTGGCCATGGCGGGAGAATCGAGCGTGGGGCTGGCCTGCGCGTCCATGATCCAGCCGCCGTAGCCGCCCAGGAACGGCACCAGCCAGTAGGGCTCGGTGACGTTCATGGCGAATCCATAGACCCCGTCGCGGCTGAGCTTCTTTGCCATGGCGACGAACTCTTCGGCGGTGGTCGGCGCCACGGGCACCAGCTTGCGGTTGAAGCACAGCAGCAGATGGTTCCCGACCTGGTCGGGCGCGGCCCAGATGTGCCCGTCGAGGGTGTCGAGCGAGGCCGGGATGAAGCGGTCGAAGAAGCCGGCCGGCAGCGTCTGGTCCAGTGGCTGGATGGTCTTCAGCAGTGAGAGTGGCCCCACCTGGTCCGACGGGCCGAACACCAGATCGGATCCCCCGCCTCCCGAGGTTGCAGTCTGGAACTGCGTGCGCAACTGCTCGGTCTCGTATGGCGTGTGCTCGATCTCGACCCCGGGGTGGGCCAGCCTGAAGGCGGCGAGGTTGGCCTCGAAGCGCACGCGCTCCTCGGGGTCCATCTGTTCCCAGATGACGATCTTGCGTGCGGCGCGGCCGCCGGACTTCGGCGCGCAGGACAGGGCGGTGAGGGCGAGCAGCGCGCACAGCGCGAACCGGGCGGATGACTGGACCCTCATCATCGAGGCCTCCCTCGTGGCAGACGTGGAACGCGACCGGGCCTCGTGGTGCGTCTCGTCGCCCGTCGTGCGCCGGTCCCGGCTAGGGCAGGATGATGAGCCGCTTCACCTGCTGACTGGCGCCGGCCGAGAGTCGCACGAAGTACAGACCCGACGCAAGGCTCCGGCCTCGATCGTCGCGCCCGTCGCAGGCCACGCGGTACTCGCCGGCGGGCTGCACCGCGCGCACCAGCGTGCGCACCAGTCGCCCGCTCAGATCGTAGAGTTCGAGCGAGACCGCCGCCGGCCCATCCGTGCCCGGCAGTGCGTAGACGATGAGCGATGCGCCGCGCGTCGGGTTGGGGGCCGGAGCCGCGAGTCTCAACGAGCGCACCGGCGGGGCCCCGGGCTCCACCGCCACCGGCGGGCCCTGGAACTGTGCGCTGGTCTGGGCTGCCGCGTTCCGGAAGCACGAGGTGTCCGACACGCCGCTCGCCACCACCGTGTAGGGCACGCAGGACATGGGCGAGACCAGCAGTCGCACGCTGCGCAGGTCGCCCTGCAGCGTGGCGCCGTGCACCCCGAGCGAGACCGAGGGATTGCCGGTCTGGTAGACGGTGTAGCGCGAGGCTTGGTTCGCCGTGGCGGAAGTGACCGGCTCGCTGAACTGGACCGTGATCACGCTGTCCCAGCCGGTATAGCCCGCCGTGGTGAGGGAGGGCGCCGTGCGGTCCAGCGGGTCGGGCACGCCGTCGCCGTTCGCGTCCACCGTCACCAGCTTGAAATTGTCGAGCGTGGGTGCGGTGGCGGTCAGGTTGCTCGGCGCCTGGTCGCCGCCGAGCGCGCCGCTGGGCTCGGGGTCCCAGGCCAGCGAGGCCACCAAGCCGAGACTGGCGTTTGCCGGGACGCGGCCGGCCCCCAGGCCGTAGAGCGTGTTCCAGGGGATGGCGATCTCGCTGCCGCCGTTGAGCCCCCGGGCGTGCATGGGGTCGAAGGCCGCGAGGATGGCCGCGGTCGAGTCGGCGGAGGTCGTGGCGCTCAGCAGCCTCCAGAACGACTGACCGTCGCTGACGCCCTGGTGCTGGTAGGCGCCGAACTGCCAGTCGGGCTTGAAGCCGGGGGCGGTGAAGAGCGCGCCACGCTCCCAGTGATCGATGGCCGCGAGGTTGGTGAAGCCGTTGGGGCCGTTCGCATCGGTGTCGAGGTAGAGCAGCCAGGAGTTGCCTGTGACCACTCCGCGGATGCCCAGGTAGAGGTAGGTGCTGTCCCACTGGCAGTAGAGCGCCTGGATCTCGTTGGTGGTCTGTCCCGCCGGGTTCCACCCCGAATCGAAGGAATCGGCGACGGCCATGGTGCAGGTCGGCCACTCGGTCGGGTTGAAGTAGCCGTCCAGCGTGACCAGCGTGGGCGGACCGTAGGAGACCGGCACGTTGCCCGCGCTGGTGAGCACGGCACACGGGTTCGCGGCCAGGTCGTTCACCGCCCCGGCCTGCAGGAGCAGCCGCATCTGGTTGTGATTCAGCCCCTTGATCGCGGTGTGCGCGGCGTTCGAAACGAGGATCGTCAGCGTCGCTGCGCTCCCGCTGTTCAGCACCGTGCAGCCGCCGTCGAGGGTCGCCTCGGCGATGCCGTCGGCATTCGCGTCGATGGCGATCCCGGTCATGGTGACCTGGTCGTAGCGCACCGTCTCGTCGAAGGTCAGCACCAGCTGATGCGTGGCGGGGAAGTACGTGCCGCTCACCGCCTCGGGCGCGAGCCGGTCGCCGAGCGCGGTGGCCAGCGCCTGCAACTCGGCCACGTTGCCGCTGCCGTCGGGCGCCGAGGTCGGCCCCGCGTAGACGTAGAACTCGAACTTCTGCGTGCCGCGCACCTCGTCGGCCTTCATCAGGGTGCCGCCGACCTCCTTCTGGAACTGGGCGCCGCCGTCGCCGAGCACGAAGGCCCCGGTCGCCCCGGTGTTCGGGTTGCGCCGGCCCATGTAGGAGATGTCGGGCGCCCAGACGCGGTCCATGCGGGCGTTGTAGAGCAGGTCCACCAAATCCGGCGACCAGCCGCTCTGCAGGTACTGGGTGTTTGCGCCGACGCGGTAGACGCAGTCGAGGTAGGGCTGGCCCAGGGTCAGGCGCACGACCTTCTTCACGCCGGAGTGGGTGAACGTGGCCTGCACCGTATTCCCCGCGGAGCTGTCCACCTGCATCGCGTAGAACTCACCCTGGTGGTCGGGGCCGACGTCCGAGAGCGCGGCGACATGGTTGCCGTCGTTGTAGTCGCCCTCAGTGCCATACCAGTAGGCGTTGTCCACGCCGACCACGGAGTAGCAGGAGCTGCCGTTCTTCGCGAACACCCACGGGGCCCGCCCGCCGATGGACTCGAACGCCGCGAGCACGCGGTCGTTGTACATCACCAGCTCGTTGGTGCCGTCGTTGTCGATGTCCGAGAAATACGCGCCGGTGGGATCGACGAACTGCCCGCCGGCCCAGCGCGCGGCCTCGGCGTAGACGTTCGCGTTCTTGATGTGCGCCGAGTACTGGCGCTGCCAGCCCGAGAGCGGCCCGCCCAGGTAATCGTGCCAGGCGGTCTCGTGCAGGTTGGTCATCATCACGTACCAGCCCGCTTCGCGGATGTTGTTGTCCGGGGCGGCCTGCAGCGCGGCATGGGCGTCGTTCCAAAGCGTGCCGTGGTTCTTGCAGTTGCCGCCCGTGCCGGCACAGCCGCCGCTGCCGTTGCCGCCGGTCGAGTAGGGGACGTAGCCGGCCCAGTCGGCATACCAGGCGTTGTTGCTGCCGCCGTAGCCGTTGACGTCGCCGATCCCGCCGTAGGTGCCGTTCGTGGGCGTGAAGGTGTCGCCGTTGAAGTTCGCGTTGCCGAGCGCGGAGTCGAGCTTCCAGGTGTGAAGCCACGCGCTCTCGGTAGCGCACTTCTGGATCATCCACTGATAGGTGGCGTAGGCGTAGGGGAAGTCGGTCGCCCAGTTGCCCATCCCGGCGGCCATCTCCCAGTCGTCGGCGTAGGTGACGAGCCGGTAGGTGCCCAACCCCGAAGTGGCGAGGCCGCTCAGCACGGCCAGTGCCCCGGCGCCATCGCCCGAGTGCAGCTTGCCGGTGAAGTCGGCGTCGCGCGGGATGATGCGCAGGCCCGAGCCCGACACCGTGTGGATCTGGTGGTTGTCGTGTCCCTGGCAGTGGGGCCAGTCGTCCAGGATGACGCCGTCGATGCCGTGCGCCTGCCAGTGGCTGCCGGTCCAGTCGATGACGCCGTTGCCGGGGAACTGGCCGGGCGTGAGCCAGACGCGCTCGGGCACCCAGGCCACGCGCGGCGTGTAGCCGTAACGCCAGGTGTCCATCGCCACCTGCCGGTCGACCGCCCAGTCGCCCATCGCGCTCTGCAGGAAGGGCAGGATGGGCTGGCCGTAGGCCGAGGAGACGACGCCGAGCCAGCCGGTCGTCGCGCCCGTGCG
>JANXPZ010000016.1 GCA_025357055.1 Candidatus Eiseniibacteriota bacterium | reverse complement strand
CGCGGCACCCGCGCCCCGGATCGCGCCGGCCGCGGCGCCGGCGGTGTCCGCTCCGCGCGCCGGCAGCGCGTGCTCGATCGCCGCGCCGCCCAGCACGCGGTCGCCATCGTAGAACACGGCCAGCTGGCCCGGCGTCACCGCGGACTGGGGCTGCTCGAAACGCGCCTCGCACGCGCCGTCCGCGCGCGGATGGAGAGTCGCGGCCGCGCCGCCGTGGTTGTAGCGGATCTTGACCACCACGCGCGTGCCGTCCGCGGGTGGCGCGCTCGTGAGCCAGTCGACGCGCGCGGTGACCAGCCCCGGCGCCAGCAGCGCAGCGCGCGGGCCCACCACCACGGCGTTGCGCCCGGCGTCCACCGCGAGCACGTAGAGCGGCTCGGCCGCCGCGAGCCCCAGCCCGCGGCGCTGTCCCACGGTGTAGTGGATGATGCCGCGGTGCGTGCCGAGCCTGCGGCCCTCGGAGTCCTCGAAGGGCCCGGGCGTGGCGCCGCGCGTCCCGCCCGGGCTGCGCCCGATGAAGCCGGCGTAGTCGCCGTCGGGCACGAAGCACAGGTCCTGGCTCTCGGGCCGGTCCCAGAGGGACAATCCGAGCCGGCGGCCGTGCTCGCGCACCTCGCCCTTGGTGAGCGAGCCCAGCGGGAAGAGCAGGCGTGGCAGCGCCGCGCGGGGCGTGAGCGCCAGCGCGTAGGACTGGTCCTTCGCGGCGTCCACGGCGCGCAGCAACGCGGGCGTGCCGTCGGCGAGCGGCTCGAGGCGCGCGTAGTGGCCGCTCGCCAGCCGGTCGGCGCCGAGCGACTCCATGCGCGTGAACAGGTCGCCGAACTTGAGGTGCTGGTTGCACAGCGCACACGGGTAGGGCGTGCGTCCCGTGGTGTAGTCGTCGAGGAAGGGCTGCAGCACGCGCGCGCGGAACGCCTCCTCGGCATCGACCACGAAGTGCGGGAACCCCAGCCGCCGCGCGACCCCGCGCGCCTCCTCGATGGCCTCGAGCGTGCAGCAGGCGCGTGGGGCGGCGGGCGCGGCCCCGTGGCACCAGAGCCTGAGCGTCACACCGGTCACCTCGTGCCCCTGCTCGGCAAGCAGCGCAGCGGCCACCCCCGAGTCCACGCCACCGCTCATCGCGACCAGGACGCGGAGCCGCCCGCTCATGCGCCGCCCCCGGCGGAGGCAGCCCGCACCGCGCGCACGGCCTCCCCCACCGCGGCGACGACCTGCTCCGCCTCCGCCTCCGTGGTGGTGCGTCCCATCGAGAAGCGCAGGGCGCAGACGGCCAGCTCGCGCGGCACGCGCATGGCCGCGAGCACCGGCGAGGGCTCGACCGCGCCACTGGCACACGCCGCGCCAGCCGAGACCTCGATGCCGCGCGCGTCCAGCGCCATCAGCAGGTGGTCGCTGCGCGCCCCCGGGAACGAGGCGTTCACGGTGTTGGGCAGCCGCGGCGCGCGCGCGCCGTGCACCACGAGGTCGGGGACGGCCTCGCGCAGTCCGCGCTCGAAGCGCTCGCGCAGCGCGAGCAGGCGCACGGCTTCGGCCCGCTGCTCGCGCGCCGCCAGTTCGGCGGCCAGCCCCAGCCCGACGATGCCGGGCACGTTCTCGGTGCCGCCGCGCCGGCCGCGCTCGTGGCCGCTGCCGCGGAAGAGCGGCTCGAAGGGCGCGCCCGGGCGCACGATCAGGGCGCCCGCGCCCTTGGGCCCGCCGAACTTGTGCCCCGAGACGACCAGATAGTCCGCGCCCAGGACCTCGAAGTCCACCGGGATCTTGCCCGCGGCCTGCACCGCGTCGCACAGCAGGCGCAGGCCGCGCCCGTGGGCCCGGCGCGCGATCTCGGCCACGGGCTGGAGCACGCCGGTCTCGTTGTTGGCGAGCATCACCGCGACGACCGTGGTGTCGGCCGGCAGCGCGTCCAGCGCCGCCGGCGGCACCCAGCCGTCCGCGAGCACCGGCAGGTGCCCGACCTCGAAGCCCGAGCGCGCGAGCACCTCGGCCGCACCGTGCACGGCGTGGTGCTCGAGCGCCGCGAAGGCGATGCGCCGGCCCTGGGACTCGAGCGCCCAGGCGGCGCCGATCAGCCCGGCGTGATCGCCCTCGGTGCCGCCGCTGGTGAAGACCACGTCGTCGGGACGGGCCTGGAGCAGCGCGGCCACCTGCTCGCGGGCGCGCTCGACCACGGCGCGGGCACGCTGGCCCCCGCGGTGCAGGCTCGAGGGGTTGGCGGACACGTCGGCGAGGCACTCGCGCATGGCCTCGACCACTTCGGGGCGCACGGGAGTGGAGGCGTTGTGGTCGAAGTAGATCATGGCGTCAGAGTGCCCCCGGAAGAGCGGCCAGGCAAGGCGGGCAGCCGGGGCGGCCCGGTGGGGCGGGCAGCCGGGGTCGTGCGGGCTCAAGTGCCGGAGGCCTGCCCGCGGGCAGGCCTCCGGTGCGGTCCGGGCCAGGCCTACTGGCCGACGAACTTCTCCAGCACCTCGATGCTCTCGCGGGCGCTGACCGCCTCGGGCGCCGCGGGCGAGAGCTCCACGACCTTGCGCCACATCCGGATGGCATCCTTGTACATGCCGGCGTCCGCGAAAGCCACTCCGAGCGTGAAGTAGGCGCAGTAGGCTCGCGGGGTCTTCTTGATGATCTCCCGCAGCAGCGCCGTGGCCTCGACGTACTTGGACTGGGAGTACAGCGAACTGGCCAGCCGGCAGGCAGCCACCGAGTCGTCGGGGAAGACCGTGAGCGCTTCGCGGTAGTATCCCTGCGCCGGGCCCGGCCGGCCGCTGGCGTCCTGCGCGACGCCGAGGTTGACGCTGATGCGGTGGTCCTGCGGCCGCAACACGTGCGCCTTCGTGAGCACCTTGATGGCCTCGTGGGACTTGTCCCGGTCCAGGTACATCACACCCAGCCGGTAGAGGTCGTCGAGATTCGTCGAATCCTTCGCGACCGCCTGCTCGAGGAGTGCCAGGGAATCCGGCGGGGCGACCGGAGCCGGGCCCTTCTCGAGGATCGGCGCGGCCGGAACGGGGCTCTTCTCCAGCACCGGGGCGCCGGCGTTGCCCTGGGCGAACACCGGCGAGACGGCGATCGCCGCAAGGCTCAGGCACAGCAGGATCATCATCAGTCGCTTCACGGGATCCACTCCTTCTCGGGTCAGTGGGAGCTGCGACAAGGCCGAAATGGTAGCACGGGCCACGAGGGGCATCCAACAGCGAACGCGCTGGGAGCGGGCCCCGGCCCCGGCGTCGTTGCACATCTTCCTGACACTCACGCCCGTCAGCGCCCCGCGCGCGGGGCGGCGTGCAGGGCGGCGCCGGGATGGGCTACAGTGGGGCCCGCAGCCCACCACCCGGGAGGTCGCCGACCATGGCACGCCCCATCATCACCTTCACCTCGGACTTCGGCCGCAAGGACTGGTTCGTGGGCGTGGTGCACGGCGTCCTCTACCAGGTCTGCCCCGAGGCCCACATCGTGGACCTCACTCACGACATCCCGCCGGGGCACATCGGCCGCGCCGCCTTCCTGATCGAGGCGGCCGCGCCCGACTTCCCTCCGGGCACCGTGCACCTCGCGGTCGTGGACCCGGGAGTCGGCACTGCGCGGCGCGGGCTGGCCATCTCGGCGCGCGGACAGACCTTCGTCGGCCCCGACAACGGGATCCTCGAGTGGGCGCTGCGTGACCCGGAAGCCCGCGCCTGGACGCTGACCGGAGCGCGCTGGTTCCGCCAGCCGGTCTCCCGCACCTTCCACGCCCGCGACGTCTTCGCTCCGGTCGCCGCGCATCTCGCCGGCGGGGTGGCGCCCGACCGCCTGGGCCCCGAGGCGCGCGACCTCGTGCGGTTGCCGCACGCCGCGCCCGAGTTCCGCGCGGACGGCATCCTGGGTTGCGTCATGTTCGTGGATCACTTCGGCAACGCCCTCACGAACATCGACGCCGAGGACCTGGCGCGCGCCTTCCCGGACGTGGCCGAGCCGGCGCTCGAGGTGCGGGTGCTGGACCACACGATCCGCGGCCTCGCGCGCTCCTACGGCGAGCACCCGCTGGGCACGATGGTCGCGGTGGTGGGATCGAGCGGCCGGCTCGAGTTCGCGCAGGTCGGCGGCGATTGCGCCACGCGTCTGGGCATCGGTGCGGGCGACCGCGTCCAGGTGCGCCGGCTGCAGGGCGGCACACCCGCAGCTGAGCTGGAGCCCCCCCGGCACTAGCGCTCCGCCCGGCCACGATGAAGCCCCGGTCTCCGCAGAGACCGGGGCTTCGTTCGCGACGGCGAACAGCCCGGACTACTCATGAAGCGTCCGGGCTAACGCTTCCCGCCCGTGCGCCCCCGCTTGACGGCCTTCGCCGGTTCGCCCAGGGAGAGGCTCATGAGCTTCGTCGCCTGCGGGAACAGGTCGAGCGCGGCGTTCAGCTGCGTATCCTCCTCGACCAGGATCCGGTAGCGCGCCGTCTGTCCGAGGTTCGCCGAGGTGGACAGGTCCGCGCGAAGCTGGCGCAGGATGAAGGGCCGGTCGGCCTGCCAGACCGAGTCCGTGACGACCACCTTGCCCTTGACCATGGATGCGCGCAGGTCCACCCACTCGGCCTCGCTCAGATTGAAGTCGCGGCCGAACGAGGCCTCCGTCCACACGCTGTCCTTGTGCCCGAGGGTCACGTAGTGGGCGGCGAACGGGAAGAAGGCCCGCTTCTGGATCATGTCGATCTGCGGACGGGTCAGGAAGGGGCCGTCCTTGAGGATCACGTCGGGATAGATGCCGCCACCGCCGTAGATCTTCCGGCCGCCCGCGGTCTTGAACTGCGGCCGCTTGGCCAGCACCGAGTCGGGCGGCACGTCGCCCTCATAGGCCTCCTCGCGGTACTCCTGCTGGTCCTTGCCCGCGTAGTCGCGCTGGATGAGCCGGCCGCTCGGCGTGTAGTACTTGGCGACGGTGAGCAGCAACTTGCCCTGGTTCCCGCCCGGGCCCAGCGGGATCTGGTTCTGGACCAGTCCCTTGCCGAACGAATTGGTGCCCGCCACCAGGCCGCGGTCCAGGTCCTGCACCGCGCCCGACACGATCTCGGAGGCCGAGGCGCTGCCGTGATCGATGAGCACGATGAGCGGCTCGTCGGTGGCGACGCGGGGCCGGTCGGTGCTGCGATACGGGACGTTCGCGCTGGGGATGCGGCCGCGGGTGGAGACCAGCGGCTGGTTGCTGGGCACGATCTGGTCGAGGACCTCCACCGCCTGGTTGAGCAGTCCGCCGGCGTTGGCGCGCAGGTCGATCACCAGCGACTTCATGCCGGCCTCGTGCAGGGTCGCGAGCGCCTTCTCGAGCTCCTCGCCGGTCGTGGCCGAGAAGCGGATGATGCGCACGTAGCCCACGCCCGGCCGGATCATGTAGGCGTAGGGGATGCTCTCGATCGGGATCTTGGCGCGCTCGATCGAGAACTTCATCGGCTCGGGCTCGCCCTCGCGCACGACCGTGACCTCGACCGTGCTGCCCGCCGGCCCGCGCAGCAGCTTGAAGACGTCGTCGTTGGTGATGCCGCGGGCCAGCGGCTTGGCGTCCACCTCGGTGATCCGGTCGCCCGCGCGCAGCCCGAGACGGAACGCGGGCGTGCCCTCGAGCGGCGAGATCACCACGATGGCGTTGTCACGCAGCTCGAACTGGATGCCGATGCCCGAGTACTCGCCGCGGAACTCCTCGTCCATGCGTTCCGCACGCTGGGCCGGCACGTAGACCGAGTGCGGGTCGAGGGTCTTCAGCATGCCGTCGATGGCGCCACGGATGAGCTTCTCGCTGTCGGGCGGCTCGACGTAGTTCGTCTCGACCGCGTTCAGCACCTGGCCGAAAAGGTGCAGCTGGGTCATCAGGTCGTCGGTCGCCTGCAGGCCCCGCGCGAGGCCGAAGCCCAGCAGGAGCGCCAGCGCCATGGCCGCCACGAGGGGGCCGATCCGTCTGCCACGCATCCAGGCCATCAAGGACACCTTTCGAGAATCGCCATCAGGAGGGGGAGTCATGGGGTCACCGGGGACAAGTCTAAGGCCGGGGAGGCCAGTTCCTGAAACGGCCCGGGCCGGTCGCGGTCAAGGAGTCGTGAATCCAGTCGAACGCTGCTGCCCCCTTGGATTGACAGCCATGCCCCGCTCCCCCACCTTCCGGTCCATGAGCACACGTCAGATGATCGCGCGCCGCATGCTGATCGGGCTTCCGGAGAGCGGGCTCACGCCCGCCTGGGAGCAGGACTTCGCCGCGTTCCCGCCCGCCGGGGTCCTCGTCTTCCGGCGCGACTTCCGCGACCTCGAGGACCTGCGACGCCTGACCGCACGTCTGCGCGAGCTCGCGCGGCCGCACCGCCTCTTCATCGCCGTAGACGAGGAAGGGGGCTTCGTCTCGCAGTTGCGCGGCCACCTGGTGGTGCCGCCCAACGCCGCGCTGCTGGCGCGCGGAGCGCAGCCCGGGGACATCGAGTGGGCCGCGCGCGTCACCGGCCAGCGCCTGCGCGCGCTGGGCGTGGACTGGGACTTCGCCCCGGTGGCGGACGTGAACGCGCTCCCCGTGAACCCGGTCATCGGTCCGCGCGCCTACGGCGTCGACGCCGACTCCGCCTCGCGCGGCGTCGTGGAAGCGGTGCGCGGCTTCCAGGCCGCGCGCGTGGCCTGCTGCCTCAAGCACTTCCCCGGGCACGGCTCGACCGCGCTCGACTCGCACCTGGCGCTGCCGGTCTGCGACGCGGATCGCGCGACACTCGAGCGCCGCGACCTCGAGCCGTTCCGCGCCGGGCTCGGCGCCCCGGCGGTGATGACCGCGCACGTCCTCTATCCCGCGCTCGACGCCGAGCGGCCCGCGACCTTCTCGCGCGCGATCATCCGGGGCCTGCTGCGCGGCACGCTCGGCTACAAGGGGGTCTGCATCACGGACGCGCTCGAGATGAAGGGCGCGGCTGACGGGCGCACGTCCCTCGACGCCGCCACGCTCGCGCTCGAGGCGGGCTGCGACCTGCTGCTGGTCGCGCGCGACGACGGTTCCATCCCGGCCCTGCAGACCGGGCTCGCCGAGGCCCTCGAGAGCGGCCGGCTCGACCGCGTCGACTTCGAGGCCTCCGCGGAGCGGCTCGAGACCTTCGAGCGCGCCTGCCCCGAGCCGACGGTGGCGGAGCTGACGAAGCCGCTCGAGACACTCACGCCGGCGGACTGGGAGGAGCGGCTGGAGCGCATCGCCGTGCGCGGACTGGTGGTCCGCGGCGCGCTGCCGCGCGAGGCGGCCGCGCTGCCCTGGCGCGTCGAGGCGCCGGACTGCCTCGAAGGCCCGGGCTTCCGCGGCTGCCTCGGCAACGCCGGCGTGCCCCTGTCGCTGCTGCTCGGGGAAGCGAAGGTGTCGCCCGGCGTCGAGTTCGTCGCGATCGCGAGCCGCGTGCCGCTGGCCGACTCCGAGATCGAGCGTCTGCGCGGGCTCTGCCGCGCACGGCCGACGGTGCTCGTGGGCCTGCAGAACGACGCCTTCCTCGACGCGCTGCCCGAGGCCGCGGTCCGCATCTCGGCGTCCGACGCCACACCCCTGACGCGACGGACGGTCTCGCGCGCGGTCGCGGCGCTGTGGCGCGCGGCGGGCGGGGCCTGAGCGGCCGTTCTGCCGCCCTGGACGATCCGTGATTCCCGTTCGCTCCGGCGGGTCCGGCTGGGACCGGGCTATCCGCGGCGGCGCACCCGGGCCGGCGCACGCCCGGCCTGGCGCCCCGCGCGGCGTGGGGGCTTGCCGAAACCACCGCCGCCCGGCGAGACGATGGTGACCACCGCGCCGGCCGGCAGGTCCGCCTGGACCTTGGCCGGCAACGCCCGCGAGGAGCGGGCGCCCGCGCTCGCGCGCACGCGGTTCTCCCCCCGTCCGCCGGGCTCGCCACCCGCCAGACCGTAGGGCCCGCGCGCGCGCCGCTCGGTGATCAGCGTGACGCGCGCCGCGGTGAGCAGTTCGAGGCTGCGCACGATCCCGTCGCCCCCGCGGAAGCGCCCGTTCCCGCCCCGTCCCGCGCCCGGCTCACGCCGTCCCGCGCTGCGCGCCCGGCCCCCGCGGCTCACGCGGGTCTCGAGCACGCGCAGCGGATAGGCGTGTTCGAGCGCTTCGATGGGCGTGTTGCGCGTGTTGGTCATGTGGACCTGCATCGCGCTCGCGCCGTCCCAGCCGGGGCCGGCGCCGTGCCCGCCGCCCAGCGTCTCGTAGTAGGCGAATGGCTCGCCGCTGCGCGGGTCGCGTCCGCCCACGAGCAGGTTGTTCATGGTGCCGGCGCTCGCCGCGGGGATGCGCCCGGGGAGCGCGCGGGCGAAGGCGCCGAGCACCACGTCCACGATGCGCTGCGAGGTCTCGACGTTCCCGGCCGAGACCGCGGCGGGCGGGCGGGCGTTCAGCACCGTGCCGGCGGGCGCGACGATCTCGAGCGGACGGAACGCGCCCGCGTTCACCGGCCAGTCCCCGCCCAGCACGCAGCGCAGGGCGTAGGCGCAGGCCGCGCGCGTCACCGGCTCGACCGTGTTGACCGGACCCGGCACCTGCGGGCTGGAGCCGCTGAAGTCGAGCCGGACCTTCCCGCCGCCGAGCGCGAGCGTCACGGCGATGCGCACCGGCCCCGAGCCCAGTCCATCGTCGTCGAGCGCGTCCTCGAAGCGCCAGCGTCCGCGCGGCAGCCCCGCCAGTTCGGCGCGCACCACGCGCTCGGCGTGGTCCATGAGCGCGTGCGCCGCGCGCACCAGCTCCGCGGCCCCGGCGCCGCGCCCGCGGGCACCGCGCGCAGCCAGCGCCAGGCTGCCGCGCCGCGCGTACTCCACCAGCCGGCGCGCGCCCGTGGCCTGCGCACCCTGCTGGGCCGCCAGATCCGCCCGGCGCTCCGCGGGCGTGCGCACGTTGGCCAGCAGCAGGGCGAGCACGCCCGGCTCGGTGCGCCCCCCGCGCTGCAGGAACACGGGCGGGATGCGCAGGCCCTCCTCGTAGATCTCACGCGCCAGCGGCATCGAGCCGGGCGCCCCGCCGCCGATGTCGGCGTGGTGCGCCCGGCTCGCGACGAAGAACTCGGGCGCGCGGCCGCGTCGGGCGGCCCCGCTCCTGCCCCACCCGGGCGACGGCTCGCGTGACCCGCGCGCGCTCCCGCCCCGCTCCGCCGCACGCCCCCCGAGGAAGACGGGGCTCACCAACGTCACGTCGGGCAGGTGCGTGCCCCCGGCATAGGGGTCGTTCAGGATCACCGTGTCGCCGGGCTGGAACGGCCCCAGCGCGAGCGCCGCCTCGACCGCGAGCGGCAGGCTGCCCAGGTGCACGGGGATGTGCGCAGCCTGCGCGACCAGCGCGCCGCGCGCGTCGAACACCGCGCAGGAGTGGTCCAGCCGCTCCTTGATGTTGGGCGAGTGCGCGGTGCGCGTGAGCGTGATGCCCATCTCCTCGGCGCAGGCCGCGAAGAGCCCCTGGTGGAGCGCCAGGCTCACGCCGTCGAAGCCCCGGCCCGCACGCGCCACGCGCCGCGCGCTCATCCCGCGCCCCGGCGCGTGAGCAGCAACGTGCCGCTCGCGTGCACCCGCGCGCTCCAGCCCGGAGCCACCCACAGCGTCGCGCCCGCGTCGGCGACCACGGCGGGGCCGCGCACGATCGCGGTGCGGGTGAGCGCGGCGCGCGGCCAGACCCGCGCCGCAAGCCAGCGGCCGTTCGCGCGCACCCGCACGCGTCCCGGCCCGGGCCCCGCGATCCGCGTGGCGGCGGCACGCAGCCGCGCGACGAGATCCCAGGCGTCGGGTGACGCGCCGCGAACCTCCAGCGTCACCACCTCGACCGCGCGCGCCGGGTCGCTGAAACCGTAGCGGCGCTCGTGCTCGCGATGAAAGCGCTCGACCAGGCCCGGTCCGCCGGACAGCGGCACCTCGTGCGACTGGCCGCTGTAGCGCACCTCGGCCCAGCGTTCGAGCGTGAGCCCGCGCCGCTCGGCGGGCCTGAAGTCGGAGCGCACGCCGCGTTCGAGCGCGCCCCAGGCGCGTTCCAGCGCCGCCCCCTCGCGGGCGTCGGTCAGCACCGAGCGGCTGCGCTCCCGGCGCGAGCCGCCGGCCAGCGCGCCGAGCGCCGAGAGCACGCCCGCGTGCACCGGGAAGAGCACCGCCGTCGCGCCGAGCGCTTCGGCCAGCGCGCAGGCGTGAAGCCCGCCCGCGCCGCCGAAGGCGACCAGCGCAGCGCCCCGCGGATCGTGCGCCTGCTCGACCGAGACACGCCGCAGCGCCGCCTCCATGCGGGCATCGGCCACGGCCAGCACGCCCTCGGCCACCTCGACCGCGTCGCGCCGGCCGAGCGCGCGGGCGAGGCCGGCGAGCGAGCGCTCCGCCGCGGCCCGGTCGAGGGCCAGGCCGCTGCCCGCGAGCAGCTCGCCCGGGATGCGCCCGAGCACGACCAGCGCATCGGTGACGGTGGCGGGCCCGCCGTGCCCGTAGCAGGCCGGGCCCGGATCCGCGCCGGCGCTCCCGGGCCCGACATGGAGCAACCCGCCCGCATCCACCCATGCGATGGAGCCCCCGCCGGCGCCCACCGTGTGCACGTCGAGCACGGGCAGCAGCAGCGGGAAGCCGGCCAGTTCGCGCGCGCGCCGCCGCGGCAGCGCACCCGCGACGTAGGCGCAATCCGTCGAGGTCCCGCCCACGTCCAGGGTGAGCGCGCGCGCGAAGCCGCAGGCGCGCGCCACCTGCCAGGCGGCTGCCAGCCCCGCGGCGGGGCCCGAGAGCAACTGGCGCACGGGCTCGCGCGCGGCGAGGGCGGGCGGCGCGGTGCCGCCGTGCGAGAGCACGATCTCGAGACGGGCGGGCGTGCCGCGCGCCAGGCCGCCGAGGTAGCCCGCGATGCGCGGCATGAGGTAGGCGTTGGTGACCGTGGTGGCGAAGCGTTCGTATTCCCGCAGCTCGGGGCAGAGCGACGAGGAGAGCGTCACCGGGACCCCGAGCGATGCCAGCGCGCGCCCGAGCCGGCGCTCGTGACGCGGGTCGGCGTAGGCGTGCAGGAAGCCCACGGCCACCGCCTGCGGACGGGTGCGCGCGACGGCGAGGGCGGCGCGCTTCGCCTCGGCGGACGTCAGCGTCCGCAGCACGGCGCAGTCGGGCCCGAGCCGCTCGCGCACGCCGACGCGCCGCGCGGAGGGCACCAGCGGCTCGACCCGCCGGGGGGCCAGCGCGTAGAGCTCGGGGCGGTCCTGGCGGCCGATCTCGAGCAGGTCCTCGAATCCCGCGGTGGTGGCGAGCGTGACCCGCGCGCCCTTGCGCTCGAGCAGCGTGTTGGTCGCCACGGTCGAGCCGTGGCGCACCCGGGTGGTGGCGACCGTGCCCAGGCGCGCGAGCCCGTCGAGCACGGCACGCTCGGGGGCACGCCCGGTCGAGGGGAGCTTGAGCGCGACCAGCCGCCCGCCGCTCAGGGAGACGAAATCGGTGAAGGTGCCACCGGTGTCCACGCCGATCGCCGTGGCGGGGGAGCGAGGGACGCGGGCAGCGCGGCCGGCAGCGGGGCGGGCGACGCGGCGGACGGCGGCGCGGCGCGGCACCCGGGCGGAGGCCCCCCGCTTCCCGCTCACGCGGAGCGGCTCCTGCGCCGGCGCAGATGGTCCAGGGCCAGCCCAAGCCCCACCAGCGCGAACGCGGCGGCGATGACCCACCAGGGGACCTTGAACTCCCGGGCGAGGTCCGCGGCCTTGCGGGCGAGGAATGCCAGGACGAAGTAGTAGGGCAGCGCGCCGAGCAGGATGGCCAGGGCGTAGAGACGGACCGGGTAGCCTCCCGCCGCTGCCACCAGCTTCACCGGCGCATCGGGCAGCGGCGTGGCGCGCGCGACCATGATGGTGAGGAACGACGCGGATGGGTTCTGGCTCATGGCGGCGGAGACCTTCTCGCGCGAGGGCGCGAAGCGGTGAAGCCAGCGGTGCCCGGAATCCAGCATGAGACGCAGGATCTGGAACTGGACGGCGCTGCCCAGCGCGCTCGCCAGGCCTCCGGCCAGCGCCAGTTCCCAGGGAGCATGGTAGGGAGCGTAGAGGATGATGAGGATCGTCGTGGCGAAGGCGAAGGTCGCGCCATCCACGAACAGGGCCAGGCAGAAGACCCAGATGGAGCCGAGGCAGAAGGTCCAGAAGGGAGTCAGATCCACGGGCCCACCCTCTCCTCAAACGTGAGCGCCACCCGGCGGGCCGTGGCCCCCCGGGTGACGCGTGCGCGCTGAATCGGGCTCAGGCGCCCGGCGTGGGTTCGGACGGCGGCGGCTCCGGGCCGGGAGGCATGTAGGCCACGGGCGAAGCAGGCGCCACGGGCGGCGCGACGGGCGGCTCCGCGGCCGAAGCCGGACCGTACGGCGATCCCGGCGGCGGACCGTAGGGAGCGGGCGGGATGCGCGCAGCGTTGCGGCCCTCCCAGCGGCCCCGCCACCGTCCGAACACGCCCTCGGCGAATTCCCACTTGAGCCATGCGCCTCCACCCATCGTACCCAGGACGATGGCCGCGAGGATCGCCAATACGGCCAGCGTCTTGCCAAGTCCGTCGAGGACCGGCACTCCCATGATCTCGAAGAACCGTCCCAGGAACCTCACCCCACCCACCACCACCACGCCCAGCAGGGCCGACTGCCACAGCGGCGGCGCGGTGACGCCCCGCCTGGCGGCGATCCGCTGGCCGACGACCGTGGCCCCGACCACGAGACCGAAGATCCAGAAGACCGCGAAGAACAGAAGGTAGCCAACCAGCGCCGCGAGCGCGAGTGGGATCCCCACGATCGTGATGCACAGCAGGGCCATGACCAGCGCCAGCGCGACGATCGAGGGGATGAACAGCGCGTGGACCAGCGCCCCGATCCCCAGCGACACGGCCGGCTGGCGCTTCAGGGTCTCCGCCCCGACCGCGATGCGGGCCTGGAACAGCCAGGCGACGAGCACGGTGAGGCCGATGGCGATCAGCAGCCGCATGAGCGCACCGAATAGCCTCAGGCCGCCCCAACCCCAGTCGCGCCCCTGGTGCGACTCGTTGACGCGCAGGTTCCGCGCGAGGCGCTCGCCGCGCCCCCCGCTGAGGGCGGTCACGCGTTCCCCGCTCACATAGGCGCCCGGCTCCTCGTGCAGCTCACCGCCGATGCAGACGACGTCGCCGTCCACGCGGGCGGTGGGGTTCAGGTAGATGTCCCCGCCGAAGGACACCACTCCCCCGTGCACCGTGCCGTCCACGGTGATGTCGCCGCGGATGGAGGTGACATCGCCGCGCACGACCTCGTCCTGGTCGATGTGGATGTCGTTGCCGACGCGCGTCAGGTCACCGGTGCGGGTCACGTGCTCGGACGCTGCCGGGGGCTCCGGGGCCTCGGGCACCAGCGGGGGCTCCGGGACCACCGGCACCACCGGGACCTCGGGGACATCCACGCTCACGCGAACGCGATGGCGCGCCGGGCGATCGCGTTCCAGCGTGGAAACGCTCTCGGGCGGCAGGGACTTGAAGGGCAGGGTCGTCACCTGGGCCACCGCCCGGCACGGGCCCGCCGCTTCGATGAGGGCCACCGTGGCCTTCGCCATCGTCACCGGCCCACCGCGCCAGAGGACGGCCAGGGCGATCAGGGGAGCGACCAGGGCCAGGACCAGGATCAGCAAGCCGAATCTTCGCATGGTCATCTCCCTCCACCGGTCACGACGATGTCGCCCGACAGACTGTTCAGGACCACCCGTGGCCCTCCGCCCGACACCGCACCCGACATCTCGTTGCGGGAGACGGTGCGGATCTTCAGCGGCACGGAGCTGTCGAGCGTGCCGCTCGTGCTCTTGAGCGTGAGATCGCAGCCGAGCCCATCGGCCAGACGCGCGGTGATCCCGCCCGAGACCGTGTTCACCTCGGCCCGGCGCAGGCTGCGGGCGAGCCCGAAGCGCACGTCACCCGAGGTGGAGCGCAGGCGCACCAGGCCGCCGGCCAGGCCGTCCACGACAATGCCACCGCTGGTGGTGCCGGCGTCCAGGCCACGAGGCGCCCGGTCCACCTGGATGTCGCCGCTCACGCTGGACAGGCCCAGGCTGTCGGTGACGCCGCTCAGGTTGATGTCCCCGCTGGTCGTGCGGATGTCGAGCGGGCCGCGCGCGGCGTCCAGCGCGACGTCGCCGCTCACGCTGCGCACCTGCGCCCGTCCCAGCCCGGAGGCCATGACGTTCCCGCTCGTGGTCGTGATCGAGAGGAACGCCGCGGCCGCGTGCACCTCGATGTCACCGCTCGTGGTCTGGAGCGACTGCGAGCCGGCCAGGTCGCTGGTCTCGAGATCGCCGCTGGTGGTCTCCAGATCGACGGGCAGGTTCGGCGGCACCTCGAGGGACAAGCGCACCTCGACGCGGGGCAGGTCGAGCTCGCCCCTGAAGAGCTGCGAGAGGCTGGCGTGGAGCGTCTGCCTCTGCGGGTAGTGCACGCGCACCACGAAGCGGCCCGACTCGGTCGAGGTCTCGACCCGGGTGCCACGGGCGAATTCCTGAGCCCGTGAGGACATCCGGCTGGTGGTGAGCTTGAGCGCGGTCAGGTGAATGCGCCCGTCCCGGCTCGGGCCGACCTGGACCAGGCCCCGGGGATTCTCCACCCGGAGGCCCGTGAGGCCCCGGGCCTCGACCACCTGCTGGCTCTGCTCGCGCAGGGCAGGGACTTCGGCCAGCAGGGAGCCCGGCAGGAGCGCCAGGGCAGCGACGGCAAGCAGCAGGTGATGGGCTTTCACGGACGGACCCTCCTCGTCTGCTCACCTCTACGCAGCAGGCCGCGGCCGGGTTGCGGCGCGGCACTCGGACCGGGGCAGAAGCTCGAATATGGCGGCTCAGCCCGGAGGGGGCAAGCGTCCAGCCGGGGTGCGGGCCGGGAGCGAGGGAGGGCCTGGGCCCGGGCTTGCCCCGGAAACTGCCAGGAGGGGAGGATCTTGCGATCCCCCCCTCCGGCTAGACAACCAGAATGACGATTACAGTTACTGCTGGACCGTCGTGTCGGGCGCCACCGTCGTGTCGGGCGCCATCATGCTGGTGGTGTCAGCCACCGGTGCCGGGGTCACTTCCTCGGCCTTCTTCTGAGCACAACCGACCGCGGCGAGCGCGAGGGTCAGCGCCAAGAGGGCGACCATCGCCAGAGCGAGATTCTTCCGCATCCTTTCCATTTCACCTCCTCTCGGTCTCGCCGCGCCGGAACATGAGAAGTCCGGCAGCGGCCCATCATTTTTCTCAAGAACGCTTTCTCATTGAACTGCACGTCGTAAGAACGATTCGAAATCCGCGGCTTCCCTGCGCGTGAATCGCGTGTCGTCAGTCCGGAAGGCGCGATGCACTTCCATGTCGGGGCAGGAGCGCCTGGCAGAATTCCTTGAGAACCTAAGGCGAGGCTACGGGCTTGTCAACCTTCTTCCCCGGCAGGCCTGGCTGTCCGGATTCAACCTGTTGAGAATGAACGCGTTATGGAACCAATTCGCGGCCTGATCGACGTCTTCGGCCCCCGGCATTCTCCCGCTGGCGGATGAGCCCGTTCACGCCGCCGGCTCGGATGCGCCCGGCTCGGGTCCCCGGAGCGGAACCGGCGAAGCGCCCCGGTGAGCGGAGCGCCCTCCGGGGGGGCCGGGGCCTTCACCTCGCGCGACCGGAGGGACAAGCCGCGGAGCGGGCCGGTGGGGCCCGCTCCGCGGAATTCATCCAGTCCGGCGCTACTTGCCTGCCGGCAGGTACTTTCTCATGGGCGAGCCGGGCAACGGTTGCCTGGTCCCAGTGCCCTTGTGGTTGATGTGGGGCTCGTAGAGGGCGTAGTTGAACCCGGGGCTCACTTCCTTGGTGTGGCAGGTGAGGCAGGTCAGCTCGGTGACCCGGCGTGGCGCGGCGCTGAAGGCCTCGTGCGCGGAGCCCATGCCGTGGCAGCTCTCGCACTGCACGCCGGCCAGTTCCTTGCTGCTCTCCAGGTCCTTGAACCCGCCGGCCTGGCGGAAGCCCACCACGTGGCAACCCACGCAACTGGCGACGGTATCCTGCTTCGCCGCCACCAGCGTCTCCCAGGCCTGCGCGTGTTTCGTGGTCTTCCACTGAGCCGATTCGGCCGGGTGGCAGCGCGCGCAGATCTCGCCCCCCAGAAAGTGCTCGGGCGCGCCCTGTACCGCCTTCCCGGTCTCCTTCGCGGCCTTCTCCTTCTGCAGCTTCTGCAACTTCTCGTTGAAGCTGTCGGTGAAGCCCTTCACCAGGGCGGCCATCTCCTTCTTCTCCGGGATCTCGGGCCCCAGGATGAACGTCTCGTTCTCGCCCGTCGTCATCTTCCGCCGGGCATCGAGCGTCAGCAGCGTGCGTCCGACGTACTGGCCCTGTTCCCCGCCGTAGCAGGCCACCGTGGCCTTGATCAGGCGCCCCTTCTGCAGCAGCGGCACGCTGCGGCCCAGGATCACCGCGTCGATGCCGTCCACCGCCGTCACCAGGTCCTCGCCCTCGACCTTGCCCAGCTGCGAGAGCAGCACCACCACCGTCGCGCCCTTCCTGCGCAATTCCGCGACCGTGCGCTTGGCCACGGCCGAGGGCTCCTCGACCCGCAGCGAGTCCCGCGACGGGCCCAGATCCACGGCGTTGCTCATGAGCCCGAAGATGCCCACCTTGACCGTGCCCACCTGCTTCAGCACGTAGGGCGCCAGCAACGGCTTCGAGGTCTTCTTCACGTAGAGGTTGGCGCACACCATCGGCAGCTGCACGCGCTTCTGCTGAGCCTTGAGGTAGCTCATCCCGAAACGCAGCTCCCGCTCGCTGACCCCCACCGCGTCGGTGCCCATCACCTTCATGGCGTCCATCAGGAACCAGGCGAGGTCCTGGTGCATCTCGTCCTCTGGGAAGAAGCCGCCCCCGTCCACCAGCAGGACCTGGCCGTAGCTCGTCTTGATGCTGTCTTCAAAGCTCGCCCGCCGGGCGAGACCCCCTTTGGGGGTGTGTCAGCCACAGGGATCGGTCTTGCCCTTGACGTCGTTCGTGGACAGGATGACGAGCTTGTCCGGCTCGAGGATGTTCTGCCGGGGCGCACTGGCGCCGGCCAGCAGCACCCAGGCAACGGCCGCGATCAGCGCGGTGGCCATGATCCGTGACAGCAGGGTCTTCATGCGACGGGCTCTCCTGGAGCGAGGAAGGTGCGGCTCACGGCAGCGGCATGCGGAAGACACGACTTGAGTCTACGGTTCGCCGCTCGCGGACGTCAAGGAAATGGCCCGCGCAAGATCGTGACTCGGCGCCGCAGCAGGCGTGATTGACATCCTGTTGACGCACGGGCGCTGGAACGGCGGGGCGGACGGTCGCGCGCCTTCGCGGCGCCCCCCGGCGAGAGACGTGCACGCGCCGGCGACGGCCACCCGGCCCGGGGGACGCCCCGTCGGCGCCGGCAGGTAGCGCACGCGGCCCGGGCGCGTTAGATTGAGCGCACGGAGGTCCACTGCGATGAGCTATGCCACGCTGTCCGAGACCGAATGGGCACAGGTCAGTCAGGTCTGGGACCTGCTCGACGAGGGTGAGGTCGGGAAGGCCCGCGCGACCGTGGATGCGCTCCTGCGCGCGCGCCCCGGCCATCCCGACGTGCGCATCGTGGAGGCTGCCGTCTGTCTCGACGAGGGCGAGCCCGGGCAGGCGCTCGAGACCCTGCAGAAGGCCGAGCGATCGGCCGACCCCGCGCTGCTCTTCTACCTGCGCGCCGTGGCCCGATTCGAACTGGTGCGTTTCGAGCAGGCGCGCGACGATGCCCTGAGCGCCGTGACCGTGACGCCCGACCTGGCCGAGGCGCACGAACTGCTGGTCCGCATCTACGAGTACCTCGGGCAGCCGGAGCACGCGTTGAAGCACGCGGCCGAGGCCCGGGCCATCGACCCGGTGGCTTTCACCCCGCCCCTCGAGATCTCCGACCCGGAGTTCCAGGCGCTGGTGGAGGAGAGCCAGGGGCTGGTGGATGCGTTCTTCAAGGAGAAGCTGAAGGAGGTGCCGGGGCACATGCACCGGCAGGTCTCCGAGGCGCTCGACACGCCGGTCCTGGTGGTGGACCTGCCCTGGCGCGAGATCCTCGCGGCCGAGGACCCGCCCCTGCCCCCCGACCTGCTCGGGCTCTTCGTCGGGCGCAGCCTGCTCGACCGCAGCCACCTCGACCTGCCCGGCGTTCCCGAGGCCATCTACCTCTTCCGCCGCAACCTGCTCCGCTACTGCTCGGACCGCGAGGAGCTGGCCCGCGAGGTGCGCACCACCGTGCAGCACGAGATGGGGCACCTGCTCGGCTTCGACGAGGCCGACCTCGACGACCTGGGGCTGGGCTAGCCTGACGGGGCGCCTGCCCCATCGTCTCCGCTCGGCGTCCCGCCGCGCAACATGCGCGCCGCGTCCTCGGGCAGCACCGGGTTCGCATAGAGGCCGCTGCCCACCTCGAAGCCCGCCGTCTGCACCAGCCGCGGCATGATCGCGATGTGCCAGTGGAAGTCCTGGGCCAGCGTGGTCCAGTACCCCTTGCGCGCGTCGCGGTTCGGGCTGCTGTAGAGGAACAGGTTGTAGGCCGGTTCGGGCAGGATGTCCTCGAGCCGCCCCAGCGAGGCCAGCAGCACGCCGGCCAGGTCATCGAACAGGGCCGGCTCGGTGGTCTCGTAGTCCGCGGAGTGCTCCCGCGGCAGGATCCAGTACTCGTAGGGGTAGCGTGAGGCGTAGGGCGCCAGCGCCACGAAGTGCTCGGTGACCTGCACCAGGCGCTGGCCGTACTCCAGCTCCTCGCGCAGGATGTCACAGAAGACGCAGCGCTCCTTGTCACGGTAGTGCGCGCGCGCGACGGCGAGGATCTCCTGGAGCGCCTTGGGCGTCACCGGCAGGCCCATGACCTGCGAGTGCGAATGGTCCGGCATCCACGCGCCGGCCAGCGCCCCCTGGTTCTTGAAGACGAAGATGGAGCGGAAGCGCGGATCCTTCTTGAGATCGCGGATGCGCTCCGCCCAGGCCTTCAGCACCAGCGCGACCTGTGCCTTCGGCAGCGCGGCAAGGCTGCGCTGATGTTCGGGGGTCTCGATCACGATCTCGTGCGCGCCGGTGCCGGAGGTCGTGTCGTAGATCAGGTCGGCATGGCGCTCGAGCGCACTCTCGATGCGCAGGAGCGGGCGCGCGTTGGGCACCACGCGTACCTGCCAGCCCGGCGCGTCGGGCCGGCGCTGCGGCGGGCCCCAGGCGACGATCTCGGGTGGCGTCATGGACTCGTGCCCGGTGCAGAAGGGACAGGCATCTCCCGGCGTGCGGGCCGCGGGTGGCGGGTCTCCGAAGATCACCCAGCGATTCGTGGTGGGGTCGCGGCGCAGAACGCTCATGGCTTCCTTCCTTGGAGGCTTCGATCTCGGGCCAGCGTCCGCTGGCAGCCAGGCAACGCTTGGTACGTTACTCCCGGCGCATCGCCGGGGCCAGCGGGCGAGCTCTCCCGGATCCCGCCGGACGCGCAGGCGGGGTCCGCCCGTCCGGGCCCCGGGCGCCCGGACCAGGTGCCCGGTACCTGCCCTGCCATTCCCCCAGGATCTCCTGAATCCTTCCGGCCACCCCCGCATCAGAAGGCGCAGATTTGGGAGAGCGTGTCTGAAGACCCTTGGGTGCGGCCCCCGAGACTGCAGATGCCTCTCCCAGAAAAGACACCCCGCTCACCGTGAGGCGAGCGGGGTGTCTGCTTTTCCGGCGGACTCACCCGGTGAGAGCGGCCGGCCGGGTCAGCGCACCACGATCTTCCCCTTGATCATGCCCATGCCGCAGGCGTAGTCCAGCGTGCCGGGGCGTTCGGGGGTGAAACGGATGACCACCGTCTTGCCCAGCGGCAACTTCTCGTGGATGCCGTGCGTCTTGAGCACCAGCTCGGTCGCGCAGGTGCGATCGGTCCGCCGCGTGACCAGGAGCGTGACGGGCCGGCCGGACTGCACCGTCACCACGGCCGGCACGAAGCCCTTCTCGGTCACCGCGATCTTCACGCGCTGTTCGCGGGCCGCATCGGCGCTCGAGCAACCCACCACCAGCATCGCCAGCACGGCCATCGCCAACGTCCTCGTGTTCATCTTCATGATCTCCTCTTCGGGTCCTGGATGGGATGGGCGCGCCCGGTCCGCCGGCGGACCGCCGGGGAGAACGGGCACGCCCCATGCGGCACGATCGAGGGCACTGCGGTCCCGCCCGGGCGACGGGCGGAGCCCCGGCCGGGCTCCGCTGCGCGGACCGGAGCGCGGTGGCGGGATGCCAGGGTCATGACCTGAGCTCCTTCAGCTCCGTCCTCAGCTTCCAGAGCTTGTAGATGGCCGGGTACACCAGCAGTTCGAGCAGGAACGACGTGACCAGGCCGCCGATCATGGGCGCGGCGATCCGCTTCATGACATCCGCTCCCGCCGAAGTCGACCACATGATCGGGAGCAGACCCATGAAGGCGGCGCAGACGGTCATCATCTTGGGTCGCGCCCGCTTGACCGCGCCGTGCAGGATGGCCTCGTCCAGCTCGCCCAGTGTGCGCAGCAGCCCCTTCTTGCGGGCCTCGTCGTAGGAGAGGTCCAGGAAGAGCAGCATGAACACACCGGTCTCCGCGTCCAGGCCGAGCAGCGCGATCATCCCCACCCAGGCCGCGATGGACACGTTGTAGCCGAGGATGTGGAAGAGCCAGATGGCGCCCACGGCGGAGAACGGCACGGCCAGCATGACCACCATCGACTTGAAGGCCGAGCGGGTGTTGGCGAACAGCAGGACGAAGATCAGCACCAGGGTGATGGGCACCACGACCTTCAGCCTCTGACTCACGCGGATCATGTTCTCGTA